>JAKSLF010000020.1 GCA_024401355.1 Bacteroidales bacterium | reverse complement strand
TCTCAGCAGAGATCTTGATCTCCTTACCGTCAACGATAATAGAGTTCTCAGTAGCCTCTACAGTGTGCTTGCCCTCACCGAACTTGCCAGCGAAACCACCCTGAGCAGTATCATACTTAAGAAGGTGAGCGAGCATCTTTGGAGATGTAAGGTCGTTGATTGCAACTACCTCATAACCATCAGCCTCAAACATCTGACGGAATGCGAGACGACCGATACGGCCGAAACCGTTAATAGCAACTCTTGTCATTTTTTGTTTTTTTTGAATTATGTGTTTTTTTATGATATTTTCTTATCTGTTGCAAAGATAGTGACATTCGGTGAATTATTCAAACAATAAGTGTTTTTTAATCTTTTTTATCCTTATCAATTGTTTTCACACCTTTGACTTCCTTCTTTGACTCTCTTATAATAAAAAAGGAATGATATAAATACCATTCCTTGTATTATTCTATCCTACCTCTACGACGGTCTCTGCTGAGGCGTATGCTGGACATTCCGAACTAGAATGGCATGCACTCAACACTGCTGTCATTACCATCGAAGCCATGAGTATTAATACTATCTTCTTCATTTTATTTTAGGTTTTATTTTTTCCGCTTGCTAATTTATAACAAAATAGTCAGTTTCCAATACTTTTCTTTCGTTTTTTCTAGTTTACGACACAACTTTCTGATTGTTACACTTAAAACAATATTTATTTGACTATTTCATTTGAATCATTTGACACATGGCGTCCCTTTCGCATATTCCCCTTTTTCCAGTTTGCTCTTCAACTCGCAGAATGTGTCTATCGTATATTGGACGTCTTCCATCGTATGCGCTGCTGTCGGTATTATTCTCAACATGACTGTGCCTTTCGGTACAACCGGATATTTGACTATTGAGCAGAATATTCCATAGTTCTCACGCAAGTCTACTACCATGTTTAGTGCTTCGTTTATCGACGTTTCTTCATCTTCTATCTCTGAACATTTGAAGTAGACCGGAGTTACTGGCGATTGCGTGTTGCCTATGTCAAAGCCGTTATCACTTAGTCCTTTTTGCAGCGCATGCGCTATCGCCCATAGTCTCTCTCTGTATTCTGGTCGCGTCTCTATCATCTCCAGACGTTTCAGCGCTCCTTCTACCATGGCCATTGGTAGCGATTTCGCAAATATCTGAGAACGCATGTTATATCGCAGATAGTTGCACACTTTCTCTGTCGAGGCAATAAATCCTCCTATCCCTGCCATCGCCTTCGCAAATGTTCCAAATGCCAGGTCTATTTTGTCCATGACTCCATATTTCTCCGCCGTACCTCGTCCATTAGGACCCATCGTGCCAAATCCATGTGCATCATCCACTAGCAGCCTAAATTCATATTCCTCTTTCAATGCCGCTATCTTGTCCAATGCTCCCAAGTCGCCCGCCATGCCAAATACGCCTTCTGTTACAACCAGTATTCCTCCATTGCGTCCCTCTTTCTCTATATAGTTTCGGCCCATCTCTATTTTCTTCCGGCAGTTCTCTATGTCGTTATGCGGATAGACAAAACTTTTTCCCCCCTTGGCTTTGTGCATGAATATTCCGTCCATTATGCATGCATGGCACTCTGAGTCATATACAATGACGTCAAATCTAGAGCACATTGTGTCTATTATCGACACCATCGCCTGATATCCAAAGTTAATCAGAAATGCATCGTCTTTACACAAAAATTTGGCAAGCCTGCGCTCCAGCTCTTCGTGAAGCGAGGTGTGTCCACTCATCATTCTTGCACCCATAGGGTAGGCTAGTCCCCATTTCTCTGCCGCTTTCGCATCTGCTTCTCTGATTTCTGGTATGTTGGCTAGTCCAAGATAGTTGTTTAGGCTCCAGTTCAATACTTCCTTGCCTCTAAATTTCATCCTCGGACCAATCTCACCCTCGAGTTTCGGGAATGCAAAATATCCATGTGCTATGTTTTGATACTTTCCTAGTGATCCTCCTTTTGAGGCGTCTATTTTGTCAAATATATCCATCTCTTTCTTTTTTAAAAACGTATTCCGATGAGCGAAATGTCATCAACTTGTTTGCATGTGCCTTTCCAACTGTCAAATTGTTTGTCAAATGCCTCTTTTTGCTTGTTGATATCCAATGCCGAAATAAGGCTGAATATCCTCTTGAGTCCGTTCGTTCTGAGTCTCTTTCCGTTCGGACCGTATGTCTCCTGACCGCCAAACTGGTCTGCCACACCATCCGAACACATGTATAATGTGTCACCAGGGAATACGTGCACCGATGATGTTTCAAATGGCAGCTTACAACTTTTTTCATCGTTGTCTCCAATGCTGCGTTTTATACCTTTATATTCTATGATATTGCCATCCTGAACCAGATATATAGGTCTTTTGGCTGTTGAATATGAAAGCGTAAATGTCTTGGGTTCATATATTACTATTGCTAGGTCCATGCCGTCTTCCAGCATTTGTCCTTTGTTCTGGCCTAGCATCTCTTTGGTCTGTTTGTCTAGCTCTGTCAAAATTTCTCCTGCTGATGGCAATTGTGGTTGAGAACATATTTCACCAAGTAGCGCCGACCCTATCATCGACATGAATGCTCCTGGCACGCCATGACCTGTACAGTCTGCACATACTATTACTATTTTGTCACCTGTCGTCTTCGCCCAGTAGAAGTCTCCACTCACAATGTTATACGGACGCATTACTGTAAATACTCCTGCAATACCATTGCCTGTCAACTGACTAAGGTCTGGCAGAATGGCATTCTGTATCCTTTTCGCATAGTTTATGCTATCTGTTGTCTCTCTGCTCGCTCTTTCGATAAGTGCATTCTTTTTTCTCAACTCCGATGTCTGGCGTTCAACTTCCAGCTGAAGCTCTGCTTTCTGTTTTTCGAGCGATCGCTGTCTTGTTATATAGTAGAATGCTATAAGTAGTGCGGTCGCAATTACGATGAATAGCACCGATCCAAATAATATTTGCCTGTTCTTCTCCTCAAGTTTTTGGGCGTTCGCTCTCAGCGCTACGTTACCCATTTCCGATTCTAGCGCCGCTATGTCTTCATTCTGAATTATCGTCTGTATCGAATCATGGTACATTACTGCTTCCACTCTGCACTTATATGCTTCTTTCCAGTCTCCAAAAAAACTATATATCTGTTCTTTCGTGTTTAGTGAGTTTACTCCGGTGTTTAATGAGTCTGCATGTTGCAATGCTTTGCTCTTTATTCTTTTGCCGCAGTAGTACATACTCATTATCAAATGTCGTATTTCGCTGTCTAATGACTCGAGTACTCCAGTTTTGATTATTTTGTCTGTCTCTTCTATATATTTTGAATTGCTATACACATTGAAGGCCATTGACAATATGTACGCCTCTATCATGAGTTTACTGGTCTCGTTGTCGCTCTTACGGGCAATTTCATGTAGCTTGTCTATTATTTTTAATGTCTTTTTTGTGTCATTGAGGGTGCTGTAGCAGTTCGCCAGATTGAGGTATATGTTTTTTAATGATTCTTCAATGTCATTCTTTTCTGAAATTTCCGCTGCTTTGCTGAAGTATTGTTCTGCTAGTCTAGGATTGTCTCTTATTGTAAATGTAAGTCCCATGCAATAATAGCTGTAGCTAAGTCCGTATACATCGTTGTTTACACTTGCCGCATTCATCATCTCTTGCGATTTTTCTAGCATCTCATGCATTTTACCTGTCATCATCAATATGTTGATGTTGTATGTGTACAGGTAATAATATGCTTTGCTCAACTCTGGTTCATTCTCGCATATTCTGATGCCTTCCTCTGTGTCTTTGAGCGCACCTTCAGTGTCACCTTTGCCGATCCCACCCATCGATTTAAGGATGATACCCGCTACCATGACGTTGTTCTGGCTTCTTTTTATACCTATATTATATATTGAGTCTCCTGTTTGATAGTTTTCTGGGATGAATCTTTTTATGATGGCTTGATCGTATTTCTCCGCAATCGCTCCTTTTAGATTAAGGTCGTCCGCTGATACCTGGGAATACGAGGTTACTGATGATGTGATTATCGCTAACAGCAATACTATCAGACTCTTTACGGTTCCTGATCTTTTGTTGTTTCTTGTCGAATTACTCATCGCTATTATTTATTCTGTTAGTGACTATACTCTTATTCCTACTAGTATTGCATCGTCTGTCTGCTCATACAATTCACCAATGGCGTGCAGTCCTTCAGCTCTCCATTGGTCAAGTGTCATCTCTATCTTGACTTTCTGCGTCGAGAATGGCAATTTATGCAGTCCTAATAACAGATTTCTTAGGCGCTTCGATGTGAATTTATGGATGTTGTGTTCATCGTCGTAGCCAAACTGGTCTGTCATGCCGTCTGTAAACATATATATTACATCACCTTCCGTGAGTTCAATTTCGTGGTTCGTGAAATGCTCCATTTCTTTGTAATGTATTCCGATTGGCATTCTGTCTGCATCCACTTTTTTCATCACTCCGTCGTGTATTATTATCAGTGGTCTGAATGCACCGGCATATTGCAGCTTCTTTATGCTTGGGTCTATTTTTATGAGCGCTATGTCCATTCCGTCATGGTTCCCGTCTTCGCTTTCTCCTCGCTGATGCAACGAGTGTTCTAGCTGGCTACGCATCTGGTCTAGCATCTGTCCGGCTGTAATCGTTTTGAGGTCCGACTTGGCGGCTATCTCGTTCAGAATGGATATTCCAAGCATGCTTAGAAATGCTCCCGGAACTCCATGTCCCGTACAGTCGGCTACCGCTAGCATTTTTATTCCGTTGTTTTCTGTCGCCCAGATATAGTCTCCCGACACTATGTTCAGAGGTCTAAACAGCAGCAGGTGGTCTCCGAATATTCCCGACAGTTGTGACTCCGATGGCATCGCAGCCTTTTGTATCAGACTTGCATAGTTTAGGCTCTCTGTTGTCTGCCTGTTTTTTTCGCTTATCAGTTTGTTCTGATATTCTAGGTTTTTCTTCTGTATCTCTATCTGTTCGTTTTTTTGTTCAAGGTTCTCGTTCTGTGATAGTATCTCTTCACGCTGTTCCTCGAGTTCTGAATTCTTGGCGTCAAGTATGGTGTTCAGTCTCTTGTGCTTGATGCTCGTCATTACTGCCACAAAGGCTCCGATGCTTACAAATATCAACGTTATTATTGCTATGAATGAGATGAGTTTCTGCATCGCTTCTTTTTCTGCCGATTCCTTGTCGTGCACTCTCATCTTTTCTTCATACTCGGTTTGAGCCATCGAGTTCAGCGTGGCTGCCATATAGTTCCTGCTTCTTCCTTTCAGTTCCCAGTAGTGCGACAGCTCTTTGGCTTCCAACATCTCTTTGGTTTTTCCCTCCTTTTCATATATTTTGCTCAGCTCCGAATATACTTCTCTCTTACGCGCCACCTGGGTCGAGTCTTTTTCTATATATTCAGCTATTGAGTCCAGTAGCGCTTTCGATTTTTTTAGTTCGTTGGCTTCTGTCAGATATTTGATCCTTATGAATTCTGTGTCAAGCATGTCTGCTAGGTTGCTTGCTCTGTCGTTCAGTGATAAACTCTTGTCTATCATCATTTTGCTGCTGTCCATCAATGCTTGCCATCTCTGGCGGTTTTGCCTGTTCAGCATCGCTTCTTCTATGTATATGTCGGCCAGCTGCATGGCACTTCTTTCTAGCGAATAGTTTATGTCTACTGACATTTTATAGCTTTCTTCTGTCTCTTTCTTGGCCTGGATTAGGTATTTAGGCTCCACTTTTATTATTTTGTTTGACGTGTATTTGTTCAAGGCTATACATCCTAAACCCCATCTTGCATCCGTCTGATATTCTATATTGTTCCTCTCTAGGCTTAATGCTAATATTTTGTTGTAGCAGTCTTCTGCTTTTTCAAACATGTCGTTGTTGATGTCACTCTGCGCAATGTTGCTCAATGTCAGGCACATCGAGTTCGTATCTTTCTGCTCTGTGAATATGGTCAAGGCTTTCTGGTAGAATTCGTCTGCCTTCATCTCATCCATCATCATTGAATATATATTGCCCAATGCCATCATGCCTTTGGCTTTGTTTATCTGACTCCCTATCGAATCTGCCACCATTATCTGCTGGTATGCCCATTTCATTGTCCCAGGAAAGTCATTGTTGAAGAATGTCGACCAATGCAGACACTGGTATGCGTCACATTCTATCTGTTTGTTGCCTAGCTCTCTGGCTAATGAAAGCAACTGTAGCGAGTATTTGTATGTAGAGTCAGCATTATAGTGCAATTTACAGATTTCTCTCAGAAGCTTCAGTTTGCGTTCCCCTTTTGCTTCTTTCCCCATTTCTGCTATCATGTTGTTGAGCTCGATGTCTATGTCTTCTTCTTCATAGTCTTCTTCTGCTCTCACTGGTGTCAACCATACCAGTGTCATGAGTAGTATTGTGAATATATATCTTGTCGTTTTCATCCGAACATTCCTTATTTGTTATTTTCTTGATGCATGCTTGCTCTCTTGCTTTTACGTTTTTGCTCTCTTTTTTGTTGTTCGTGTTTCCCGTTTTTTTGTCGTTTCCTTTTTTATTGATAATTTTGTTCAAATTTTTTACACATGGAAGTTCAATTCAATGCTCATAACAAGGAGGAATTCCCTCCTATGCATACTACCGAACACATTGTCAATCGTGCGATGATTAATCTTTTCGGATGCGGACGTGCTGTCTCTGCTCATATCGAACGTAAGAAGTCCAAACTCGATTACTCGCTTCCTCAGGCTCCTACCGATGATCAGGTGCAAGCTCTTGTCAACGAGGTCAATTCTGTCATCGCTCGCCATCTCCCTGTGTCCTACGATGTTATTTCTCAGGCCGAGGCTCAGGCTCGTTTCGATCTGAAGCGTCTTCCCGATGGTGCTTCCGATTCCGTCCGAGTTGTCTCTGTTGGCGACTATGACGAATGTCTCTGCATCGGACTCCATGTCCAGAATACTTCCGAAATAGGCCGCTTCGCTATTATTAGCCACGACTATGATTCCGAACGCCATATCTGGCGTATGCGATTCCGTCTCGAGTAGGCTCGTCTGCTTGGCTGTAGGGTAGGGCGCTATTGACCCTTCTCCTCAAATAGCTTGTCGAGCTTTTCGTTTGTCTTTGTCAGGTGCTTTCTGCACTGGCTCAGTATTTCTAGCGCTTTCTCTACGTCCGACATTTCATTGTCTATGGCCGATGCATCGCTGTTCTGCAGTTTGGCGATTATCTCTTCAACCTGCTTCATTGCATCGTCATACGAGAATGATTCTTTTTCCTTCATCTTTTCCCCTCCTTTATGTCCTGTTTGTAAATACTAGAGCCACTGATGTCCCTGTGCCCTCTATGCTTCTCAACTCAAATGTGCCCTTGTTCAGTTTTACAAGGTCACTGCATATCGCCAGACCTATGCCGATTCCTTTTTCATCCTGGGTTCCCAGGGTGCTTTCTACCGACATGTTCTTGTTGATCTTTTCTACATTCGATTTCGACATGCCCACTCCCGTGTCATCCACGATGATTGATGTCTTCCCTTGATGTATTAGCGACGATATGTTTATTCTTCCACCTTTAGGCGTATATTTCAATGCGTTCGACATCAGGTTTCGCATGATGATGTTGAAGTGGTTTTCATCTGCGTATACTTCTATGTCATCATCTATCGATACGTTTATTTTTACGCCTTTCTCTTCTGCCATGAGTCTGTATACTGCAACGACATGCTCCACTTCGCCACCTACATTCAAGTTCTTGAATTTTGGCTTCATCTGTCCGTCGATCTGGCTCCATGCCAATATGTTACCTACCATCTGGAATAGCGTCTGACCCGAGTTATATATCGTTCTGCTATAGTCTTTCATCTCCGTGTCATCCTGCGCTTCTGCATATTGCATCTGCAACTCGGCAAAGCCTATCATGGCGTTGAACGGATTGATGAAGTCGTGGGCTATAATCGACATTATGTGCTTTTTCTCGTTGTTGCTCGATGCCAGATATTTGATTTCCGAACTCCTTTTTCTGTATTTTATCCAGACAAAGAGACTTATAGCTGCCAGTATTGCAATGACAATCAATGCCACCAACAGATATTCCCTCATTCTAGTCAAGTCATCTTCACTCTGTTCCGCTCTGTCTTCTGCTTCTTTTAGTCTTTTCTCGTTGTTCGCGTCAATCTCTGTCTTCTGGTAGAATGCCCACGGACTCTTCTCGTTCAGCAGGTCCGATTTGTAGTTCTGGGCCATGATGTTCTCAGCGTCTCTCTGCTTTTTCTTGTTCTCGTATGCTTTCTTGTAGTCTCCAGTCTGTTCATATAATGCCGCTTTCGATTCATATATCTCTGCAAGCTGAGATTCCATCATGTATGTCTTGCATGTCTCTTCACTCTTGTTGAGCAATTTCTCGGCTTCGTGTATGTCGCCTGCCACTATAAGTGTCTTCGCCATGTTCGCCATCTGTATGGCTTTGCCTTTCCTGTCCCAACTTCCCTTGCTGTATTCCTGCGATTTCTCAAAGCTCTTTATCGATCTGACATAGTCGTTCGTGTTATAGTACAACTGACCTATCTTCGCGTATGCGTTCATCATTATTGTGCTGTCTGTCACAATGTTCGGGTCCAGCATCAATTCGTCTAATTTCCTTAACGCTTCACTTCCTTTGCCTATTATTATATATGTTGTCGCTAGTCGCTCTGTCGCCACCCACTTCTCGTTGGGCGTTTCCGAGTTCGCTAGTGCGTCATTATATAGGTCAAGGGCTTTTTTCATATTGTTCGCCTGTACGAATGCATCGCCTACGTTTATCATTTTCATCGCCGATGTTCCAAGCTCGTTCTCCTCCTCAGCTTGGGCCAATGGCATGAATGTCAATAGCGCCGCTATTGTCAGCACTACCTCATACAATATGTTCCCCATCTCTTTTCTCATCTCTTTCTCCTATTCTTTTTTCTTGTATGTCTCTACATGGCGCTTCGATTTGTGTGCATACAGGTCGTGAAGGTCTATCAATATCGCTGTCTCTTCCACGTCGCCAAATTCATCGTTTATGGCTGTGCCATACACTTTCATCGACGGCGATAATGTCATGTAGGCATTTACTAGCGGAGGTATGTTCTCTCCCAGTTCCCTCACTTTCTTTACCAGTATTTTGTAGTCTTCCTGCAAGTCTCCTGTGTTGAATGTCTGGTCACACTCTTCTGGCGACAAGCCTATCTCTATCGGTTCGTACGCATATATCAGGCTGTTGTCCCCCTTGAAGTGCTTACGCCAGAATCCTAGTATGTAGTCCCTCGCTGTCTGGTTAAATGTCGTGTACATTGTTACTTTCCCAAAGAAGTAGCGCAAGTCCTCATGGTCCACTACTAGCGAACCCAGTCCGTCCCACAAGTTGTCAAGTGCATATATGCTTTTCGCACCAGCTTTGCTGCTCTGGTATGCTGGATGCACAAACGATCGTCCTAACTCTATGGTGTTCGGAAAATACTCTTCTATAAATTTGTCGCTGAAGTGAAACATGTGCGATGTCGCCAGATGTTTCGTCCCTTCCTGATTCTGTGGCAAGTTCTTGCAATGCAGATATCTGTATCCTCCCAATATCTCTCTGGCTTCCGGATCCCATACTATCAACTGTCTGAATGGTATCTCGCCTGTGTCATACTGGTCTATGTCGATGCTCTTGCCTGTACCGCCTCCCGCCATTCTGAAGGCCATCTCTCTCAGTCGTCCTACTTCCTCCATCAGCGCCGGTGCCTCGCTCGCCTTGAAGTCATATATCCTGTTGTTCCCCTTGTTTGTCGTACGCACAAAACGCTCTTCCGTCAGCTCTCTCTCAAGAGCTTCGCGCGATACTGGTGATATGATGGATTCTACTGACATCTTCTCTTTATATGTTATGTGGCACTGGAGCCAACTTATATGATTCTTCCTTTATCTCTTGCGCTACTTTCTTCGCATCCCTGCCGGTTAAACTTTCCCAGCTTATCGGTTTGCCAAAGTATACGTCTATATGTTGACCTTGCTGCTTATACATCTCGTCCACCAGATACGCCATCTCTATGTTCACTTTGATGCCTAGTCTGGTCCTGATGTTGCTCAGGTTGTAGAAGAAGTCACTGTTCCTGCCTGTTATGTGCACTGGCACAATGTCTCGCTTCGTCTTTATCGCTTGACTAACAAACGATTTCTTCCATTCAAGGTCTTTTATCTCTCCCTTCTGCTTCCTCGAGCATAGACCGGCCGGAAACATCAGCATCTGGCTTTCACTCTCAAATGCTTCGTCTATCTGTCGCGCTGCCTCTCGGTTCGTCTTCCCTGTCTTGTTCACCGGAAGAAATATCCCCTCGAAGTTCTTGATGTATAGCAATATGTCGTTTACAGGTATTTTTACGTCCCTGTGCTTTTGCCCTACCGCATGTAGAAACGCCATCCCGTCAAGTCCACCCAGCGGATGGTTCGACGCAAATATCAGTCTCCCGCTTTCAGGCACATTCTCCAGGCCGTAGACGTCTACCGTCGCACCGAATTTCTCGATTATCGCATCGGCATATTCCAGACCCTTTATCTCTTTTGTCTTCAGAATGAATTCATTGATGTCATCCTGATGTATTATCTTCTTCAGATATTTTACCATAAAGCTCGGAAGCAGTCTCTTCAACTTCGGACTCTTTCCCTCTATGACTTTCTCGATGTCTATTGTGAATATGTCATCTGTCATCTTTATTCGACTTCATGGTTTCAGAGTGCAATAATAACAAAAAAAATGCAAATTTCACAGTTTGCGACTGCACTTTTTTGATTATGCTTTCAGACCTACTACTGCTTGGCCTTCCGACGTCTCTTTTACTATTATTACACTCCCTTTTTCAATAAATCCTCTCTCCGATATCGCATCTAGCGTTTTCGACTCTACTTCCACTTTGCCACTTGGTCTCAAGTCTGTCAATGCTATGCCTTCTTTGCCTACCATCTCTGTCGCTGTCATGTCTGTGCCTACATATCCTTGCTGGTCTGTACTCAGCACTACTATCGATTTCTTGCCTTTCTCACCTTTGAAGTAGTAGCTGCTCGCCACCAATACTCCTATCAATCCCAATATGAGCGATACTGTTGTCAAGGTTATTGCGTATGTCATCTCTCCCGATTTTACGTTGCTAAAGTCCAATCCGTCGTTGTTCACTAGTCCAAGCGACAATCCCAATATCATGCAGATTATTCCAGCCACTCCCGTGATGCCAAAGCCTGGCACGACAAATAGCTCTATCGCCATTAGCACTATTCCTGCAACAAATATCCATATCTCCCACGACGCAGCAAGTCCGTCAAACCACAATGGAGCAAAATACAATACAGCTGCTATTATCGCTGCCACCGACGGAAATCCTATGCCCGGACTCTGCAGTTCAAAGTATATTCCACCTATTATTATCAATACCAGTATCCCTCGCAATGCTGTGCCACCTAGCCATCCTTTCAGGTCGTCTGCCATCGTTGGCTCATATTTTGTTATTATGCAGTCACTTCCTGCAACGTGGTGTGCCACTTCCTCTACCGTGTTCATCTTCCCCTCGCAATATCCGTTCTTTATCGCCTCTTCTGTCGTCATGGTCAGTATCTTGCCCGAGTCCACTATTCCAGCTATCGCTATGAATTCATCAACCATCGCTTCTGCCATTCTCGGGTCTCTGTGCCACCTTGTGCTGTCATCCAGTCTCTTCCCGTGGCTCTCTGCTGTCGAACGCATCGTCGATCGCATGTACGACTGATATTTGTCCGGCATCTTCTCGCCTGTTTGATTCACTACACTCGCCGCACCAATGTTTGCTCCCTTCCTCATGTATATCGAGTCACAAGCTATCGAGATCAGCGACCCCGCCGATGCCGCATTGTTGTCTATGAATACATACACCGGCTTCTTCGAGTTCAGTATCTTTGTCCTTATCGAGTCTGCATATACCACTTCGCCTCCATACGTGTTCATGTGCAGTACTACGCAGTCCGCACCCTCTTTTTCTGCTTTCTCAAATGCTTCCTGCGTGTGCACCCACGTCGTGCTGTTTATCTCGTCCATGATGTCGTATGTCAGCACTTTCTTCTGTCCGCTGACCAGCACGCTCATCGCGACTGCCATTGCTAGCACTATTGTTCTGGCGATTCTTCTCATTGCTTTTCTCCTTTTTCTTTTGTTACAAAGATAGTGATTTTCCTCTTTTCTTGGCTCTTGCAAATAACGAAAAAAGAGGCCACAGCACCACCGTGCGGACCCCTCAATTCTTTTTGCCGGATTCCGATTAATATTCGTTCTCCTTGTCCTTCTTCTCCTCGTTGAACTTCGACTGAGGCTGTGACTGTGGACGACGGAAATAAATCTTGTCCTGGTTGAACTCCTGGGTAGCAATGCTTACAGGTTTTGGAAGACGCTCGTAGAATCTCGAAATCTCGATCTGCTCACGGTTCTCGAATACCTCCTCAAGGTTGTCTGTGTATGTGGCAAATTCCTGCAGCTTCTTTGTAAGCTCGTCCTTCATCTCTACACTGATCTGGTTCGAACGCTTTGCAATGATGTTTATCATCTCATAAACGTTACCTGTCTTCTTTGACATCTCTACTACATTGTTGGTCAATGTGTTCTGAGGTGCATTGCTCTTTTTGAAATCTACTGGCATATTATTTTATATTTCAAATTTTTGTTTTCCTTATTTATATAGATAATGAACCATCGGTCCACAATCTCTTATTCTTCATACATTCTTCTTTCGGTCTCGTTTCCGTAGTTCTTGTAGTAGTTGAGATCGTCTTCGCTTGGAGGCGCAAGTTTCTCTGCCTTCTTCAGTCCCTTCTCCGAGTCTTCCAGTATGTTCTTTGCCTTTTTCGTGTATCTGCTCTGCGGATACTCGTTGGCAAATGCGTAATATTCGTCTATCGTTTCTCTATAACGTTCACTCTGCTTCTCCAACACACTCTGCTCCGCCTGGATGAATTTCGCTTCCAATATCAAGAATGCCAATTCCTCGCGATGCTTCGTGTCCGGATATTTCTTCAGGCAGTTCTCTGCCGTGATGACTGCACTATTATAGTTGTTGCCCATGTAGTTGCCAAGGTCAAAGTAAAGTTTCGCACTCAAGTATGCCTTATAGGCCATCTTGTCCTGCATCTCCTTCATCATCCTCGCAGCTTCCTCTACTCGGTCTCCGTTAGGGTAGAGGTCCATGTATGTCTGGAATTCCTCTATGCTCGTCTCCGTGTCTGTCTGGTCAAGCTCAACCTGCGGCGACATCTTGTAGTGGCAGAAACCACTCATGAACTGGCATCTCTCACATTCGTCGCTCGAAGGGAACATCTTGACAAAGCTCTGGTAATAATGACCCGCAGTCACATAGTCCTCTATCTTGACAAGACTGTTCGCATAATATAAGGTAACGGTGTCCGCTCTCGATGTTCCTGTGTAAGCTGTTATCACTCCACCAAGCAGATTCGCCGCCTTCAAATATTCTCCACGATTGTAATATTCAATGCCCTTCGCATACCACAATGCCGAATCTCGAGTCTTCATCAGCATCTGGTACTCAGAACATCCTGTCCCAGTCAGCAAAATAACAGCAAATGCCACAAAGGCCATCGCCTTGGCACATGCTCTTCTTATGTCCTTCTTAGTCATTCTGCCGCTATGGTTATTATTGTTAATTGCCTTATATTCTGTCATTTCTATTGTCTTGCTGTTCTGTTGCATGCGTCACCTCCAACCGTCCACTTCGTGAGTACATGGTCTTTGGCGCACATAACAACGTGCAAAATTACAAAAAAAATATTCATATTGTGTCGAGATGTATTGAAAAAATTATATACCTCAATCGCAAAATGAATATTTTTCTTTCTTTTTTCCTCCAGTTAGTTGCCTAGTCGTCAACTGCCCAGTCGCTTCTATATTCACTATCGGCGTCCGCTTTCGAAGCATTCGCTCTGATGTCATCAAGTATCTTCTCTGCAGCTTCAAAGTCCTCTTCAAATACTGTGTATACCACCTGCGGAGCGTATGGCAGCGCTGTCTCCCATGCATTTCCCAAGGTCGGACCAGTCTCGTGGCTCATGAATTCTATTCCAGCCTCAGCCAGTCTCTGCTCCAGCATTATTGGCTCCATTGAGTTTGGGTTGACGTAAAGTCTCTTGTTGCTTACCTTTTTCATAATCGTATGGTTTTTGTTGTTAGTGCTACAAATATAATGATTAAACCCCACATCTCCAAATCTCTTTTCATTCTTTTCGCATATTTTCTGCTTCCTCCCATTTTAACTTCGCTTTTTGTCTCCTTAACGTTTACCTAGGGATAACGGAGGGATAAGATAACCTTACCGTAGGGATACAACATTATTTAACAAGTGATTTTCTCTGCTTCTCCTCCTCTTTCCTAGTTTTTTTATCTTTTTTCTCGTCCATCTCCTTCTCTCTCCATTTGTCCGTTGTGTGTTAATTTACGATAAATCATTAACACTTGGTTGTTTTCCCCACACTTCTTTCGTATCTTTGTCGATTGAAATATTATATCCTATTATGATTACAGTAACAGACTTAGCTATTCAATTTGACAAGAAACCTCTTTTTGAGGACGTAAACATTAAGTTCGCTCCAGGCAACTGCTATGGCGTAATTGGTGCCAACGGTGCCGGAAAGTCTACTTTCCTCCGCATCCTCTCTGGCGATCTCGACTCTACTAAGGGACGAGTAGAAATGGCTCCTGGCGAACGTCTTTCTGTCCTCAAGCAGAACCACTTTGCTTTTGAAGAGTTCACCGTTCTCGACACAGTTCTCATGGGCCACACTAAGCTCTGGGATAACATGCAGAAGAAAAACGAACTCTACGCTAAGCCTGATTTCAACGACGAAGACGGTATCGTCCTCGGCAAGCTCGAAGAAGAGTTCGCCGAAATGGACGGATGGAACGCCGAGTCCGATGCTGCTAACCTCCTCTCAGGACTTGGCATCAAGGAGAAGCTGCACAACCAGCTCATGAAGAACCTTACAGGTAAGGAAAAGGTTAAGGTCCTCCTCGCTCAGGCTCTTTTCGGCAATCCTGACAACCTTCTCCTCGACGAGCCTACCAACGACCTCGACCTCGATACTGTCCTCTGGCTCGAAAACTATCTCGCTAATTTCGAAAATACTGTGATCGTCGTTTCTCACGACCGTCACTTCCTCGATAATGTCTGCACCGATATCGTCGATATCGACTACGGTAAGGTTAAGCTCTTCTCTGGTAACTACTCGTTCTGGTACGAGTCCTCACAGCTCGCTCTCCGCCAGCAGGCCGCACAGAACAAGAAGGCCGAGGAAAAGAAGAAGGAACTCATGGAGTTCATCTCTCGTTTTGCTGCCAATGTCGCTAAGTCTAAGCAGACTACTTCACGCAAGAAGATGCTCGAGAAGCTCAATATCGAAGAGATCCAGCCTTCTACTCGCCGCTACCCAGGCATCATCTTCACTCCTGAACGTCAGGCTGGCGATAAGGTCCTCGAGGTCCGCGACCTATCTTATGAGCAGGACGGCGAGCTCCTCTTCTCCGATGTCTCTTTCAATATTGAGAAGAACGATAAGATCGCTCTCCTCTCTCACGACCCTCGCGCCACTACTGCTTTCTTCAAGATTATTAATGGTGAACTCCAGCCTAAGACTGGTACTTATTCATGGGGACAGACTATCACAACGTCTTATCTCCCTGTTGATAATACTGAGTTCTTCAAGAAGGAGCTCGACCTTACTAACTGGCTCGCTCAGTTCTCTACTAATACTGAGGATTACTTCCTTCGCACCTACCTCGGCAAGATGCTCTTCTCTGGCGACGATATCCAGAAGAAGTGTACTGTCCTCTCCGGTGGTGAGAAGATGCGTTGCATGATCGCTAAGATGATGCTCGCTAATCCTAACCTTATCATGCTCGACCACCCAACTAACCACCTCGACATGGAGTCTATCCAGGCTTTCAACAACAACATGAAGACTTACCCTGGCAATATCATCATGACTTCACACGACCACGAGTTCATTCATACTGTTTGTAACCGTGTTATCGAAATTACTCCTAAGGGTACTATCGATAAGTACATGGACTTCGAGGAGTACATGGAGGACGAGAAGATCAAGGCTCTCCGCGAAGAGCGTTATACAAAGTAATGGATAAGTTATTTAATCTTCCATATTTCGGTTCGGTGTGGCATTGGGCTCAGTTCCTCACACCGGGCCGAAACGTCTTTGAGGCACAGGGTAATTACCTCCGTCGCACGTTCCGTAGCCGCACTACTATAATGTCGGCCAACGGACCAATCGACCTTACTGTCCCTGTCTATAGTGGCAACGATGAACCTTATCTCAATACTCGTGTCAACTATAGCACCGACTGGGCTTCCGAACACCTCAATGCATTCCGCTCCGCCTACAACGCTTCACCGTTCTACGAATTCTATGAAGACGATTTCAAGGCAGTCTATGCCAAGAACCATCAGTCCCTCTGGCAACTCAATCTCGACCTCATGAATCTCGTCTCTCAACTGCTTTCGGTCAACGTTGATCCTTTGTTTACAGATGAATATGTCAAGGTTCCCGAAGGCATGACCGACTTCCGCCGAGGCATCGAACACAAGAACGGAGTCTTGCTTGCTCAAGGTCTCAGCGATGTCAACTACTATCAGGTCTTCCAAGAAAAGTACGGCTTCGTCAACGGATTGTCTATCCTCGACCTCCTATTTAATATGGGACCCGAAGGTAAACTCGTCCTTCAGGCAATGATTCAATAATGGATTTTTTTGTATTTTGCATCCGTGTTTTATATATTTGCATATATTTCTATAAACTCAATAATTTATGAAAAAAATTTTAGCTATTTTTAGTATTGTGGCTCTCGCAGTCTGCAATTCTTTTGCCATCTCTCAGGGTGATAAGTTCACCATCGATGGCATTACGTACGAGGTGTCTTATACTTACTTTGAGCCTTATCAGGTTAAGGTTAAGGAGTGTGCTGTAATTCCAGAGAAGTTGATTATTCCTGCTACGGTCAAGTATGAGGGAAGAACTTTTGATGTTAAGACCATCTATGATGGTGTTTTCCAGGATGCCGCTAACCTTAAGGAGGTTGTTCTTCCTGAAGGCATTTTGACTCTTGGTAGTTGTACTTTCCAAGGTTGTACATCGCTCACCATCGTTAATTTTCCATCCACTCTTCGCTATGTCGATATGGGAACTTTTCAAGGTTGTACGGCGTTGAAGGAGATCCATATTCCTGCTAATGTACAAAATGTCTACTCTAATGCATTTAAGGAATGTACAGGTTTGGTTTCTGTTTATTGCGCAGCAAAGTCTGTCTCTAATGATGCATTTTATGGGTGTAGCTCTTTGAAGTATTTCATCGGTGAGGTAGGGCTTGAGTCTCTCGAGTCTCTTTCTTACGATAGGGCTCTCGAGATAATCGACTTCCCTAGTTCTTTCGGTGGCATTGAGTCAGGAAGTCTCAGTGGCCTTCGCAACTTGAAGTCGCTTGTCATCCGTTCTGAATCCGTTTCTGCCGAAACTGGCTTTGGCTATTACGATAGCCACGCGTCTCTTACCATCTATGTCCCGGCCGACCTTGTTGAATCGTATAAGGCAAGCTCAACGTGGGCTAGCTATGCAGAACAGATTAAGTCAATTGACGAACTTTCAACTGCTGTCGATGCCGAAACTCTTGTACCATATCAGAACAAGGCTCGTAAGGTAGTGAAGGACGGTCAGCTTCTCATCGAGAAGAACGGTATCCTCTACGATCTCAATGGTGTAAGACAATAAATTGTCTAAATATATATACTAAGAGCCATATTCAGTATATGGCTCTTAGTTGTGTTTATGGGTGGTATGTTTTGTTCCGTATAGAAAACAAGTCCTGTCTTGTGGCTTGTTGTTAATCTATGACAACAGCAGTTCCGCTGACCGCTACCATTATCATCGAGCCTTTTGCACCAATTGTCTCATAGTCAACGTCGATGCCAACAATGGCGTTAGCACCAAGCTGTCTGGCTCTGTCCTCCATCTCTTTTATGGATGTTTCTCTGCCTTCCTTCAGCACTTGTTCGTAGCTGTTGCTTCGGCCACCAACCACGTCTCTGATTGAAGCAAAAATGTCTTTTACAAAGTTAGCTCCGATGATTGTTTCACCTGCCACTACGCCTTTGTACTCGCGTATAGTGTGTCCTTCGATTGAAGGAGTAGTTGATAATAACATGATAATAAGTTTTTGGTTTACGACCTTAAATATATAAAAAGTTTTCCTGCGATGTTCTGTTGGTGTCCAAATTATTCTCGAATCCTCAGTCTTCAGCTTGAAGACTATCTCCTCTATGCTGTTCCAATGTGATATCGGTCTTGTACCCATTTGCTTTTCTCGTGATTTTTTACTATCTTTGCACCTCGAAATTTTAGACTAAATGCTCTATCCATCCAACATAGAAGATAAACTCAAGTTCACTAAGATTCGTCAGTCGCTGAGGAACAGATGCCTTAGTCCTGTCGGATGCGAGAATGTCGACGCTATGTCTTTCCAAACCGATTACGATTCTATCGTTAGTCTGCTTGGTGAGGTACGCGAAATGCTCGACATACGTCAAGGTGATGCAGAGTTTCCTGCTGCCGAGTTCCCCGATCTTCGTGAGGGTGTAAAGCGTTTGCGTGTCGAAGGTCTTTATCTCGAAGAACCAGATCTTGCCGAACTCTGCAAGGCTCTCAAGCAGGTCAAGTCTATGGTGCGTTTCTTTGAGACTTCCGAGGAGAATGCTTATCCTCTCCTCAAGGCTCGAACTGCCGATGTTCCTGTCTATCCCGTCCTCATCGATCGCATCGATTCTATTCTTGATAAGTTCGGACACGTCAAGGATAATGCCTCGTCCGAACTCGCACAGATTCGTCGCGATATCGCTTCCAAGCAGAGCGCCGTTTCTAAGCGTCTCCTCGCTATTATGAAGCAGGCTCAGTCCGATGGTATTGTCGAGGCTGATGCTTCTGTTTCTATACGTGACGGACGTGCTGTGATTCCTGTGCCATCTGGCAACAAACGTCGTATTAGTGGCATAGTTCTCGACGAGTCTTCAACTGGCCGAACAAGCTATATCGAGCCTGCCGAAATCGTCGCTATGAACAACGATCTCCGCGAACTCCATTATGCCGAACGTCGTGAGGTTATCCGTATCCTTACTGATATGTCGTCGACGATCCGTCCTTATATTGCTGAAATTATTTTCTCATTCGAATATCTCGGTTATATCGATTTCGTTCGTGCCAAGGCAATTTATGCCTACGAAACTGAATCTGTTAAGCCTGTTGTCGAACCACGTCAAGGTATGTATTGGGCTTCTGCTCGCCATCCGCTTCTCTACTTGCAGCTCAAGGAGCAGTCTCGTCCTATCGTGCCACTCGATATCGAACTCGAACCGCCTTCGCAGCGTATTCTTATCATCTCCGGACCGAATGCTGGTGGTAAGTCTGTCTGTCTTCAGACGGTCGGACTCGTTCAGTATATGATGCAATGCGGTATGCTTGTTCCTATGGCCGAAAGTTCCAAGATGGGAATCTTCAACGATATATTTATTGATATGGGCGACGAACAGAGCATGGAGAACGACCTCTCCACTTATTCGTCTCACCTTACCAATATGAAGCATTTCGTCAGATATTCCAACCCGTCAACGTTGGTCCTCATCGACGAATTTGGTACAGGTACCGAACCAATGCTCGGAGGTGCTATCGCCGAAAGTGTCCTCGCCGAGCTCAACCGCAAGGGTGCCTATGGCGTAATAACAACTCATTATACTAATCTCAAACACTTCGCTGCACAAACCGAAGGACTGCATAATGGTGCGATGCTTTTCGATACTCATGCAATACAACCGCTGTTCCGTCTGCAAATGGGACAACCAGGCGGTTCGTTCGCTTTCGAAATTGCCCGCAAAATTGGTCTCCCCGAATCTATCCTCGCCGAAGCCAAGGAGAAGATGGGACAGGAACACCTCGACTTCGATAAGCATCTCCGCGAAATAGTACGAGATAAACACTATTGGGAAAACAAACGCCAAAGCATCAAGGATCAGGAAAAACGCCTCTCCGAAGTGCTCGAACGATATAATAAGGAACTCGAACGCATCAAGCAAGAACGTAAAGACATCCTCTCCAAAGCCAAGCAAAAAGCCGAAGAGATCATGTCAGAGGCCAATAGCAAAATCGAAAATACCATCCGCGGTATAAAGGAAGCCCAAGCAGAAAAAGAACGTACGAAGGCTCTCCGCGAAGAGGTCAACGCTTTCCGCCAAAAGGTTGCCGATGTCGATGTCGTTTCCGATGACGATCATATCGAACGTAAGATGCAACGTATTAAGGAACGCCAACAGCGTAAGGAACAGCGTCGCCATGATTCGTCTTCCATCTCTGCTTCAACTGATGTTACTGCATCTTCTCCTTCTGCTGAGTCTCTTGTTGTTGGTGTCGGTGATAGTGTTATTATAGATGGTGATTCTTCGCGTCGAGGTGAGGTTTTGGCTATTAATGGCAAAGATGCTCAGGTAGCTATCGGTAATCTTAAAACCAATGTGAAACTCAGTCGCCTCTCTCGTATCTCCAACAATCAAAGCCGCAAGGCCGAAAGAAAGGTTGTTATATCTTATAGTAATGTTGGTGATACCGTCCGTGAGAAGAAACTGAACTTTAAGCCAGAACTTGATGTGAGAGGACTTCGTGCAGACGAGGCAATTGAAAAGGTGTCTGCATTTGTCGATGAAGCTATTCTTTGTGAACAGTCTCGACTAAGCATTCTTCATGGCAAGGGTAATGGTATTCTTCGCCAGATGATAAGGCAGTGGCTTAATGCTCAGCCATTCGTGAAAGATGTACATGACGAACATGTCCAGTTTGGCGGAGCTGGAATTTCTATCGTCGAACTCGATATGTGATTCTCGTTTGATTGATGAGAAACTAAATGTTTTTGAGTTTCGCCAGTAGTGACGAGTGTTTCTCTAGTTTGCCACTTACGTTTGTTTGGATGTTTGCTATATCCTTTGATGTGGCAATTCCTGTTTCTGCTGACAAGAGCTTTGCGTCTATCGAACTGCGCTGGGATGCAGTGAATTCAATTGTCTCAGCTGTGCCGGAGAATATGTTGTTAGAACTGCCGTTTGACTTTACAACTATGTGTTGTACGTTTATGTTGTTGAATGTTGTAGATGTTGAATCTGTTGATGTGATATAAAGATTCGGTGTCTTTGCTCCTGCGCCGATAGTTACATGGCTGGCTTGTATCGATTTTGTGATGATTGCTGTTGGCGCCTCCAGTTCTTCGACATTGATACTTGATGCTTCTGATGAAGTCAAGTATACGTTGGGGCAATATATCTTTTTTGTTGTTATTTTGCTTCCCTGATGAGCCGCTATCATTAACGTGCCGTCACTCTTTATTGGTGTCAATACTTTTATTTTCGAACCGCCCATCGATATGAGCTGGTTGAGTCTTTGTACAACGACTCTTGCTTTTATTTCGCTTACTTCTATGTCAAATGTTGGCTTTATGTCAAGCTCAAGTGTCAGACCTTTGCATTCTACATTGATACTTTCTATTACATCTTGTGGCGCATCGACAATTACTTGTTGTTTGTCGCCAATGGCAACTTCAACGTTGAAATATGAGTTGCTTGTAATGCTGTTGAATGTATCAAGCTGATATTCTTCGTGTATGAATGGCTGACCATTGTTTTCTGTCGTTGGTTGATTTTCAATATAGTGATGCCCAGAACAAATGATTGTTCCGTCAGTCAGCGTTATTTTGCCATTGTTTAATGTAATGACGTTTCCGCTTATCTGTACATCTCCGTCTATTTCTTTAATTTCTATCTGCATGAAATATATATGTTCGGGCTATTCACCTTCTTATTGTTTTTTTCTTAGTTTTATTCTTTTTTTTCTTACGATCTTATGCTTAATAATTTTTCGTTGTTGTTTGCTTTTTTTTGCTTTTTTTTATTCGTGCTAATTTAGCATTGTTCCGTACACTGTCGATTTTATCTCTTCTATTATATCTCCTATGTTCGGCGTGTCTCCGTATGTCATGATGTTAAGTGAGACTGGTGGCAGTTCTTGGCTGTACGGCGGTTGTGTATAACTAATAGGTTGTAGCTTGAAGCCGTTTCTTTCATAAAAGTTTATCCTGCTTATTGTCGTTTCGTCTATAGCAGGCTCGACTTCCAGTATTATTGGTTTGTTTGAGCGACGTTGTAATGTCTTAAGCGCTTCTGAGGCTATTCCGTTTCGTCTTAGTTCTGGTACTATCGCCAAGTGCTCAATGTACGTCGCTCCTGTGAGGTGCCAGATATTCATTATTCCGGCAAATGCGAAGTCGCTTAAAATTGCTTGTGCTTGAAATTGTCTATGTGTGTCGGTGTATAATCTCTGCTGTTCTATAGGTCTTCTCTCTTCCTCTGGAAACGATTTGATTAATAATTCTTCGGCTTCCTTGTAGAATGGCGAGTGCGTTGTTATTTCTTTTAGTAGCAGCATTTTATTTGTTGTTGTTGTTTCCCATTCCGCGAACAAGAATGTCTTTGCCTATGTTGATTATCGTTTTGTTTTTCGTTAATGTCTTTAGTTTTGGCGCGGCAACAAGTACTGTCACTGCTGCCAATATTATAATCATTCCTAGATATGCCAATATTGATGGGCGTTCTCCAAATATTATAATCCCGATTAGTACTGCAGTTACTGGTTCTAGTGAGCCTAATATTGCAGTTGCTGTCGAACCAATATATCTTATTGCTAATGCTAGTGTAGTTATTGATACTAGGGTAGGGAATATTGCAAGTGCCAACGCACATATTCCCGATTGATATGTCGGCGGTGTTTGCAGCTCTGTCATTCCCTTTAAGCGTACTATGTATATGGTGCTTCCAAATAATATCGAGTAGAATGCGACTTTTAGCGATGACAATTTGCTTATGCATGTCTTCTGTACAAATACCATATATACTGCATATACTAGCGATGATAATATTACTATTGCTACTCCAACCATGTTTTCTACTGTCCCATAACTATCGGCGTTAAGTACAACGATTCCGATGCCAACCAGCACTATCGAACATATCGATGTCATGTCAGGCTTTTCTTTAAACATTGTCATCATTATTATTGCGACAAATGCTGGGTAGCAGAACAGCAATGTAGAAGCTATCGAAACGTCTATGTATTGATAGCTTATGAATAGTGTGATTGACGATACTGAGAACATCAAGCCCATCGAAAACAATAGCATTGTCTCTTTTAATGTGATGCGGAATGATTCATGACGTACGACCATGAGTGCCGCAAGGAAAAATGTAGCCAAAATATATCGGTAGCATAATACTGAGTCTACATTCATCCCGTCGTCATACATTATCTTTGCAATCGGATTGATGCCGTATGCGGCTGCTGATGCTGCACCAAACAAATATCCTTTCGTCCTGTCCGTCATTTCCCTTGTTTCGTTCTTTTGTTTTGACTTCCTTTATGCAATCAATGCCATGATTCCACTTATGCCGATGTAGGCGTATATCACTTTTTTCATCACTTTTGCTGATATTCTGTCGAATACCATTTTGCCCATGTACGATCCGACGAATATCGCCGCTACCGCATATAACCAAGCCACTCCAACTGCCTCTGTGACAAATCCGCAGTATGCCCTGTATGCTGTCATGGCTATGTTGCCTATCATGAAATACATCTGGGTCATGGCTAGATAACTCTCTTTGGTCGGCTCCGATGCTACGAAGTATAGTACTGCAGGAGGTCCTTGCATCGCAAAGAATCCACCCATAAGTCCACTTACTGTACCCATCGATAATTGCATTGGCAGCGAGGGTTTTATCTTTATCTTTTCTGAAATGAAGAAGAAGTATATGCTCGTCACTATCAAAATTGCACCAAGCACTTTCTTCAGCATCCTGTCGTCTGTTGCCGATACTGCCATGACAGCGAAACTTGATACTATTATAAATGTAAGCAGTATCGGAATGAGTCTCGACCACACGACATGCTTTCGCATTCTTATCGTTATTATCAATGATTGTATCGTAGCCAATAGTCCAGACAATGCAGTCGCTTCGCCGTATGATGGCATCAAGTGAGGTAGTATTGTCATTATGAATATCCCAAATCCAAATCCACTGACACGTTGCACGAAACTCGCACCCATGCAGAAGACTATGAGCAATATTACCGATGTTGTTTCCATTCTTATGCCCTCGTCCTGTCTGCTGCCTTCCGTTATTTTATGAATATGGCGTCTACTGATGCTTCGTATGCATATTCGTTGAACAATATTCGTCTGAACACTATCATTGCTGTGTCGTTTTCATAGTTGAGCGATGTCTTTGCCATTCCTCTGTATGCCATGCCAATCATGTCGTCGTATGTCATCCCGTTCTTGTGTGCTATGCTTCTTATCGTGTTCTCTGCACTTAGTGACATTACTAGTTCTCCTTTTTTGTTGTATATGTCAAGTGTGTCACCGTGGCAGTCTGTAGCCACAAACATTATCTTCCTGTAGTTCGTGATGTCTATGTCTTCACTCTCGTTTTCGAATATGTGGTAACTTGAGATGTGCTTCTCTTCTTCGGCATCTTGCTTGTCTGTCGAAGCTACAGCGTTTGTCCACTGGAAATGTTCCGCTATGTTCTTGGCCGAAAGTGGAGGTATGAAGCCCAGTACAAAGAACAATGCCATGGCGTGTATTATTGTTGCCTTGTATGCTTTCTGTCTGTCAAAGCATATCATGAACATAAATACAAGGTTCAGGTATCCTGCCGCGACCATATATATGCGGTTCTCTGTGAATCCATAGTCATATATTCTTCTTATGACCGCTACCCAGAACAATATAATAATAGGTATCGATAAGGTCGGCAGCCAATGGTAGAATCTGTTGAAGATGTTTACCATCGCTATTCTATAGAGTGAACTGCAGCTTATTGCCACAATGAAGTATGCGTAGCATGTGAAGGCCAAACCTCCAGACGGCAATGTCTGTGTGACTATTATCTTTATAATGTCTACATACATTACTATTGTGAAAAATATTAATGCTATTGTGACGACAAAGTTCAAGAGTCCATTGCCAAGTTCACTATCTATTGACTCCACTTTCGGAGTGTGGTCATAGAATGTCAATGTCATCATCGGGAAGACAAGAGTCCATGGTATGCTCATCAGACTGACCGACAATGTCGTTTTGAAGACTGTCTCTATCGAGAACACTATCACTCCTATTGCAATCCAGAATGCCAGCGAGACAAGAAATGCCCTCAATGCCGCCCAGCCTATTGATACTGTGTTGGTTATAAACATTGAGTCGTTTTTCAGATTCTTTGCTGTTATTGCTATGACAAACAATATTCCCAATAATGTAATATATGGTACAGTATTGTTGAGGTCTGCAAATTTTTCGTCAATACAACCAATGATTGCTATTATTGATATAGGTAGCAAAAGGTCATACGCCTTGCGCCAGTACGATTCATGGGGCAACATCACGTTGGCAATAAATGCTGCCTGAACTGCCAGCGGCACAACAATCCATACCGACCTCGTCAGCAATCCGTCAAATGCATGCTGCATGAACGCATTGACTATAGTCAGAACCACTATGAGAAAGGTCTCTATAGGTCTCTGTTTTATCGTCTCAGATACTCTGATCGTGCTATTGCTAAATATCGAATTGCTATGCATCATCTTTTCTCTTGATTGTTGTTGGGGATGAATCTCATTCTCTTTTCGTGGTCTACTTGAGGTCCGCAAGTGCTTTCTTTATGCGTTCCGCTGCCTTGCGTAACTTCTCTTCGCTCGCCGCGTATGACAGACGGATGTGGCCTTCGATGCCAAATGCCGAACTTGCTACTGTCGCCACATGACCTACTGTTAGCAGATAATATACCATGTCTGCCGAATTCTCTATTTTCTTCCCCTCGTAGCTCTTCCCGAAGTATGACGAGACGTCAGGGAATAGATAAAATGCACCAGGAGGCGTCTGCAGTTTTATGCCCGGAATCTGTCTCAAGAGTTCGAGCATCATGTCTCTACGTCTGTGGAATTCTTCCGTCATCTTTCTCGATGGCTCGTCGCTTTCACGCAATGCCGCAATCGAAGCAGCCTCTGCTATTGTGTTGACGCCCGACGTGAACTGTCCCTGCAGCTTGATGCAAGCCTTCGCTATCTCCACTGGAGCAGCCATATATCCAACTCTCCAACCTGTCATCGCATATCCCTTCGACATTCCGTTGCAGATGATTGTCCTGTCTTTCATTCCGTCAATCTGCGCCATCGAACAATGTGGCTGTCCGTATGTTATCATGTCATATATCTCGTCAGCCAAAACCACTATTCCCTCATGTCTTTTCAGTACTTCTGCAAGCGACTCCAACTCTTCTCGAGTATACATCGCTCCTGTCGGATTCGATGGCGAATTTATCATCAGCATCTTCGTCTTCGGCGTAATTGCTTTCTCCAGCTGTTCTGCCGTTATCTTGAAATCCTGCTCGATTCCACACTCAACCGTGACAACCTTTGCCTCTGCAAGTTTTACCAGCTCTGAATATGTTACCCAATATGGTGCTGGAATAACAACTTCATCACCTGGGTCAAGTACACTCATTATTACATTCGCCAATGTGTGTTTGCCACCAGCCGAAATACATACCTGCGACATGTCATAGTCAAGTCCCAAGTCGCGCTTCAGACGTTCACATACCGCTTTTCTCAACTCCGGATATCCTGCCACCGGAGGATAATGGGTCATGTTCTTGTCCAATGCTTCTATTGCCGCCTTCTTTATGTGGTCTGGCGTGTTGAAGTCTGGTTCGCCAATCGAAAGGTTTACAATGTCCAGCCCTTCTGCCTGAAGTTCGCGGCATTTCTGCGACATAGCTATTGTGGCCGACTCGGCCATGTTTAGTATTCTATGTGATATTGATGACATATCTTTATTATAATCTATTTAGAACGATGCAAATATAGTAATTTTTTGCCGATTTTTTGTTCTCTCTTTTTTTATATTTTTCTATCATCGAGTTTCCGTAAGGATACCGTAGGGATACCATAAGGATACCGAAGAGTCTCTTTGTCGATTAAATCCATTTTTTTTGATGAAAAGATGATGTTTTTTTTACTTGTTTTGTCGTTTGTATTACAATGTAAAAAAAATGTTGTATATTTGCATTCGTGAATTTTGTTTAGATAAGGTCAAATGAATGTCCCCAAGGGATACTAATTCGGCTAATGAAAGCATTCGTACATATATCGGTAAGAATTATGGTCATGGTTTTGGCCTCTATTCTGTTGACGTTCTGCACTCAAAAGCAGGATGTAGAAGTCTTTATGCCGAAATGTAAGGAGGTTATCTATCATTTTACTTCAACGCACGATTTCGGTTACCTTTACAATGAGATTGATGCGATTCTCAACGACGAAAATCAGGGTTACCACAACCGTATGTTCGCCGATGCCATGATGGCTTGGGCTACATGCTACTCCGGCGATGAAGACTCGTGCGTGTTCTATACTTCAAGGGCCATCGATTCACTCCTTGTTTTCACCAGGGATGATAAAGACCTCTTCGCACGTGGCCTGGCCGACATGTATCTGCTTCGCTCCTACTGCTCCATCATCAGCAATCCCGACGGAGCCATCGAAGATCTCAACCGTTGCGTGCCTCTCTATACTGCACAGGGCAATGTCAAATTCCTTATTAAGAGTTACCTCTACCTCGGAGAGATATATAAGAATAAGTATGACTACCGCAATAGTCTTGCTTGTCTCGACAATATAGAACTTATTACTGATACGGTCGAACTTCTTGGCAACGATCCGACTTGGGTACTTGGCACTCTTGTCGATGTCGCAAATATCAGCATCGAGATTGGCGATTTCCGTCTGGGCAACAATGTCCTTCAGGCATCGTCTCTCTATTATGATGCGGCAACAGAGGAGATACAGGCATACTACCTGCTTCAGCGCTCCAAAATGCACTTCTATCAGGAAGAGTATACTCTGGCCGAATACTATTCACAGCGACTTTATGATCTCGCACTCAAGAATAATCTTGCCGAAGAACAGGTCTCTGGAGCCATAATGATGGGTATGTCGCAAATCCGTATCGGCGACGTTGATAATGCTATTCGCAACATGCATAATGCCGACAGCATCCGAAAGGTCAACAATGTCGAGCCAATCAAAGAGAAGATTTTTCTCGACGGTGAGGTGGCTGTCGTACTTGGCGACCTCCATCGTGCTCATTTCCTTCTCTTCGACTCTACTCTTACCGATACTCGTTCTTTCGGTGCAGTCGGACTCATGGAAAGTCAGAAGACTTACTTCAAGGCTGTGGGCGACTATAAGTCTATATATAAGATACAGTCTCGTCAGAAGAAATATACCGATTCTATACAGGCCAATGTGCTTCTTGCCAACGACAACCACATTGTCGAGATGAACAATTTCAGCGCCAACGAGCTTCGCAAAGAGGTCAAGTCACTCTACGACAGGGTCGATCAGATGAAGGATGATAGAGCTCACGAACGTTTCTGTGTCGCTTTGGTCATCATCCTCGCCATCTCAACAATCATTATTCATCTCAAGAATTCTAGGGCACACTATAAACTTCAGGTCGAAAGCGAGAAAAACAAACTTCTCGATGAAATTGCCGACAAGATAGAGGACATAAAGAAAAAGGAGAGCATGATAAAGGTAACAAGCAAGCGACTCTCCGAAAGTGTCAACTACGCCGAGCATATCCAGAGGTCTATCCTTCCAAAACCTGAATCTCTCGAAATGTGTGGTATCACCGGATCGTTTATCTTCTTTAGTCCTCTCGATATCGTAAGTGGCGACTTCTACTGGTTCACCAAGAAGGGCGACCATCTCATCGTCTGCTGTGCCGATTGTACTGGTCATGGCATCCCTGGCGCATTCATGTCAATGATTGCTTCGACTATCATTAGCGATGTCTGCAACAGAAACGACGAGAATATAAGACCATCCGACATACTCGAACAGCTTGACGCAGGCATCATCGATGTCCTTGGACACAACCAAGCCGAAGATGGTGCAGCCAAAGATGGTTGCGATATCTCTGTCGCTTCTATCAACACAAAGACTAAGGTGACAACTATCGCTTCGGCTAAACGTCCTGTCATTCTTATGAAGGATCAGGATATGATCGAAATTAAGGGAACCAAGCGAAGCATTGGAGATACCGAACCTATTGTTCGCGAACGTCATTTCGAAGATACAGAGATACAGTTGCATACTGGTGATACTATTTATATGTTCTCCGATGGTTATAGCGACCAGTTCGGTGGACAGGAAAATGGCCGTCTTAATGTAAAGAATATAAAGAAGTTTATTCGTGCCATCCATGATGATGATATGGACGAGCAAGGTCTTACTATGCAGGAGTTCTTTACTCAATGGAAGGGCGATCTCGCACAAACCGACGACGTGCTTTTCGTTGGTATTATGCTCTAGTCGTTCATCTCCTTTTTTTTTCATGCGTTGTTATCATACATACATTATTAGATATTTTGTCACCGATATCTATTCAATACGCTTCTTAATTTTGTCTGCGAAGAACATCAATCCTAAATGTTTTAAACTAATGCAGACAAAAATGAGATTATTATTGTTTTCGGTGATTCTGTTTTCGACTGTTTCACTTTCGTCTTATGCTCAGCATCCCGTCGATGTTTGGAAGCAGGCCGAGTCTGTCGCTAGGTCCATTCAGCGTCCATGTCTTGTAGATAAGGAGTATCGCATTGCTGATTATGGAGCGTCTGTCGATAGTGGTGCTGTCCACAACGCCTCTTCTATCAATCGTGCAATTGCTGAAGCTTCGTCCAATGGTGGTGGTAAGGTGATTGTCTCCAGTGGTGTTTGGCTTACTGGTCCTATTGATTTGAAAAGTGGTGTCAATCTTGTTGTCGAAAAAGGTGCTGTGTTGAAGTTTTCTACTGTTCACGAACATTATCTTCCTGTCGTACGTACTCGTTGGGAAGGCATCGATTGCTATAATCTTCATCCTTTGATATATGCTTATCAGCAAAAGGATATAGCCATAACGGGCGAAGGTGTCATCGACGGACAAGGTTCTATCGATACTTGGTGGCATTGGTGTGGCTCGGCCAAGAAGTATGGTTGGAAAGAAGGTATGTTGAGCCAGAGTGCTCCCGGACATGGTCGTGTTAAGCTTACCGAATGCGAACAGACTGGTGTCGATATCGAGAAAAGAAGAATGACCATTGCCGATGCTTTGCGTCCTCAGTTGATTAATTTCTTTGAGTGTGAAAGGGTGCTTGTCGAAAATGTTACTTTGAAGAATTCTCCTTTCTGGGTCATCCATCCTGTGTTCGTCAACCACATGACCGTTAGTGGTGTCAAGATTATAAGCCACGGGCCAAACTCTGATGGTTGTGATCCCGAGTCATCAAAGAATGTGCTTATCGAAGGTTGTCTCTTCGATACAGGCGACGACTGCATAGCCATCAAGAGTGGTCGCAACAATGATGGACGTTTGTGGAATGTCCCAAGCGAGAATATCATCGTACGCAATTGTGTTATGAAGGATGGACACGGAGGCATCGTTGTTGGCTCTGAGATTACTGGCGGCTATCGCAATCTGTGGGTTGAGAATTGCGAGATGGATTCGCCTGAACTCGAAAGGGTAGTACGTATTAAGACTAATCCATGTCGTGGAGGTGTCATCGAAAACATCTTCGTAAGGAACATCAAGGTCGGTCAATGTCGTGAAGCTGTCCTCAAAATCAATCTTGACTATGAGCCTCGCGAAGCATGTCGTCGCGATTTCCCTCCTGTCGTCAAGAATGTCAAGGTCGAGAATGTTACAAGCCAGAAAAGCAAATACGGGATTTTAATTGTCGGACTTGCCGATTCAGAAAATATCGATAATGTCGAGGTCGTAAATTGCCAATGGAATGGCGTGGCCGATGGTAACAGAATCGACGGTCGTGTCGGAACACTTAAGTGCGTTAATTCAACTGTTAATGGTAAAAAAATAAAACTTTCGAAATAGAATGAAGTGCGTTAAATATATTGTCTCTTTCGCCATAGGAGCGGTTTCACTAGTGTCCTATGCTCAAGGAACGGCTAGCAACGAACGTTATGTCAGCAAGGTTTGGGTTCCCGATCTTGGCAATGGTCGCTACAAAAATCCTGTTATCTATGCTGACTATTCCGACCCTGATGTCTGCCGAGTTGGTGATGACTATTATATGACTGCCTCTAGTTTCAATTGCATCCCAGGTCTTCCAATCCTTCACTCCAAGGATCTTGTCAACTGGAGCATTGTCAATTATGCTGTCGAACGTCTCGAACCTGCCTCTCAGTTTGATCTGGCAAGTCATGGTAATGGCATCTGGGCTCCTGCTATACGTTATCACAATGGAATGTTCTACATCTATTGGGGCGATCCCGACAATGGTATTTATATGGTCAAGACTTCCGATCCACTTGGACGATGGGAAAAGCCTGTCCTTGTTCATAAGTCCAAAGGTATCATTGATACGTGTCCGTTCTGGGATGAAGATGGACGTGCTTGGATTGGACATGGCTATGCAGGCAGTAGGGCAGGACTTAAGAGTATTCTTGGTCTTATTGAAATGACTCCCGATGGTACACAGACGATTGGCGAAGATCGTGTTATCTATGATGGTCATGAGGATAATGTGACAATTGAGGGTGTCAAGCTCTATAAGCGCGATGACTTGTACTATATTTTATGTCCTGCAGGTGGCGTGCCAACAGGTTATCAACTTGCGATGAGGTCAAAGAATATCGATGGTCCTTATGAGTGGAAAAAGGTTATGGACCAGGGCAATACTCAGATAAATGGTCCTCATCAAGGTGCGTGGGTTGATACTCCAGATGGCTCAGAGCATTGGTTCCTCCATTTCCAGGATGTTGAGGCATACGGACGTGTTGTTCATCTTAATCCTTTGCATTGGACAGACGGATGGCCAGTTGTCGGAATTGACTTCGATGGCGATTTGTGTGGCACTCCAGTTTCTGATTACAAGAAGCCGAATTTACCTGCTCAGCCAATTGTAACTCCTGTCGAAAGTGATATGTTCAACTCAACACGTCTCGGACTTCAATGGCAATGGCATGCCAATAGCAATGCTCTCTGGTATTTCTGTGATGCTGCTCACGGTCGTTTGCGTCTTTTCTCGGCTCCTTTGATCAGTGGCTATAAGAATTTGTGGGATGTCCAGAATCTTCTGCTTCAGAAGTTCCCTGCGCCCAATTTTACAATGACAGCCAAAGTTCGCTTCCGTCCGATAGAGAAGTATAAGGGCGAACGTTGTGGACTTGTGGTTATGGGAATGGATTATGCCGGACTGATGTTGGACAATGCCAATGATGGTATTCGTCTGACCCAGAATACATGTCTCGGTGCCAAGAAGGGCTCTGCCGAGGTCGTTAATAGCAAAGCTGTTCTGCTGAAGCCTAATCAGTTGGTCTATCTTCGTGTCTCTGTTCGTAATGTTTCAACCAACAAGGCTGAATGTATATTCAGCTATAGCTTTGACGGAGCTAATTATAGTGAACTTGGCAAACCATTCATGGCAAAAGAAGGACAATGGATTGGCGCTAAGGCGGGATTCTTTGTTACTAGAACTGTAAACAATTCCAACGATGGTGGTTGGATGGATGTCGAAGAGTGTGTTGTGGAATAAATTATGGGCTTTTGCCTGATTATATAAAGATAAAGATGAAAAAGAGTGTTTTTAATCTGTCACTTGCTGTAGTTGTTTTGTTGTCTGCTGTCTTTTTGTATTCATGCAAAGACAATGATAGCAATATGTTGTCTGATAGTTTTACTATTCATACCATAGGTGATTCGACTATGGCCAATAAGAAGGCGTCGGCACGTCCTGAAACTGGTTGGGGCGAGTGCCTTTTAAGTCATATTGTTGATACAGCAAAGGTCCGTCATATAAACTATGCTATAAATGGTCGCAGTACCAAAAGTTTTCTTGCAGAAGGTCGTTGGGAGAATGTGAAGAAGAATATCAAGGCTGGCGATTTCGTCTTGATTCAGTTCGGACATAACGACCAGAAGGATAACGACACAATGCGTTATACTAATGCTTCGACTGTCTATAAGGCAAACCTAAAGAAGTTTGTAGCAGAGAGCAGAGCGTTGGGGGCAATTCCTGTTCTTCTCACTTCTATTGTTAGAAGAAATTTCAACGAATATGGTGTCTTGATCGATACTCACGGATATTATCCTGAGGTGATGAGACAGGTCGCTTCCGAAATGAATGTGGCTCTTGTTGATGCTCAGCTTATAAGTGAAAACCTTGTTCTGAGCTATGGCCCAGAGAAATCTAAGTTGCTATATAACCATGTTGATGCTGGTCACGAGAATTATCCAGATGGAAAGGCTGATGACACTCATTTGAATGGTTTCGGTGCATCGAAGATTGCTGATTTGCTTGTTGGGGCATTGCGTCAGGTTGATACGCGTTTGGCTTCAGCGTTGAAATAGTGATTCGAAATCGACTTATAGTTCTTCGCGCCATTTTTCAAGGGTGGTGCAAATGACGTCTGTGACTTGTTTTATGCCCGTAGGGAAAATTACGTTTTCTCCAACTTCTATTTCAATGGCAATGAAGTTACAACAGAACATCTGTCGCATCCTGTTTGTAAAGCCGTCTTCCTTGACTTTGTGAGGTGCGTTGAATCTGACTCTGAGCCATGGTGCTGATTTCTCAAACGAACGTTTGATACGTAGTGCCAGGCTTCGTTCTACGTTGTCGTTGTGGTTGAAGATGAGTCCGATGTCCAGCCCTTGTGGTATGTTATTCGTGATTGGTTTGAATGTATGAAGTCCGACCAGGAGTACGGTTTCTCCTTCTGAGGTGTATTCCTCTATTTTTTCTTCAAACTGCATGAGGTATGGCAGGTAGTGGTCGCGTATTATTTGTCCTGCCTTTTGTGCAGATAGTTTAGATGTGTGCTCTGAAAGGGCAGTACCGTTGCTGATTGAACCGTCAAGGTCGACTACTGCTGGGGATATTTCTGATGATAGTGAGAAGTCTGATATCTTGGGAGCAATTGAGTCGAATAGCCATTTTGCTCCATATTCGTATGCGTCAGATTCTATTTCGGGCATGTATGCCGATGTGTGTCTGAGAGCATCGAAATGTTCATGGAGTTCTTGAGGAATGGCTGTTCCTGAATGTTCGCAAGAGACCAGTATTCTCATATATTGAAAAAGAAAAGAGACGGAGAGAGTTGTTTCTCGCCGCCTCTTGTTATTTCAGATTAGATGTTTTCTGCGATTTCTGTGTTTGAGCTTGTTGCGTTGAGTTCTGGGCGGTTGGCTGCAAGAACAAGGAATGCCAATACCTCAGCGAAGTATACAACAACTTGAGATACGAGGGCACCACAGCAGCAACAGATAAGGCCAAGGATGAAAACTCCGATTGCGGCAATGCCGAGCAAGAGGAGACTGCCAACTTCACCTTCAGAGTCTGCCCAGTTCATCTTGATAGCATCAATAACGCCTTCTGTGCGGCCGTCAAGGATGTAGAAGTATGAGAACATTACCTTTGGTGCTACATAGAACATTGGGATGATGCACAAAAGTGCTGACACGCTGATGAGCAGGCCAGAGATGAGCATTGTAAGGAATGCCTTGACGTATGTGCTTACTGGGAGTACGAATGCCTTAAGTGATATTGAAGTCATTTTGCCCTTTGCAATCTGGAGGAAAGTGTTAGAGAGTCCGATGCTTAGAATGATAGAGACAAGAACAGAAATCAGATAGCGGACGATGTTTGCTGGTGAGCTGAACATTTCCATGTTGCTGTTCTGTGATATCTGGTTTAAAGTCTCAACGTCGCCTGCCTTGATAGTTTCAAGGAAGTCGTTTGTTGACATGCCGTCAGGAAGTCCAGATGGCTGAAGAGCCGAGCTGAGACATGATATTACTACTACGAAAAGAATGAGTATGAGGTTTTTCTTGGTTAGCGACCAAGCCTCGCTCATGATAGAACCTACATTGATAGATGCCATAATTTTTTGTTTTTTGGGTTATTTGATTTTGTTTATTGTATTGTCTTTATCATGTCGCTGGCTTGAAGTCCGCATGTGTTGCGTACGATACACCAGACGATGAGTATTATTGTCACGGCAAGTATTGTCGAGTTGCTTATTGCCCATTTTCCAAGTTTTGTATCGGGGAATGATGCAATTTTATTTTCTATATTGTGTCCTTTCATCACTTGTCCGATGGTGCATATTGCGCAGAGTGCGAAATATGGTGTCAAGCACCAGACGACTGGATTGAGCATGAATGCATCGTGGAAGTTGCCTTCGAACAATGACATCAGTGAACGTTGCATGCCGCAGAACGGACAGTCGTATCCGGTGAAACTGTGGAAAGGACAGGTCAGCATGTGTGTTTTGGATGACTGCGATGTGTTCCGTTATAATATTGGCTTGAGCATGACGACAATGCTGTGAGTGTTGTCAGGCATAATAGTGCAATAAATAGTCGTTTCATCTTTGTCTTACCTATTTATATTTGGTGAATTGGGCATTGATGTCGCGTCGCATACTGTCGAGTGCGGCTTTGATGTCTTCTTCACATTCGTTTTTCTTGCCTCCGACGATGCCTGTTGCGAGTATTTCGGCAGGCTGTTTAGGCATTATGTTTTTCGCTTCTTCGTTGATGCAGTCGAGTACACTCTGTCGGGCTTTGAGTATGAGTTCCCATGTGCCTGGCATGATGTATATCTGCATGGCGATGTTGTGCTCGAATTCCTGTCTGACGGAGTTGTTTAGCAGTACGTAGAGGTCGCGTGATGTCTGTGCGTTGTTGAGTTCGCGAGATACCATGTTCTGTGGGTTGATTCTTTCGAGATACAATCCCATTCGTTCGTATGCCTGTAACCTTGTTGGCAGTATGTTGCCGAGGGTTTTCTCCCTGATGGCGTATTCGAGGTGTCTTTTGTCCTGCTTGTCATGCATTTTTATGACGAGTAGAATGGCTATGACGAATATCGCGGTTATTATGACGTATTCCATTTTTTGTTCTAATTTGTTCCGCAAATATAAATATTTGTTGTGAATATAGTGCAATCTAATTTAACTTTCTTTATCTTTGCATGGAAAAATGTAACCGGAATGAACAATCAAGATAGTATATCAAAGATAAGTGATTTCGTAAAATTGCGTAAGGGCGGGTATATGTATGTCGATAAGACTATGTATATCAGTGCTATAGAGCAGTGTGCGAAGTATATTTTCTTTATTCGTCCACATGGTTTTGGCATGTCAACTTTGATTTCTATGCTTATGTCCTACTATGATATAAATATGAAGGATAGCTGGTCGGAGTTGTTTAGTGGACTTTATGTTGGTCAGCGTCCAACGACGAGCCGTAGTTCGTTTGTTGTGGTCAATATTGATTTTAGCAAGATAAGTGGTAATCTCAGTCAGCTGAAGAGTGATGTCGATAAGATATATCATTCGACAGCTTTGGATCTCATTGAGCGATACAGGTGGATGTTTAGCAATGATGACCATGACCGTCTGGTCGATGTGGTCAATTCGTCGTTGCCTATACATTATATTACTGAGTTGTCTATGTTTTTCCGTTCAATCGGCCATAAGGTCTATATGTTTATTGACCGTTATGACTGTGTGATAGACTGCATAATGAAGCAGGGCGGAAGGATTGATTTTACTGACAGCGAGCAGATGGAGAACCTGAAGCATTTCTACAGGTTTTTTGATGCGTTGAACACTTCGAGCTGTCTGGGCATTGAGAGAATTTTTGCCACTGGTACGTTGCCTATGACTATTCAGACAATGTTGTCTGGTTTTGATAAGGGTCTTTTCTGTACTACTGATTTTGGTATGTCGTGCATGGCTGGCTTTACTGACAGGAATGTCAGGGATATGCTTATGTCGCACAAGGATAGGTTGAAGTTCCAGGTCGGTATTGACGAGCTGGAGGCTGAGATTAAGAATAGAGCTGGTGGATATTGCTTCAGTCCAGAGTGCACGGCGATGCCTCAGATGTATAATCCGGGTAAGGTCATGGCATTTATGGATGCTTTTGAGGAGGCTGGATACAGGATGCCTGCGTCGACTTCGCGATGTGACATTTGCCAGTTGCTGACTATAAGGGATTCGCAGTATGATGCCAAGACGTCGGCTTTGAAGTTCCCTTTCATGGGCGAGGATATTGTTGTTGACCTTGAGAGTGTGATGCTGATTGATAGGTTGTATGATTCGCGTTGCTTCATCAGCATGCTTTACTATTTCGGTTTGCTCACTATCAAGGGTTCGAAGTGGAATTCGCTTGTGCTGGGAATAACGAATGAGGATTCGCGACGTCAGATTGCGACTTTCCTTGATGAAAATGGCAAGTTGGCTTGATTTTTCTTGTGTGGTATCCCTACGGTATCCTTACGGTATCCCTACGGGAAACTGAATGAAGAATTTGATGTTGGATTTGGTGATGTTTGATGATGTGTGGAGGTTATATATTATAGGTATGGATTTGTGGTGATGAGAGAGTGAGTTTGATGTGATGTTTGGTTTTATATTTTGATTATGGTGACAATGACAGATGAAACAGGAAAGAAATCATAAAGGACTGACCGATTCGCAGGTGCTTGAGATGCGTAAGGTTTATGGCCGCAATGAGCTGACTGAACCTAAGAAGGACAGCGTATGGGTGCTTCTGGCTGAAAAGTTCAAGGATCCGCTGATTGTTGTTCTTCTTGTGGCCATGGCGTTGTCTATGTGCGCGTCGTTCTATCAGTTTTTTGAGTGTGGTGAGGGAGCGGTTGTGTTTCTTGAGCCTCTGGGCATATTGTTTGCCGTGTTGCTGGCCATTGGGGTCGGATTCTGGTTTGAGCTTAGTGCCAATAAGAAATTTGAGATATTAAGTAAGGATGAGGCGGTGCAGCCTGTAAAGGTTGTGCGCAATGGCAACTATAGTCATGTTCCCCGCAACGAGATTGTTGTGGGTGATATTGTGCTGCTCGATGTGGGCGATGAGGTGCCTGCTGATGGCATTTTGCTTGAGGCGGTGTCGATGTCGGTCAACGAGAGTGTGCTGACGGGTGAGATGCTGATGCGTAAGACTACCGATTCCAAGTTGTTTGTCGAGGATGCTACGTATCCTTCTGATAGGGTGATGCGCGGAACGACGGTTGTCGATGGTCATGGTGTGATGAAGGTGACTATGGTTGGCGACAAGACGGAATATGGCAAGGTGTATGAAGGTTCGCGTGTTGAGAATAAGATAAAGACTCCGTTGAACAAGCAGCTCGATGATCTCAGTCTTCTGATTACTCGTCTGAGCTATATCATTGCCGGACTTATTGTTGTCGGCCGTTGTGTTCAGTTGTGGCACATGCAGGACGGTGACAGCCTGGTCGCTATCGGTCAGTATATTCTCGATACTTTGATGATTGCTGTGACGGTTATTGTCGTTGCGGTTCCAGAGGGTTTGCCTATGAGTGTCAATTTGAGTCTGGCGCTCAGTATGCGTAGGATGCTTGCGGCGAACAATCTTGTCAGGAAGATGCATGCCTGCGAGACGATGGGTGCTGCCACTGTTATTTGTACAGACAAGACTGGTACGCTCACCCAGAACAAGATGAGGGTGGGCATGACATATTTTACAGAGAATGGTCCGCATCAGGATGAGGAGCATAAGTTGTGGCCAAAAAGCATGATTGCTCAGTCGATGGCTGTCAACTCTACTGCCAATCTTGATTTCTCACATACAGAAGTTCGTACAATCGGCAATCCAACAGAGTCGGCATTGCTTGTTTGGCTCTGGGATAAGGGACTCGACTATCGTCCGATAAGGGATGGCGTGACGTTGGTTGAGCAGTCGGCATTCTCTACCGAGAAGAAGTATATGGCGACAGTCATTGCCGACGATGATAGTCACAATCTGTTGTTGCTAAAGGGAGCTCCAGAGATTATATTGGGTTTCTGTACTGAAGTTGAGTATGCCACATCGAGTCAGCCGATGAGCGATAGTGTGCGTGATGATATCATGAAGCGACTCCTCAGCTGTCAGGCTCGCGGAATGCGTACTATTGCCTTTGCCTATGAGAAGGTCGAAAACGGTTGCCGCTGTTTTGACGAAAACGGACTCGTCATCCGCAACCGCATGACGTTCCTTGGTTTTGCTGGTATCAGCGATCCGGTCAGGGCCGATGCTCCGGCAGCTGTAGCCGAATGTCTTGCTGCTGGTATCAAGGTAAAGATAGTGACTGGCGATACTCCTGCTACGGCAAAGGAGATTGGACGTCAGATAGGATTGTGGACTAAGAAGGACGGTGATGAAAACCATATTACAGGAACCGAGTTTGCGGGTATGAGCGATGATGCGGCACTTGCGATTGTCGACAAGATTAAGATAATGTCGAGGGCAAGGCCAATGGATAAGTCGCGTCTTGTGAGCCTCCTCCAGCAGAAGGGTGAGGTTGTTGCTGTGACAGGTGACGGAACCAACGATGCTCCTGCACTCAACATGGCACAGGTGGGCTTGTCGATGGGCGACGGTACTAGTGTTGCTAAGCATGCTTCGGCTATTACTATTCTCGACAATTCGTTCTGGAGTATCAACCGTGCAGTGCTTTGGGGCAGGTCGCTCTACAGGAACATACAACGTTTCGTGCTGTTCCAGCTTACTATCAATGTTGCCGCGTGTATCATAGTGCTTCTTGGTGCCATGTTTGGCATTGAGTCTCCACTGACTGTTGCCCAGATGCTGTGGGTTAACCTTATTATGGATACTTTTGCCGCAATGGCTTTGGCATCGCTTCCGCCTGAAGAGGATGTGATGGAGGATGTTCCACGCAATCCGGGCGCCAATATCATCACTTCACGTATGTTCAAGGTGTTCCTTACCTCCGGACTGCTGATGGTGGCTGTCCAGGTGGTGCTGATGATGATATTCCGCACCTACGACATAACTAGCATGGGCGCTATTCTTGATGCAGTAAATGGCAGTTGCCGTCCTGGAGTTGAGTTGACCGACTATGAGTCGTCGCTCTTCTTTACCATATTTGTCATGATGCAGTTCTGGAACCTTTTCAATGCCAAGGCATTCAACACATATCATAGTGCGTTCAGCCATATATTTAAGTGCCATAGCTTCATGATGATACTGCTTGTTATCTTGCTTGGACAGGTGCTTATTGTTAGTGTTGGTGGCAAGATGTTCAATGTTACACCTCTCGACTTGAGCGACTGGCTTGCGATAATCCTTTCTACGATGGTAGTGTTGGTAGTAGGTGAAGTCATAAGGCTTGTGTTGTATGTGTGCGATAGGATAAAGAAAAGGGCAGAAGAAGAATAACATGTTTGAATCAATAACAGAGATATTATATACGATGATCAAGAAGAATTGGTCGGTGCCAGCAGGCGAGAAACCGACAGAAATGGATAAGAAAATTATGGCGTTTCAGAAGCAAGGATATCTTGTTCCAAAGAGAAAGCTGATAAAGACCCCAGAGCAGATTGAAGGTATACGCAAGAGTGGTGTGCTCAATACTGCTGTTCTCGACATGGTCGCTTCTGAGATAAAGGAGGGAATGACGACAGGACGACTCAACGATCTTGTCCATCAGTTTACGCTCGATCATGGTGGCATTCCTGCTCCATTGAACTATGAGGGTTATCCAAAGAGTGTCTGCATCTCAATTGATAATGTGGTGTGCCACGGCATTCCAGATGAAAAGACTATATTGCAGCCAGGACAGATTGTCAATGTTGACTGCACAACTATACTCGACGGCTATTATGCCGATGCTTCCCGTATGTTTATAATAGGTGAGACGACTCCCGAGAAGAAAAAGCTTGTCGATGTGGCTAAGGAGTGTCTCGAAATAGGAATGCGCGAAGCTAAGCCATACCGCTTTGTGGGCGATATAGGCTTTGCCATCCAGTGCCATGCTCAGATGAATGGTTTCAGCGTGGTTCGCGATTTGTGTGGTCATGGTGTTGGACTTGAGTTTCACGAGGAACCTCAGGTTGAGCATTTTGGAAAGCCAAAGACAGGTATGCTCCTTGTCCCAGGTATGGTATTCACCATCGAACCTATGATCAACATGGGTAAGAAGGAGGTTCACTTCAGCCGTGAAGACGGATGGACTGTTACTACACGTGACGGCATGCCTTCTGCACAGTGGGAGCATACTTTCGTCATGACAGAGACTGGAGTTGAGATTCTAACGTATTAGTCAAAGGTAGAATTTTGGATATTCGAAACATTAGAAAACTCTTTTCTGGTGTCGTGGTATGCTGTGCCTTGTTTATGGCATCAGGCATCCTGTGTGCCCAGTCTGTTCGCCCCATCATTCCTGAAGTATCACTATATGCCTCAGGCGACTATTCGGTCATCAGAGATATGAGCAATGTCTTGGTGTCGCTTTATGATGCACGTCAGGATGACGAGGAGGATGTGGCTGCCGAGATGAGGCGATATGACGACAGCATAGACAAGGTCCACCCGAGTGTGATGATGAATCAGCATGCTCCGACACACATTGTCGTGGCAGCCAACACTCGCCAGGAGGTCGAGTCGGCGGTCGAGAGTGTCAATCAGCTGAGACAGAAGAGTCGTTCGAGAGGTCGCCGTACCAAGCTTATTGTTCTCTATGGCAACGACAGTCAGCAGCTTGCCGAGAGCGATCTTAGTGGTGTTAGTGCTGTGTTTTCGGCTGGTAGTGCAGAGAGGCCGTTTGACATCCTTACTCAGGCGTTTTTCGGCGGTGTTGAGGTAGGAAGGCAGACCGAATGGCTTTCGCTCGACAAGGGTCGTCTGATGTCGGTCAACCAGGAGAAAATACGTCTGGGCTATGGCGTGCCAGAAATGGTTGGCATGAACAGCGAAGCCCTCAAGGATATAGATAATATTGCGGCCAAGATGATCAAGGACGAGGCGTCGCCTGGATGTTATGTCCTCATTGCCCGTCATGGTGTTGTGGTATGGTCAAAGGGCTATGGCAACACAATGTATCGCAACGGCAAAGAGGTCGATGGCGATATGCTCTATGATGTGGCTTCGGTGTCGAAGGCTATTGGCACTTTGCCAGTAGTGATGCATGCGATGGACGAAGGCAAGATAGACGAGAAGACAACACTTGGTTCCATATTGCCTGAGGTCGATGATAATAAGGCTGGCATCAAGATGTCAGAGCTGCTTCTCCATCAGTCGGGACTTCCAGCTGGAATAGCCCATTATCTCATCTGTGTTGACTCTACGTCGTTCACTCCACCGCTCTATAGTCGCAAGCGTAAGGCTGGATATCAGCTGCAGATTGAGTCGTATCTCTATCTCAACTCGCGTGCCAAGCTCAAGGACGGTCTTTTCAGCAGTGAGAGGAGTCCCGAATATAGTGTTGAGGTTACTCGCGACCGTTTCATCACCGACAGCATGCGTATGGCAGTTCTTGATAAGATAGACAAGAGCGCTGTTGGAAAGAAGTCATACCGATATAGCGATATGAATTTCATCTACCTCCAGCAGGTGCTTGAGCGTATCTACGGAAGGACGCTCAGCGACCAGTGGACAAAATATGTGGCTCGCCCTCTGGGTCTTAAGCGTCTGCTCTACAGACCGCTGACCAAATATGATCTCGACGAGATTGTTCCTACCGAAGATGATAAGCATTTCCGTCAGGAACTGGTGCATGGCACGGTACACGACCCGACAGCGGCTCTTCTGGGTGGTATAGCTGGCAATGCCGGACTCTTCGGTACTGCCAACGAGATTGCCAAGATAGCCCAGATGTATCTGCAGAAGGGATATTATGGCGGACTCCAGCTGATCAAGAGCGAGACCGTCGAGATGTTCACTAAGCGCCATTCGACAACATGTCGACGTGGTTATGGATTCGACAAGCCAGAGCGATCGGGAGGCGGACCTGTGTGTGACTTGGCTTCGCAGTTGTCATACGGACATAGTGGGTTTAGCGGCACTTTGTTCTGGGTCGATCCGGATAAGGATATGGTCTACATATTCCTCTCCAACAGGATCTGCCCGAAGGCTTATAACAGCAAACTGACGACGACAAATGTGCGTTCTGCCATTCATGAGGCGGCATATAAGTCGATTTTAGAGTAAGTTGACACTTTAATGTGGTGTGAGATAAGGAAAAATGACTATATTTGCACCCAAAATAATGATAGAATAAAGAATAAGCAATATGAATAAGACGATCATAACTGTTGTTGGCAAGGACACAGTTGGTATTATAGCAAAGGTCTGCACATACCTCGCAGACAACAACGTAAACATTCTTGATATCTCTCAGACAATCGTTCAGGAGTACTTCAACATGATGATGATTGTTGATATGAGCACTTTGAAGAAGCCTTTCGAGGTGGCTGCACAGGAACTCAACCAGATTGGTGAGCAGATGGGCGTACAGGTAAAGTGCCAGCGTGAAGAGATCTTTGACAAGATGCATCGTATTTAATTCTATTGCCAGATGATAAATATTTCAGAGGTCATCGAGACCAACAAGATGATTGAGAAGGAAAACCTTGATGTCCGCACCATCACGATGGGCATCAGCCTTCTCGACTGCGCCGACGGTAATCTTGACCGACTCTGCCAGAACATATACTACAAGATCACAAAATATGCTCGTGACCTTGTCCGTACGGGCGAGGATATCTCTAAGGAATTCGGTATTCCTATTGTCAACAAGCGTATCTCTATAACTCCTATTTCACTCGTTGGAGGCACTGCTTGCCAGAAGCCTGAGGACTATGTCAAGATTGCCAAGACACTCGACAAGGCTGCTCAGGAACTCGGAATCAACTTCCTTGGCGGCTATTCGGCTATCGTGTCGAAGGGCATGACCAAGAGTGACGAACTCCTCATCCGTTCCATTCCACAGGCTATGGCCGAGACCAACTTTATCTGTTCGTCTGTCAATGTCGGTTCGACAAAGACTGGTATCAATATGGATGCTGTTCGTCTCATGGGCGAAATAGTAAAGGAGACTGCCGAGCGTACAAAGGACAAGCAGTCACTTGGCTGTGCCAAGCTTGTCGTGCTGTGCAATGCTCCTGACGACAACCCGTTCATGGCTGGTGCTTTCCATGGCGTGTCTGAGGCCGATGCTATCATCAATGTCGGTGTCAGTGGTCCGGGTGTTGTTAAGTATGCGCTTGAGCAGATCCGCGATGCTAATTTTGAGGTGCTCTGCGAGACTATCAAGAAGACTGCGTTCAAGATTACACGTGTTGGTCAGCTTGTCGCTCAGGAGGCTTCTGCACGTCTTGGTGTCCCATTCGGCATCATCGACCTTTCGCTTGCTCCAACTCCTGCCATTGACGACACGGTCGCCGACACTCTTCAGGAGATCGGACTCGAGCATGCTGGCGCTCCAGGCACTACTGCCGCACTCGCGCTTCTCAACGACCAGGTCAAGAAGGGTGGTGTGATGGCATCATCATACGTGGGTGGTCTTTCGGGCGCATTCATCCCAGTAAGTGAAGACCAGGGCATGATAGATGCCGTCGACTGTGGCTGCCTTACTATCGAGAAGCTCGAGGCTATGACTTGCGTATGTTCGGTAGGTCTCGACATGATTGCCATCCCTGGTGATACTCCTGCAACAACTATCTCCGGCATCATTGCCGACGAGGCTGCTATCGGTATGGTCAACCAGAAGACTACTGCGGTGCGCATCATCCCTGCTATCGGCATGAAGGTTGGTGACAATGTTGAGTTCGGCGGACTCCTTGGACATGCTCCGATAATGCCTGTCAACACATTTGACTGCTCTCGTTTTGTTAACCGTCAGGGACGCATCCCTGCACCAATTCACAGCTTCAAGAATTAAGCCTCTTGGCTCATCATAACTAAGACCGCTCATTGTTTGGGCGGTCTTTTTTTTGTGCTTTTGTGACAATAATACCCGTGCGATGAAAAAAAGAGTGAAATTGTTGCGAATGAGTGTTAAAAAATATCTATCTTAGCAGTCGGAATTATTACGACGTAGGTCGTCAATGTATATTACACTATCACAAAAATGCAATCTAAATAAGTATGAAAGTAGAATTGTTGTTGAAAGCTATCGAAGACGGCACAACTCTGAAGGGCCTCTATGGGAATGATGCTGCAGTCATTGCTGAGCAGAAGAAGAGGTATGCCGAGGTCGTGGCTGAATTTCAGAAGAAATATGGACATGCCGAGGCTGAAGTGTTCAGCTCACCAGGCAGAACAGAGATAGGCGGTAACCATACCGACCACAACTACGGACGTGTATTGGCAGGTGCTGTCAATCTCGACAACGTTGCCGTAGCATATCCAAACGGCACATCTACTGTGCGCATCCTTTCGTCTGGTTACCCTCAGTTTGAGGTCGACCTCACTAATCTCAAGCCATCTGAGAAGGAGTACTACACTTCAGTCGGCCTTGTGCGTGGCATCGCTGCCCGTCTCGAAGAACTAGGATTCAAGATCGGTGGTTTCGATGCTGTCATCAACAGCGGTGTGCCTAAGGGTTCGGGCCTAAGCTCGTCTGCATCGTTTGAGGTGCTTATTGGCGCTATCTTCAGCCACCTCTTCAATGCTGGCAGACTCGACGCTGTCCTCAACGCCCAGATAGGTCAGTATGCCGAGAATGTATTTTTCGGCAAACCTTGCGGACTCATGGACCAGACTGCCTGCTCGGTGGGTGGTCTCATCACTATTGATTTTGCTGATCCGACAAAGCCTGTTGTCAAGAAGGTCGATTTCGATTTCATCAAGACTGGCTATGCTCTTGTCATCACAGATACAGGCGGCAACCATGCCGACCTCAACGACGAATATGCGTCTCTTCCTTCCGACATGAAGGGTGTGGCTGCTCAGCTTGGCAAGAAGGTGTTGCGTGAGGTTGAGCCTCAGCAGCTTCTCGATGCCATCCCTTCGCTCCGTGGCAAGGTGACAGACCGTGCTATTCTTCGTGCCATCCATTTCGAGGGTGACAATGCACGTGTGGCCAATCAGGTTGCTGCACTTGAGAAGAACGACTTCAATTCTTTCCTCCAGATGGTCAAGGATTCGGGTCGCAGCTCGTTCATGTACAATCAGAATGTCTATCCTTCGTCGGCTCCACAGGAGCAGGGCGTCTCATTGGCATTGGCTCTTTCTGACATCGCTTTGGGTACAGAGGGTGCCTATCGTGTCCATGGTGGCGGTTTCGCTGGTACTATTCAGGCTTTCGTGCCTCAGAATCTGCTCGACAAGTATGTCGCTACTCTCGAGCATACATTCGGCAAGGGAAAGTGCTGGAAGCTCTTCATCCGTCCTCAGGGCTCAATTAAAGTTGAATTTTAACTAATATAATATGGAAAACAACAAGCAGCAGCGCAACTGGGTGGCTATTATCACCATGTTCGCTCTTTTTGCCATGGTAGGTTTTGTTACCAACATGGCTGCTCCTTTTGGCAACATCTGGGGCTTCAAGTATGAGTCAGCAGGTATGCTTGGCAACCTCATGAACTTCACGGCTTATCTCTTCATGGGTATCCCTGCAGGCAATATGCTTACAACTAAGGGTTACAAGAAGACCGCTCTAATCGGTATGGCAATCGGTGTCGTTGGTCTCCTTATCCAGTACCTTTCAAGTATTGTCGGTGCCGACGTTATCGTTACTGGCAACTATGCCTTGAACCTTTTCATCTATCTTCTCGGTGCTTTGGTTTGCGGTTTCTCTGTATGTATCCTTAATACAGTGGTCAATCCAATGCTCAACCTTCTCGGTGGTGGCGGCAATGTGGGCAACCAGCTTCTTCAGATTGGTGGCTCATGCAACTCGTTGGCCGGCACGCTCACACCTATGTTGGTAGGTGTCCTGATTGGAACAGTTACTCCAGATACTGCCATGAGTGATGTTACACCACTTCTGTTTGTCGGTATCGCTGTATTCGTCATCGCACTCGTCATTGTTGGCCGCCTTAAGATAGAGGAGCCACAGAGTGTCAGCAACGTTACTTACGAGCGTTCACCTCTCGCTTTCCGTCATTGCCTCCTCGGCGTTGTAGCTATTTTCTTCTATGTAGGCATCGAGATAGGCATTCCTGCACAGCTCAATTTCTATGTGACTCAGTGCCAGTGGATGGACGGCGTGTTTGAAGGTTCGGCTGCCGTAGGCGGTTCTCTCGCTGCTCTCTACTGGTTGCTCATGATGTTTGGCCGTATGGGTTCATCGGCTATTTCGGGCAAGGTGTCAACCAAGACTCAGCTCATCGCAGCTTCTGCTGCTGCCATAGTACTGATTCTTGTCGCTATCATGCTTCCTGAGGATATGAAAATGAGTCTCTATGGCGGCGATGTCCCTGTGAAGTGCGTCTTCCTCTTCCTCTGCGGTCTCTGCACATCAGTGATGTGGGGCGGCATCTTCAACCTCTCGACTGAGGGCTTGGGCAAGTACACAGCTAAGGCTTCGGGCCTCTTCATGACAATGGTTGTCGGTGGTGGCATCATGCCAGTCATCCAGGATGCTATTGCCAAGGCAAGCGGCGCTATCGTCTCATACTGGCTCGTGGTTGCTATGCTTGCATACATCCTGTTCTATGCGCTTGCTGGTTGCAAGAATGTCAACAAGGATATTCCTGTCGAGTAACAGGCTAGTCTGATATTATAATAATGGAGAGCCCACGTGTGTGGATGCTCTCCATTTTTGTTTGTGTTGCTTTCGGTAAGTGGATTGAAATATTTTTTTCTCTTGTGGCTGTTTATACCTTTGAAAAGTATAATTTTGTAATTTAATAGTTCGATACGAATTTTTTCAAGATAATATTGACTGACAGAAAATGATAGAGAGTCTTAATTCAAAGATAGACCGTCTTGTTGTCCATCAGATAGGATGCAAGGCCGAGGGCGGTCAGCTGAAGCTTTCGAGGGAGCCTCTTCGCCTCGACGATGCCGAGGATATGGCCGATGTGCTCAGATTGTTCTTTTTCAAGCCCTTCAAGACTGAGGCCTATTTCAACCTGAGCGGTGAGGAAGGACCAGAGTCCAACATTCTCTATCAGCATGTCACGACTATGTTTGAAAACAGGGAGACGTTTCTCGACGAGAGCATGATGATTGCTGAACTTCTCTATGAGGCGTCCAACCACCCCAAGATCAGGGGCGGTGAGTTATATGTGGCCCATTTCACCGACTGTGTGGTCGACGGGATGACCTGTGATGCGGTGGGCATCTTCAAGAGCGAGAGCAAGGAGACTTTTCTGCGTGTCTATACGTCCAACGACGACAACATAGAACTCGGCACCCAGGAGGGTATCTCCATTCGCCGACTCGACAAGGGCTGCATCATCTTCAACATTGAGCAGGAGGACGGCTACCGCGTGTGTGCCGTCGATAATATCAACAAGGGCGCTGAGGCTCGCTTCTGGATGGACGATTTCTTGGGTGTGAAGCCTCGACAGGACAACTACTATTTTACCGACAATTACATGCAGATGTGCAAGGGCTTTGTCACCGATGTCTTCAATGAGGAGAACCACGTGCCACGCACCGAGCAGGTCGATATGCTCAACCGCACGGTGGATTTCTTCCAGAAGAATCCTAAGTTTTCGCATTCCGACTTTGCACAGAACGTGATGGAGGAGCCCGACATAATACGCGAATTCAACGACTACAAGCAGCGCTACGAGGAGCAGAAGCAGCTGCCAGCACCGCTGCCCGATGTGTTTGAGGTGTCGGCCGATGCTGTCAAGGGCGAGAAGAAGAACTTCAAGAGTGTGATTAAGCTCGACAAGAATTTTCATGTCTACGTTCACGGCAGCCGCTACTACATGGAGAAGGGATATGACGAGGAGAAGGACCTCAACTATTACAAACTGTTTTTCAAGATGGAGAGTTAGCCCATGGCAGAGTCAATGTCAGCGCTCAAGAGCGAATTTACCGAGCGCATAAGAATGCAGTTTCCTGCCGATGCCGAGTCATTCATTGCGGCTATCGACTCTCCTGTAAAGCCGTCGGTGCGCATCCATCCTCGCAAGGGTAGTGCGGAGTCTGTTCTCCCCGATGGGGCTACGCCTGTGCCATGGAATACTGATGGCTACTGGATGGACGAGCGACCTCTTTATACGACCAATCCGGAGTTTCATGGTGGATGTTTCTATCCACAGGAGGCTTCGAGCATGATACTGGGGCATGTGCTGAAGAACGTTGCCCCAAATGTGCCTGATGAACCCTACGTGCTCGACCTGTGTGCTGCCCCGGGTGGCAAGTCGACTCTCATCGCCTCGTGGCTCGACGGTAGGGGAGTGCTGGTCGCTAACGAGGTGATTCGCACACGTGCCTGGATATTGCGCGAAAATATCGCCAAATGGGGCTATGGCAACTGCCTTGTGACCAACTGCGATGCTGGCAAAATAGGGGCAATGGGTGCCATCTACGACCTTGTTCTCATCGATGCGCCATGTTCGGGCGAGGGCATGTTTAGGAAAGACGATGTGGCACGCAAGGAGTGGAGCGTCGAGAATGCTAGCATGTGTGCCGAGCGCCAGAAGGAGATAATGAACGACATCTGGGACGCGGTGGTCGATGGAGGCATCATTGTCTACTCTACATGTACGTTCAACCCCGACGAGAATGAGCGTCAGATGGAGTGGATAGCATCACAATTTGACGTTGAGTTTCTGAAGATACCGATGGCCGATGAGTGGAATGTCACCACGCTCGGTTTTGATGGTGGCGAGGGCTATGCCTTCCATCCGCACAAGGTCAAGGGCGAAGGCTTTTTCGTCTGTGTGATGCGCAAGACATCGGGTTCCGACCGACGACGACTCAAGCCAGGAAAGAAGGATACTTTTGTCGAGGCACGTAATGTCACGACGACTGCCATAGGAAGCAGCTTTGCCATCTATCAGCAGGCCGACCAGCTCTATGCCATACCACGTAAGCATTCGCAGCAGGTGGCTGGTATCGTCGAGGGACTCAAGCCTATCTGGATAGGTGTGCCGCTGGGCATGGCCGGCAAGAAGGAGATGCTGCCGGCACCCGAGCTGCCTCTGATGCTCGACTATGCCGATTCCTATCCGTCCGTCGAACTTGACACCGACGACATGCTGCGCTTCCTGCGTGGCGAATGGACGTTCCGTGGCGAGATGCCTCAAGGATGGTGCGTAGTGAAGTACCACGGTCGTAGCTATGGTTTCATTAAGGTGATTGGTAACCGTGTCAACAACTACTGGCCCAAGGAGTGGCGCATAAGGATGAGTATATAAAAGCGAGGCACCGACTCTTTTTTTCATGTCTCTTACTCTGCTCATTTTTTGTGTGTTTGTTGGTTAATGAATTGGGGTGGTCAACGACACTGCCGGGGAGCTCAAACGTTCAGAGGTAGTAGGGTTTTAGCGTTCTCTTGCCGCCCCGGTTGTCTCATTGACGATGCAAAGTTACGGCGACTTGAAAAATCACTTTGTCTTTTCTATGCATTGCTTGTTGATAATCACCTTTTCTTGTTGAAGGTGTTGTTCTGGGACGGCTCTTGGGGCGTCTTTGCATCATGGTGGATAGATGCAGTAGTGCTCGATGACGACCTTGGCGATGTGCATGGGCAGCACCTGTTCCCTGCTGAAATCAGATTTTTCTTGACTGCCTGCTGCTGTCCCTTTTGATTCTGCTTTAGCAGAAGTTTTAGTATTTATATATTTATCTTTATCTT
>JAKSLF010000002.1 GCA_024401355.1 Bacteroidales bacterium | reverse complement strand
TAGAATATCTCAACTTAAAGAAGATAAATGAGCCTTACGAAGAGGATATTAAAGCTGCGTTGACTAGAGTCGTCGATAGCGGATGGTATTTGTTTGGTAAGGAGGTTGAGATGTTTGAGAGAGAATGGGCTAAGTATTGCGGGACGGAAGATTGTGTAGCCTGTGCAAATGGATTGGACGCATTGAGATTAGTGTTGAAAGCATGGATGGAAATGGGGAAGTTGAAGGAAGGTGATGAGGTTATAGTGCCAGCAAACACATATATAGCATCGATATTGGCTGTATCTGACTGTGGACTGAAGCCTGTTCCTATAGAGCCTGAAAGAGATACATATTTGATTGACGCACAAAAGATAATAATAAACGAACGGACCAAAGCCATAGTGGCAGTTCATCTATATGGCCAGGTGTGTGATATGGAAGCTATAATGGATGTGGCAAGAAGGAATGGTTTATTGGTTTTGGAGGATTGTGCTCAGAGTCACGGAGTTGGTAAATTTGTAGGCGATGCCCAGGCATTTAGCTTCTATCCTGGAAAGAATCTTGGAGCATTGGGAGATGCAGGAGCTGTGACGACTAATGATAAAGAATTGGCTACGGTTATCAGACAGTTAGCATTTTATGGATCAGTAAAGAAATATGTGCATCGATATAAGGGAGTGAACAGCAGGATGGATGAACTACAGGCAGCAATATTGAGGATAAAGATGAAGGATTTAGATCGATGCAATATGCTACGTAAGAAGATTGCAGACAGATATAATTTAGAGATAAAAAACGGTCTAGTAGAACTTCCTGTTGCCAAAAGAAACCACGTATACCATATATATCCAATACTATGCCAGCGACGAGACGAGTTGCAACAGTTTCTAAATGAAAAAGGCATAGCTACACAGATACACTATCCTATCCCTCCTCACAAGCAAGAGGCGTATAAAGAGTGGCGTTGTATGTCGTTGCCAATAACAGAAGAAATAGCAAAGAGTGAGCTTTCGTTGCCATGTAATCAGTCGATGACGAATGATGATGTAACTATAGTGATTGATGCAATAAATAGATTTGCATGAGCAAAGTCCCGTCATATAAACAACTATTCCTGAGCACAGGTGTTTTTGGAGGAGCGCAGGTTTTTACTTTGTTGGCTGCTTTAGTTCGCAGTAAGGTTGCTGCTGAATATATAGGTGCTGTAGGAATAGGACTGAATTCGCTATATAATGTTGTGGCCACGTTTGTCAGTACATTGTCAAATATGGGTATCAATACTAGTGCAATAAAGTTGCTGAGCGAAAAATATGAGAATTCTAATAGCGAAGAGGGCAAGATAAAATTGAATCAGTCAATAGCGAAAGTCAGAATACTTGGAGTCCTTTTTGCTATAATAGGTGCTATAGGACTTATTGTTTTTAGTCCGATACTTAGTAGAATCTATTTTGATGACTATTCACAGTTGTTCCAATTTGCTTCCTTGTCGATAGTTGTTTTTGCTTCGGTTGTTTCAGGAGTTGAATTGGCTGTAATGAGAGCCACACGACACTTGAAATCAGTTGTTGCCACTACGTTGTTCGGCGCTTTGTTATCAGTCTCTGTTATTGTTCCCATCTACATTTTTGTTGGGAATGAGGGTGTGATATGGGCGTTTGTTCTGTCTAGTTTCATTTCATTTGTTGTAATAGCAATAGAAGGGTTACGGGTAAATGAATGGATGGCTGTATCCTTAGGTCTAAGGAGGCTGGTTTTTGAAATGAAAGGGATGCTGATGTTTGGTGTCGCTTTTATGGCGTCAGGTGTAGTGGCCAATGCTGTCGACTTGTCTGTTCAGAGCTATTTCAGCAAATATGCAGGATTAGACGTTTTGGGAATGTATAGGGCAGGATTTCAAATAAGTGTGACTTATATAGGAATGGTATTTGCGGCCATAGGAAATGATTACTATCCAAGGCTTGCTGCAATATGTGATAGTGTCGGTGAAAGAAATATGCTGATATCGCGACAGATTAAAGTCTTGTTGTCTGTGACATTACCATTAGTTATGTTTTTTGTTTTAATAGCTCCATTGATAATTGAAATATTATATAATAACGACTTTAGTCCCATTGTTGATATGGTAAGATGGGCTTCGGTTGGTATAATTGCTAAGAGTTTCTATTTGCCGCTAGAGTTCGTCCTGTTGGCCAAAGGGAAATCTGTTCAGTTTTTGATAATGGAAATAATCAATAATGTAATTATGGGTGTTGCTACTATTGTTGGTTATCAGTTTGGAGGTTATTTAGGAATTGGAATAGGAATACTGGTTAGTCAGGTGGTAGAAGCTATTTGGGTTGCGATTTTTTTGCGCAAAGCCTATGATGTGAGAGTAAACATATTTGCGAAAAAATCAGGAGAATTATCCCAGGATTAATCTGATTATTGTTGCTGATCCGCGGAATCCCAATCTGACATGCCAGAAGAGATATGGGAAGGCTATACGAAGTTGCCAAATGTGTTTGCAACGCATGTACGTGGAATTGTATAGTTCTTCTGCCAGTTCTTTATAACCTTCTTTGTAATATTCTGCAGCAAGAACTATTCGTCGGTGTTCTACATACAGAATAACTTTGTCTTTATTAGATATGTCAGAGTTGCGGATGTCTTGTTCTACGATGTCGAGTGCTTTCTCTAGTGTCTGATGTTGTTTTGCAAATGATGTGCCTGTGATAGAATCTTCTTGACTGTAAATATATATGAGTGGTTCCACATCAAGCGGAATGGCTTGGCCGGCATAACGAAGTGCAACGCGTATTCCAAGTTCCCAGTCAATCCATCTTGAAATGCTTTCATCCCATCCTCCAAGAGTATTATATGCGTCGTGTCTGATAGTATAGCGTTGTGTACTTAATATGCAATGAAGTATTTGATTGACAACAAGGTCGCCTTTGCTGAATGGAAGCGTTATTGCTGAGCCATTCAATTGTATGTTCCTTGCTTTTGTATATATAAGTTTTGTGTCTTCTGGTGAGGTGGCTATGGCGTTATAATATGATGAAATCAGAGATGGCTGCATTACGTCATCGCTGTCAAAGAATATTAGCCATTCTCCTTTTGCAAGTTTTGCACCTGTATTGCGTGCTATGGATGCACCATGTTGCTTTTCAGTAATTACTTCTATAATGAAGTCGCTGGCTTCATTTTTCTCTTTGAATTCATTGAGTGACTCCAGTGTGTTGTCTTCTGAATTATTGTCTACTAAAATAAGTTGTAGTGGACGGTAATCTTGTTCTAATACAGAGTTGAGTGTCCGGCCTATGAGTTCTCTTCTATTGTATGTCGGAATTATAATTGAAAAAAGCATCTGCTATTAGTGTTATTACATGGCGAAAGTACTTAAAAATGAGTGAAGCTCAAAAAAAAAATCTATTTTTGCATTAAAAATTAATGCAAATATGTGTTCTGACAATCAAGATATAAAAATAAAAGGTCGTATCGATTATATAGATTTAGCTAAAGGAATCTGTATCTTATTGGTCGTGCTATCGCATGTATTGGATGACTGTTATTCAATAGAGTATCCGTTTCAAAGATTGCTGGAGCCTATTAGAATGCCTTTCTATTTTATCCTTTCAGGTTTGTTTTTTAAGACCTACGATGGATGGTTTTCTTTTTTCAAGAAAAAGATTAATAAGATTTTGATACCATATTGGGCTTTCTATTTGCTTTATCTTATCGTTGATATGGTAGTTGCACCACATGTAGGTGAATGGGCACATGGTTGGGGAGCACCATTGTGGTTTTTGATGTGTCTTTTTATGATGAATATAGGCTTCTGTACAATGAAGACTTTTATAAAGAATGATTGGGTGCTTTATTTTTGTGTATTGCTTGTTGGTGTCGTGGGTTCACATACTCAATGGCTTCCACTCAGAATTTCGCCTGCAACCACGTGCTTGCCTTTCTTCGCATTTGGTTATTGGCTACGAAACAACACAAATTTTCTTCAACAGAGCTACAGTATATTGACCCTTTTGTCGATTTGGGTTATAATAGGCATATCCACTTATCTTTGGGGAGCTCGTTGTGGTTATTGTTCTAATGAATATGGTATGCACATTTCGGCTTTGTATTTTTGTGGTACAATAGGTACTGTCGGTATGCTTCTTATAGCAAAAAAAATAAAGCAACTCCCATTCGTCTCTTACGTAGGCCGATATAGTTTGATTGTCTTGGTAACCCATTATATGTTTTTGAAGACTTTTAGGCCACTTGTCGATCTCCTTATTGATAATATATATTGTAGGGTTTTCGTGCTTTATATTATTGTCGTTTTGTTTAGTGCATTGATGATATATCCATTAAAGAAACTTGTTCCGTTTCTTGTGGCTCAAACGGATTTACTGAAATAAAAATGGACAGTCGTAATAATATTCAGGTCTCTGTTATAGTGGTTACATACAATCAACGTGACACTATTGCCAGGACACTTGACGGCATTTTAAGTCAGAAATGCTCTTTCCAATATGAAATAGTGATAGGGGAAGACGCCTCGACAGACGATACTCGAGAGATCTGTGAGAGATATAAAGAGAAATATGGTGACAAGATTGTATTGGTTGCTAATGAGGTTAACAAAGGTATCGTTGATAATTATTTTGATTGCATAGAAAGAAGTCGAGGTAGTTTTTTGGCGGATTGTGCAGGTGATGACTTCTGGGTCGATGAACTGAAACTTCAAAAGGAATATGACATTATTTCGAGCGATGATGATTTGACTTTGGTGCATACTGCATGGAATTATTATGACGAGTCATCAGGTGAAGCGAATCGTTTTGTGGCAGCAAAGGGATGTGAATGGCCTTTGGGTAAAGTCGATGGACGTTGTTTTATGACAGATTTGCTGTCTAATAAGATGCCTGTCCATTTATGTACATCGATGTATAGAAAAAGTGTTGTAGAAGATTTTCTCAATAATCGGGTCGATGTTATCAGGCGGAAAGATTTTATGTGTGAAGACCTGCCTATTGTTATGGCTTTGGCTTCGGTTGGACATTTTTACTACATCGATGATGTGACGCTGAATTATAGTGTTTCACACTCATCTGCATCTCATGAGACAAATGTTGGCCGAAAGGTCGCATATTTGATGGCTACCATCATCATGAAGATCTGTCTTGCCGATGTATATGGTGTCAATAGGCAGTCTTTGAAGTGTGATTTGGCAAGTAGAGTTCATTTTGCTATGATGGTCTCTTTGCGTGCGCACGATTGGGATAGCATGGACAAAATCAGTTCCTTGGCTCTTGAAAAACATATTGAACTATCATGGAAGAGCAGGGTGTTGAATTTGTTGAGAAGTAGCAATATTGGCCGTTGTGTGCTTTGCCTCCTGTTTAAATAATGGCGTTGGCAACAAATTCGCTGAAATTGACGTCAGCATTGAATTCATTGGCCCAAGTTGTAAACGCATTGTTGCGCAGTCCCATCTTCTCCTCGTATGACAGACTAAGATATTTGGTGAAAATATTCTCTAGATGAATTGGTTGAAAATCTACAGGCATCAGATATCCATTTTTTTTGTCTATAATTATTTCTGGATTGCCACCCACATTGGTGCCAATTGCAGGGATGCCCAGCGACATTGCTTCCATTATTGATACAGGAATTCCTTCCGATGATGAGGTGTTAATGATAAAGTCGAATGGGGTTAAAGTGAGGAATTCCATCACTTCGTTGTTGGGCAGTTCTCCCTTGAATGTATAGTGAATGTTTTGATGTGCTTCTAGTTCCGACTTAGCCATTGCTTTAGCCAATGATAGTTGTTGAGGTGTACCGCCTATATGGGTCCACTCTATATTTATTGACGGACTAATTTTAGCAAGTGTCTCTATTAACAATGGAATTCGTTTAATAGGGTGAAGCCTTGCAAGACTGAAAATCCTTATGCTATTTGAGTTGTTGAAGATTGCTGGTCGTTGTGCTGGTGGGACTCCAAGGTGATATGTTCGAATGTTTACATCATTATTGTAGTTTTCCCTATAGTACCGTTCTCCAATGTTAGATATAGGAGCCAATAGGTCAATGCGTGGATTAATGTAGTCTTTGTACGGACATAAGTTTGGGTTGAACTTGTAAAGGTCGTGTCCATGACATCTTGAGATGACTCTGTCTTCTTTTCTTGCGGTCAATAGACATGCATGAGTCGAATAGTCATTCCAATATGTGTAGAAACAGACGTTTCCGTCTATTCCACTTCTTATCTCTTTTAGATAGTCAGAGAGATGAATACTTCTCATCAATTTCTTTATGACCTCTGCAATATTTGAAAATATGTATCTGTTGATTTTGACTCGGATGAGTTCAGAATACAGGCACGAAAATGTCAGGCATCGCAGAAGTAGACATAGTGGGTTATAACCCTTTGTAGAATTGTAGTTAAGTAGAGTCACATTGTCTGGAAGTTGAGTCGGGTTTGTCTTGGGCGATGGGTCTTTTGTAACTATTGTCACGTCATATTTTTCGGCAAGGTGTTTTATCTCCTCACGTAGAAATCCAACCTCTGTAGACTGGTAAGGGAAAAGGTCTGTTATGAGAATGACGCGACTATAATTCATGTTATTTATCTGTATTTATGCAAATATAATTGTTTTCTTGCCTTTGCTGTTTATTTTTGATAGATATTCTCATTTTTAAGAGGTAATTTTGCACCATACGAAATGATTGAAGCCAATGAATATTCAAGCAGTAAAATATATATACAAGCTAGTCGGCAGGTGCTATTCATGGTTTGTGGCCAAAGGATTGGCAAAACCTATGGTCATCGTAAACATGGATGGCGGAATATGTTCACAGATGTATCAGTATCTCATTGGCCGATGGTTTGAAAAGAAAGGATACAAGGTGGAGTTCTGTCTTGATTTCTTTGTGAAAAATGGAATGGATTGTGATGGCAGGCAAGTCAGAAACTATGATATGCCCAAAGCATTCAAAGCCATAGACATCAAGGTTGTGTCCTTGCTTGACAAGTTGCTCTATTCGCGATGCTTTTACCACAAAGGTACATTCCCTTCAGACTGTTCATCCGACTGGCTGAAGTTGTCTGCACCTATTTTCCTAGATGGTTATTTTTATGATGATCCTGTGGTGTGGTCCGAGTTCCACAATGTCTTTAAGATGGATGCGAGTGTCCTGTCAGACCACAACAAATCTTTATACAATGGCATTATGCCCGATGATATTGCTATTCATGTGCGAAGAGGCGATCTGTCAAAGGAAATGGTCTCTTACGGCAAGCCGGCTACTATAGAGTATTTTGAAAATGCCATTAATATTTTTCTTGAACGAGGTTTTAAGTCTTCGTGTTTCTACTTTTTCTCCGATGAGGTCGATTATGTATACAACAACCTCATTCCTTTATTTGGTGACAGGATTAGATATGTAATTGTTGACAATGGTGCCGAGAATGGTTATCAGGATTTAGTGTTGATGAGCCGGTTTAACCATATCATAACTTCCAAAGGTTCATTAGGCAAATATGCAGCATACAGCAATCTTAATATTGAAACGATTATTATGGTCCAGGACGACCCCAATATCGGTCCGCTGAAGTTGCTGAAAGACAAAATCATCTATTGTCTTTAACCTATATGAGGCCTGTCATGCGAAAATAGAGAGTTAAGGAAGTAAAAAATTCTATCATAAATTTTTCTATACGCATTGAATTTGGTAAATTTGCCCCAAATTTGTGAAATCAAGAAAAAGCAATATAATGGCACAAGTAAATGCAGTTATAACTGGCATTGGAGCATTCTTGCCAGAGTATCGTCTCACTAACGACGAACTTAGCAAGATGGTTGATACCAACGACGAGTGGATAATGACACGTGTCGGCATTAAGGAGAGAAGAATTCTCAAGGAGGAAGGTGAAGGCGCTTCTTATATGGGCGTTAAGGCTATCGAAAATCTTTGCGAAAAGACTGGACTCAAGAAAGAGGAGATAGACCTTGTCATCTGCACCACGGTAACTCCTGATGCGCCTATCCCATCAACAGCAGCCATTATTGCCGACAAGGCCGATATTCGCAACGCACTCGCTTTTGATGTCAATGGCGCATGCTCCGGATTCCTCTATGGTCTGGACATGGCAACACAATATATCAAGGCAGGTTCGAAGAAGAAGGTTGTTGTGGTCAGCACAGAAAAGATGTCTTCGATTGTCGACTGGACAGACCGCACCACTTGCGTATTGTTTGGTGATGCTGCAACTGCAGTCCTTGTCGAGCCAACTGAGGAGAATATTGGTGTTATAGATACTAATCTTCACACAGATGGCATTGGTCGCCACTGGCTCAAGATTGTGGCTGGCGGTTCGGTTAAGCCTGCATCTTACGAGACTATCGACAACCACGAGCACTTCGTCTACCAGGATGGCAAGCAGGTGTTCAAATATGCAGTTACAAGAATGGCCGACGTTACCGTCGAGACCATGGAGCGTAATGGTCTGAAGGTCGAGGATGTAGCATGGCTCGTTCCTCATCAGGCCAACCTGAGAATTATTGCCGCTACTGCTGAACGTATGGGCGTCGATTCTTCTAAGGTGATGATCAACATCGAGAAGTACGGAAACACTACATCTGCAACTATTCCATTGTGCCTCTACGAATGGGAGAAGCAGTTGAAGAAGGGTGACAACCTTTTGCTCTCAGCATTTGGCGCCGGCTTTACTTGGGGTTCTATCTACGTAAAGTGGGGATATAACACAAAATAAAGTTAATTTACTTCATATATAGACGCTCTGTGACAAAGGTCGCAGAGCGTTTGTGTTTTTTATTGTTAAAACTCCAATTGTGTTTGTTAATTTAAGCACCTCTCAGTCAACAACATTTAATGTCTTTTTGCGTTTTAGGCCTCCTCGACTTCAGACACTTTTCTCGGAGGGATAACGGTACCTTACCGTACCTTTACCATACCTTCCTGACTCCATTGCAAAAGACATTTCTTTAACCCAAATTAACAATGGTCATGGTCAAAGTGGTCAAAGTTGATTTTTCGGCTTTTATCTGATAAGTTCGTTGCGGTCGGTATCGAGTTTTACAAAGATGAACAAGAGCATTGAAAAGCCCCAGAGTGACGAACCTCCATAACTGAAGAACGGCAACGGGATGCCGATAACCGGCATCAGGCCGATTGTCATGCAAATGTTGACAGCGAAGTGGAAAAAGAAGATGCTCGCCACGCAATAGCCATAGACTCGGCTGAAAACAGAGTGCTGCTTTTCTGCCATTGAAATGATGCGAATGAAAAATGCCAGATAGACAACAACAAGTCCTGCTGTACCAAGGAATCCCCATTCCTCACCTACTGTGCAGAATATGAAGTCGGTCGACTGCTTCGGCACGAAGTTTAGTTTTGTTTGTGTGCCCTCGAGAAAACCTTTTCCCAATGCTCCTCCCGAACCAATGGCAATAAGGCTCTGGTTGACATTATATCCGGCTCCAAGTGGGTCTTCCTCGACGCCAAAGAGGATGTTTATTCGTGTACGCTGGTGCTCGATGAGTACATTCTCGAAGATGAATCCTGTAGCAAAGGAGATAACAAGTCCTGCCCAAAGATACATCAATAGTATGCGCACACGAGGAACGCGACGTATGAAGCTTCGAGTCAATGCGAAGACCGACATGGCAAATGCAGCTCCTAGTGGGATATATTCTGGAAGGAATCGGCTGTCGTTAGTGAAGTAGAAGAATGTACCAAGTGCAGCAGACACCACCAGACATCCAATTGTTGTGATAATGCCGTCTATGCTGTCGCCTTTCTTGTAGAAGGTGTGGTGTATGGCAATAGTAAGGATGAGTAGCAGTATGCCCATTACAATGGCACTATCTGAAAGCAGAGATGCGATGGCACAGATGATGGCCAGCACTCCAAGGACAAGTATGTGAGTAGTCATTCCCTCACGATACATAGGCAAAAGGAACACGAAATAGATAAGTGCACTACCTGTGTCGTTCTGAAGAAGTACGAGCGCTATAGGTATGAGCAGTATGCCAAATGCCTTCAAATAACTGTTGAAGTTGAATTGGAAGCCGTAACGCGACATCATTCGTGAGATGACAAGTGCGGTTCCTATCTTGGTAAATTCAACAGGCTGGAAGCTGACGGGTCCTAGAGAGAACCACGATTTGGCACCGTTTACCTCCTTTCCGACCAGAAGGACGACAATGAGCAAGACTATCGAGACACTAAAGAATATATAGGCTATTTCGACAAATAGCTTGCTGTCGACGAGCATGATGATACCTACAGACACCAGCGAAACGCCAATCCATATCATCTGTTTGAAGTATTCAGCATCTACTGAGAAGAATACCTTGGTTTCTGGGTTGAAATTGGCAGCATAGATGTTGCACCAGCCGAATATAACCAGGGCAAGGTAGAGCAGGACGATTGTCCAGTCAACGCCTTTATGGTATGGATTGTTGTTCATCAATATAGTGGTTATATAGATAATGTTAATTGACTATTTTGCTGTTGGTGTGAGGACGGCATTGAGAATGCGGTCTTCAACCCATTTGCGTTCCTTGCGAATCTCTCCCGTAAGGTATCTCTCTATCATGAGACTTCCAATAGGTACAGCCCAGGTCGCACCGAAACCAGCATTTTCGACATAGACTGTAATTGCTATTTCTGGTTCTTCGCGAGGTGCAAATGACATGAAGATAGAATGGTCTTTGCCATGAGGATTCTGTGCGGTTCCGGTTTTGCCACATACTTTGATGCCTGGTATCTGGGCTCCGTGTGCTGTTCCTCCTCCAGCACCCCAGACTGCGGCCTCCATGCCATCCTGAACAATCGAGAAGTATGCGGTGTCAATACCTGTTTCACGTTTTGTGCGATAGAGCGAATCTATCTGTTCGCCTTCGATGTGATGGACAACATGAGGCGTATAGAACCATCCTTTGTTGGCAATTGTGGCAGCTACATTACACAGCTGTATAGGTGTGAGGAGAAGCTCGCCCTGTCCGATTGAGAGTGAAATGACTCCAAGGGAGTTCCAATATGGTCCTTTGGCCTTGTCGTAATAGGCGGTATTTGGCACAAAACCTCGGTTCTCGTTTGCGATGTCGATGCCGAGTCGATAGCCAAGACCAAACTTGACAAGATGGTCTTTCCAAACTTCAAGTGCTTTGTGTGCTCCGCCAAATTTTGGAGCATCAAGAATTGAACGGAACTCGTAGCAATAATATCCGTTGCACGAATGCTGGATTGACTGACGCAAATCGAGTGGCGACATGTGTCCATGGCATCCGAGGTGGAAACTACCTATTGAATATCCGTGGTTACAAGGGAATTTAGAGTTTTCCGTAACGACGCCTTCCTGAAGTCCGATAAGGGCATTGATGGTCTTGAATGTCGATCCTGGTGGATACCATGCCTGTATGGCACGGTTGAAGAGTGGTTTGAGTGGATCGGAACTCAAGATTGGAAAGTTGACTGATCGGTCGCGTCCAATGAGAAGCGACGGATCGTATGAAGGAGCCGACACCATGCAGAGAATTTCGCCTGTTGCTGGTCTGATGGCTACTATGGAGCCAGTTTTGCCTTGCATGAGCTGCTCGCCATATTTCTGAAGTTCGATGTCGAGTGAGAGTGTGAGGTCTTTTCCGCTTACGGCCGTTGTGTCGAATTCGCCATCGCGAAACTCACCTTTTGATCGTCCGAGTACGTCGACCATGAGGTAGTTGACACCTTTTTCGCCACGGAGGTAACTTTCGAAAGAACTCTCGATGCCGCTGATGCCGATATAGTCACCCTGTGAGTAGTAAGGGTTCTTCTTGATCATATTTTCGTTGACTTCTCCGACGTATCCAAGGACGTGGGCCGCACAAGGATATTCATATTTGCGGAGAGTACGACGCTGTGCATAGAAGCCGTTGAAGCGGTACATTTTTTCCTGGAAGGCGGCAAAACGTTCGCCCGACAGCTGTTTGATAAAGACTGATGGCTTGTAGGACGAAGCTCGACGACGACGGATATTCTGTCGTAGTTCTTTGAAGAGGTTACGAAGGTCGTCCATTTCGATGCCGACAGTTGAGCAGAAATCAGCGCTATCGAGGTCGTGTACTTCACGAGGGACAATCATGATGTCATAGACAGCCTGGTTGGATACCAGCAGTTTGCCGTTGCGGTCGAAGATAAGACCTCGTGATGGATATTGAATCTCCTTGCGTCGTGAATTGCTCTCGGCGGTAAGCTTGTATGTGTTGTCGAGAATCTGTACGCAGAAGAGGCGTATGATGATAGCCATGGCCACGAAGACCATGATAAGTATGATGACTATTTTACGGGTGTCGTACATTACTGGATGTGTCTAATAATCTTTGACAAAGATACTGAAAACAAATGAGATTTTTCCCTCACTCGTAGTTTTAGCCTAAAAAAAACAATCCGCATGGCATAGCCACACGGACTGTTATATAATTATGAAGAAAAATTATTAGTAAGATTTACTTAACAATCTGACCAAGTACGTTGTACTTAACACCATTCTTGATGATGATGATCTGGCCATTCTCGATAGTCTTAACCACCTTAGAAGCATTCTCAGCCTCGATGTCTTCTACTGGAGTAGAATTGTTTTCATTGTAGAAAATAACCTCAGCAATGTGGCTATTACCACTCTTGGCAGAATCATCGTTGTATAATTTTATTGTATATACCTTGCTCTTGTCAAGGCCTCCAACATATATTGCTTCAAACTTGTTTGCATTAGAGCTAGCAGTCTTTACAAGTTTTTTGCCTTCGTATACAGACAAATACATTGTTATGCTTGTTGACTTTGAATTAACAAGAGCACCAACTTTAGCAATACCTGTAACTTGCATTGTATATTCTTTGTTGTCTCCTGATGCTTTACAAGTAGCAACTCGAGGTTCTACAGTTGAGGAACTTTCTCCAAAATAATATTCTGAACCAGCGAAATCATCAATAGCTTCCCATGTTACAGCAGAACTGCTTCCTTTTGTTTCATAAGATATCCATCCAAGTCCTTCTGCATCGACATCTGCATTCTTCTCACTTTTTTGGTAAAGGGCATACATAGAAAAAGACAATGATGTTTCTGTCGATTTATAGAAATTTTTTACACTGTTTTTTTCTACTGGCTTTTCACTAGTTACATTGTCAAGTGGATTGTTTGCGATGTCGAAATATTCATCTGTTGCGTCCTGTGCGTTTGCTGCAATGCCTGCGAATGCGAGGGCAGCCAAAGAGAGTATAAATTTCTTCATGGTGTAATAAAATTTGAGTTTATAATTCGATAATTAATGTCGTCTGTTCTATCAGGTCGACATTGCAAAGGTAGGTTAAGGGATGTGAAAAGGCGGTTGGTTTTTTGACATTCGATGGGGGAAAAACTAATGAATGTCAAAAAGTATGGATAAATATGGGTGAGTTTTGTCCGTCAGGAGGGAAAAACTGACTTTTAGTCGATAGAAGCGGCTCCATCTCGTGGAATAAAGAACTGTGCCACGAGGAGGAAAATGATTGTCACGATGCTCGAGAGGATGATACGCAAAAGTGTAGGCCAGAAGAAGAGCGAGTCGAACTGTTCGATAAAGAAAAGTGCGAAATGGTGTATGACAACCATGATGGCTGCATACTTAGCATACCAGATGAGTCCGTAGGTATTCATGGAAGGAAGTGAGTCGGATTTGTACTCTTCGCGGAAAGCGATGAACTTAAGGACATACTGGCGAAGGTATCCGATGAGTACACAGGCGAATGCGTGCATACCTGGTGTGTTGCAGAAAAGGTCGATAGTGAGACCACTCACAAGAGCAACAACCATAGTTAGAGGTGTTGACAATCCGAATGGGAGTGTCAGTATGACAAGTATGTAGGCATACGGATTGATGAAGCCCGAGATCTGCAGATTATTGAAGATGAGGAGCTGCAGCAGCATGCATACAATGAAAAGGATTACTATTTTGATGGAATTTGACGACATCTGTATCAGTTGTTTTTAGATTCGAGAAGGCGTTGTTCTGTCTGCTGTTTGTTTTCGATGACCTCAACATCGTAGACGGAGTTGAAATCGGTTGCGAGTTGTATATTCAGACGATAGAAGCCGCCGTTTTTATCCATATTGACTTCGTCGATTTGTCCGACGAGAATTCCTTCAGGGAAGAAGGATGAGGAACCACTCGTGACGATGCTATCACCAACAGCGACTGCGGCGTGTTCTGGAACATCGACCATGAGTGCGTATTTAGGAGATACGCCATTCCAGATAAGCTGTCCACGGTAGTTGGTGTGAGCAAGCTTGACTGAAAGGTGCATACTTGTATTGACTAAAGGAAGGATAGTAGCATAATGTGTAGAGACGGCGCTGACGAGTCCGACTACACCGCTACCATTGATGACGAACATGTCACGTTGGATGCCGTTTTTTGTACCCTTGTCGATAGTGAGATAGTTGCGTGAACGATTAGTCGAACTATTGATGACATGGGCGGCAATGTAGTGATACTTCTGGATAGAGTCGGCAAGCAGTTTGACGTTGCCAGTATCCTTGAGAAGTTCGAGTTGCTGTTTGAGCAGTGAGATTTGGTTGCGCAGTTGTGCATTTTCTTCAACGAGTTGTTCGTTGGCGCTGCCAAGGTGGAAATAGTGGCTGACGCCATCCTGTGCCGAGTAGTATGAACTACAAATGGCATTGGACGAGCTAAGAAGTGCCGTCTTGTGGTAGTCGTTGAAATTGAATACCAGCAGGAGGCAAAGTCCCTCGAGAATAAGGAAAAAGAGGAACGTAGCGTGGCGAGCGAGGAAGTAGAAAAAGTTACGCAAGACAGAAATTTATAAATATAAAGTAGAGACGAAATGCAATGATTCCGTCTCTACGATATTGTTGTTTGATTATCGGAGCAAGTAAGGGAGACCGCGGTGGCGGTTCTTAAGAGCTATTCCAGTACCGATAGCAACCGAGAGAAGTGGATTCTCTGCGATGTGGAACGGAATGTTGATCTTGTCCTGAAGACGCTTGTCGAGACCTCTGAGGAGTGCTCCACCACCAGTAAGATAGATACCGTTGTTGACGATATCGGCGTAGAGTTCAGGAGGAGTCTGCTCGAGGGCAGCGAGAACAGCCTGCTCGATTTTCGATACAGACTTCTCGAGGCTATGAGAAATCTCCTGGTAAGAGACAGGAACTTCGATAGGAAGTGCTGTCATCTGGTTAGGACCTTGAACGATGAAATCGTCAGGTGGACACTCGAGTTCAGGAAGAGCAGAACCTACTCGGATCTTGATTTCCTCGGCTGTGCGTTCGCCTACCTTAATATTATGCTGGCGACGCATATATTCCATGATATCGTTAGTGAGGTCGTCACCAGCGATGCGGATAGACTTGTTAGTTACGATACCACCAAGCGAGATGACAGCGATTTCGGTAGTACCACCACCTATGTCGACAATCATGTTACCCTGTGGAGCTTCTACATCGATGCCGATACCGATAGCTGCGGCCATAGGTTCGTAGATCATGTAGACCTCACGTCCGCCAGCATGTTCAGCCGAGTCGCGGACAGCACGAAGTTCCACTTCGGTAGAGCCAGAAGGAACGCAGATAACCATTGTAAGTGATGGGTTGAAGAACTTAGGCTGTGGAAGCAGCTTTATCATGCCTCGGATCATCTTCTCTGCCGCATTAAAGTCGGCGATAACGCCATCGCGGAGAGGACGGATAGTATAGATGTTATCGTGTGTCTTTCCATGCATCTGTCGTGCCTTCTGTCCGATAGCCATAGTGCGGTCGGTACGGCGGTCGAGGGCAACGATAGATGGCTCATTCACCATAATCTTATCATTCTGGATGATAATGGTGTTTGCTGTACCCAAGTCCATGGCGAGTTCCTGGGTCAGAAAAGAAAAGAGTGCCATAGTATCTTAATTTATTTTAGTGCTTGAAGTGGCGTACGCCTGAGAAGACGAGTGCCAACTTGTTGTTAACGCAGTAGTCGATAGTCTCCTGGTCGCGGATAGATCCGCCAGGTTCGATAACCGAAGTGATACCAGCCTGGTGAGCAATCTCTACACTGTCGCCGAATGGGAAGAAAGCGTCGGAAGCCATAACAGCGCCGTTGAGGTCGAGGTTGAAGTGCTTAGCTTTCTCGATAGCATGACGGAGAGAGTTGACACGTGAAGTCTGACCCATACCCGAGCCGATGAGCTGCTTGTTCTTAGCAAGTACGATAGCGTTAGACTTGGTGTGCTTAACGATCTTATTAGCGAAGAGGAGGTCTTCGATTTCGGCTGGAGTTGCAGGGCGGCCGCCCTTGTTCTCGAGCTGAGTTGCAGTCTCTGTAGCAGTATCGCGGTCCTGTACGAGAACACCATTGAGGCATGAACGAACTGTCTTGCCACCAACTTCCTTGTTCTTCTGGATAAGGATGATGCGGTTCTTCTTAGTCTTGAGAACTTCGAGAGCATCTTCTGTATATGAAGGAGCGATAACAACTTCGAAGAAGATTGAGTTCATCTCTTCAGCTGTTGCCTTGTCAATCTCAACGTTTGTAATTACGATACCACCGAATGCTGATTCTGGGTCGCCAGCGAGAGCGTCCTTCCATGCTTCGCAAACGGTCTTGCGAGAAGCGAGGCCGCAAGCGTTGTTGTGCTTGAGGATAGCAACTGTAGTTTCGTCGAAGTCGTTGATGAGGTTGACAGCTGCGTCGATGTCGAGGAGGTTGTTGTAAGAGATCTCCTTACCATGAATCTGGTCGAACATACCTTCGAAGTCGCCGTAGAACTCGCCCTTCTGGTGAGGGTTCTCGCCATAGCGGAGAGCCTTCTTGTCGTCGCCGCAGATGCGGAGTGCAGAGTGGTCGTCCTTGTCGAAGTAGCTGAAGATAGCGCTGTCGTAGAGGCTAGAAACCTTGAATGCCTCTCTTGCGAAAACGATACGATCTTCTTCCTCGCTTGTGCCGTTCTTCTCGTTGAGGAGGTTGGCGAGCATCTGATACTGCTTGACAGAAGGAACGATGATTACATCCTTGTAGTTTTTAGCGGCACCGCGGATGAGTGAGATGCCACCTATATCGATTTTTTCGATGATAGCCTGGTGTTCAGCGCCTGAAGCAACAGTCTGTTCGAAAGGATAGAGGTCAACAATAACGAGATCAATCTCAGGAATATCGTATTTCTTCATCTGCTCGAGGTCAGTGGCATTGTCGCGACGAGCGAGGATACCGCCGAATACAGATGGGTGGAGAGTCTTGACGCGGCCGCCGAGAATAGAAGGGTAGCCAGTGATGTCTTCAACAGCAGTCACAGGGATGCCGAGTTCTTCGATGAACTTCTGAGTGCCTCCGGTAGAGTAGAGTTTAACGCCGAGGCTGTTGAGTTTTTTTACAATCTCGTCAAGGCCGTTGTCCTTGTAGAAAACCGAGATGAGTGCGGATTTGATCTTCTTTGTATTACTCATTGTTGTATGTATTTTCCTATCGATAGCAGCCGTTTTGGCGACAAAAACACCGTTGCGGCTAAATTATGCGCAAAAATAGGAAAAACAAAGGAGATTACAAAGTAGATAAGCGGTTATTTTACAAGTCGGTTGGTCTTGGTGTCGGGGAAGACGAACGTAGGCTTGAAAGTTTTTGCTTCGTTGTAGTCAATCATAGCGTATGCGATGATGATTACGACGTCGCCGACAGCCACTTTGCGAGCGGCAGCACCATTGAGGCAGATGACGCCCGAACCGCGTTCACCCTTGATGACGTAGGTTTCGAAACGTTCGCCATTGTTGTTGTTGACAACCTGTACTTTTTCGTTTTCGAGTATGTTGGCAGCATCCATGAGATCTTCGTCGATAGTGATGCTTCCGACATAGTTGAGGTCGGATTCAGTCACATGGACATTATGGAGCTTAGACTTAACGACGTGTATGAACATGGCTAAATAAATTCACAATTTGTAATTATGATTTGTAGCAGACATTGTCGATGAGTCGGACTTTACCTGCATATACAGTTATGCAACCAACGACGTATGAAGAGTCGCTCCAGTTGGTAATAGGCTGGAGAGTGAGTCCGTCGACGATGCTATAGTATTCGAGTTCGAGGTTGCCGAAAGAGTTGATTTCCTTAGTGACCCAATCGATAGTTTCGGCAGGTGTGAGGTAAGTCTGCTTGAAGACAGAAGCGCGGAGAGTGGCGTTGATGTGTGGAGCCACCTTGCGGAACTGTGGTTCGAGCAGAGTGTTGCGTGAGCTGACAGCAAGTCCGTCGTCTTCGCGGATGATAGGGCAAGGAATGATGTTGATGTTGAGATTAAGATCCTTGACCATCTGTCGGATAATGGCGAGCTGCTGGAAGTCCTTTTCTCCGAAGAATGCCTTGTCAGGCTCGACGAAGTAGAAGAGTTTGCTGACGATCTGAGCTACTCCGTTGAAGTGTCCTGGGCGGTATTTGCCTTCCATGACCTCGGCGATAGGACCAAATGCGAATTGGCGAGTGTCGGGTTCTGGATAGACCTCTTCGACAGAAGGTGCGAAAACGATATCAGCATTGGTATTGTCGGCAAGAAGCTTAGTGTCGGCATCGAGAGTGCGAGGGTATGTGCGGAGGTCTTCAGGGTTGTTGAACTGAGTAGGGTTGACAAAAACGCTGACAACAACGAACTGGCATTCCTCACAAGCCTTGCGCACGAGTGAGAGATGTCCTTTGTGAAGGGCTCCCATAGTAGGAACGAGTCCAATAACCTTGCCGGCCTTGCGGGCCTCGGCGACAGCAGCCTTGAGAGAGGCTATTGTAGAAACAATTTTCATTGCCGTATAAATAATTATAAAGTTGACCTAAGAGGGTCGCTCAAATAAAAATTTGGTGCAAAGGTAAGTAATAATTGAGAATTGGCAATTGAGAATTGGCAATTTTTTTGGTTGAACGGGAAGTATGTGTGGGGATAAAAAGAAAAAGCCTCTCGGAATGAGAGGCTTTCGAGTGGTACCAACGGGAATCGAACCAGTGACACACGGATTTTCAGTCCGTTGCTCTACCAACTGAGCTATGGTACCATCATTTTGTTGCAACGAGTAACTTCCCGATTGCGAGTGCAAAGGTAGAGTGTTTTTTTGAAACATCCAAGAGATTGTGTAAATATTTTTCGAAAAAAATATGTGCTCGTGAATAGATATGGATGCAAGAGACTTGAAATGTGGTGATTATGGGTGCAGTCGGATAATGGGTAAAGAATCGGTCTGTTCGACTGGTAAGCCGAAGAGACGAGGAGCTGTCGAATAGGAAACATAGTAGACAGGTCGGAATGGATGAGATGGTGAGGAGTTGGCTAAGTTGGCGTTGGAAGCAACGATGTCGAGGAAAGCGATTGCGTTGCGATAGAGCGAGCCGTTGACAGGTGAAGTGACGATAGAGTCGTTGCCAACGATGAAGCGGAGGTGTGATGAAGTGATGAAATTGACATAGTCGCCATTGCTGAGTTGCATGGTGTTGTTGCCTTGTGCTATGTTGTTGACAATAGTTGAGACATCGACAGTATCGTTGTTGACAGTACTTATGAAAGCGTCTGGAAGAAGTCCTTCGGCATAGGAACTGACAGGGATGGAGAATCGCAGAGGCAAACAGCCGCGAGTGGCACGAGTCATTTGTGAGACATACCAGTCGGCACCAAGAAGTCCGAAATTGACAACACGTACATCGGTGCGGAACCCTTCGACCTCCTGGAGATACCACAGAGGATAAGTGTCGTTGTCGCCTTCGGTGAAAAGGACGGCGTTTTCGTCGCATGAGTCGAGATGATTGCGGGCGTTGTCGAGAGCACGGAAATCGTTAGAGCAGTCGCAGACGCTATAGTTGGTTGCCAAAAGTGCTAAAGGTGAAGCGAGCAAAAGGATGATGGCGAGGAGAAAGGTGACAGAGTTGTTGCGAAATCGGGAGACAGCAAAAGAGAGAGAGTAGAAAGAGCCAGCAGCGATGAAGATAGCGAAAGCGAAATAAGCACCTATATAAATATAGTCGCGTTCGCGAGGTTCGGCAGGTGGCATATTAAGATAGAGAGCCAAAGCTGGTCCCATGATAAAAAGTAGAAGTAGAGAAATCAGGAGCGAGAAACGTCCGTTGGCAGAAAGAGAAAAACCGAGAAAACCGATTACAGCCAAGAGGAAAGGGAAGAAAACGAGAGCAAAATTGTCCATGAGGTAGCGGAAAAACATGTGTCCGAGTTGGTAGGAGAAGAAGAAATGTAGTTCGTCGACCAGAGTAGGAGTGGTTCCTTCTGGGATAGTGACCCAATTGGAGTATAGTTCGGACTGCGAAGAGTTGTACATGCGAGGGAATACCACCTGTTCGGAAGCAGGATATTCGTAGCAAATACCTTTATTGTAAGCGGTGTAGCTTAGAGAGTCGCGACGATAGCGTAGTTCAGACGCAATGCCAGAAGGTTTGCTTCCATACCAAGGTCCATAGAGGAGTGGTCGGCTACCATATTGCTCGCGGTTGAGGAAAGAATGGAGACCGAAGACATTGTCGGGTTGGTTGAGATTGAGAGTAGGATTGGCCGAAGACCTTATTATAATATAGGTATTAGGAGTGAAACCGATGAGGAAGAGGAGAGAGAAAAGGATGGCGGCATGGAGATGATGGAATTTTATGGAGAGGAAAAGAGCGATAAAGAGTGAAAGGAAAAGGAGGGAGAGGAAGAGAATAAAACCGCTATGGAAAGGCAGACCAGCCTTGACGCAAAGGAGCTTTTCGAGAAACATTGCTGGCTGAAGACCATTGCATATAATGACGAAAAAGATGATTCCGAGTAGAGCGAATCCAGCGAGGAGAGACAAAAAGGTAGTTTGCCATGAAGAACCGTAGAGAGAGCGTCCGACCACGAGAGTGGCAACAGGAATGATGAGAAGACAGAGGAGATGGACACCGCATGAGAGTCCGACGACGAGAGCAAGAACAAGCAGAAGACGATTGTCGCGAGACGATTGCCACTTGAGGACGAGCCAGAGTGAAAAAGAGGTGAAAAGAATAGAGAGAGCGTAGACCTCGGCCTCGACAGCTGAACTCCAGACAGAGAAAGCGAAAGAGAATGAGAGAGCTCCGATGGCAGAAGAAAATATAGTCAGGATGCGGCTGGCTGAAGGTGAAGCCATGCGGAGAACATAGACAGACACGAGAAAGAGGAACCCGGAAGCGAGAGCCATGGAGACAGCAGAAAAGAGATTGACGCACCAGGCAACATTGGCGGGTGAGGAAGCGAAGAGCGAGAAAAAGTGGGCCAGGAGGAAATAGACAGGAGCTCCGGGCGGATGTCCGACCTCGAGGTAGCGGGCGCAGACGATGAACTCGCCGCTATCCCAAAGAGAGACAGAGGGAGCGAGAGTGGCTACATAGACCACGAGAGAAAAGAGAGAAACGAGAAGAGCGACAAAGCGCTCGATATGTCTGTTGAAAAAGAGCATAAAATCGAAAAAAAATAGCGATGCGATCAAAGAGTCATTCCTACGGTATCCTTACGGTATCCCTATGGTAAGATAAGGTTGAAGGTTCGATAAAATGAGTAAATGAAACGCGAGATAAAATTAGTGAAAAAACGGAGTGTGGAAAAATTTTTTGAAAAAAAACGGCAGATGTTTTGGTAAAAAGAAAAATGCGTTGTACCTTTGCATCGCAATTGAGAGATAAACCTCTTGGTTGACATTAGGATTGCCCTGTAGTATAATGGTAGTACAGAAGATTCTGGTTCTTTTGGCGAGTGTTCGATTCATTCCGGGGCAACAAGATAGGGAGCAAACGACTCCCTATTTTTTTTAGTAGGTACCGAAGAGGTTCCTACTTTGCATTTGGGATTGTCCTATAGTATAATGGCAGTACAGGAGATTTTGGTTCTCTTAGTCGAGGTTCGAATCCCCGTGGAACAACGAAGCGATGTGTGAGCGACTGGTTGCGGAGACGTGGCCAGTCGTTTTTTTTGTCAAAGTGGGATACAGATAGTGGTCGAAATGTGCAATCAGTTGTAAATAGTGTTCTTTATATTTGGAAATGATTGTATAATTGTATAATTTTACGAAATACGGTTTTTCGGGCTATAAATTAAGCGGTAAAAGTCCGGTAATCGGGTATAAGAAAAAGGATGGATGCAACACAGACGATATTAAACACGTTGATGGGCAAAGGAGTCTATTTTTGGGACCTTTGCGTTGACGAGCAAACTCTCACGATGAGTGAGGGTCTGTGTGGCATGTTGGGTTTTGAGAACACGAAGCTGACTGTTCAGCAGCTGTTGCTGAAGATGCCTGAGGACTTCAGGGCGGACATGATGAAGCTTCGTCCGGATGAAGTGAATGAGCGTGCATTGCCGATATCGGCAGTGGGAGGAATAGTATGGCTCAGCGCGCAGAAGCTGCAGGAATATAGGGATGGTGACGGCTATATGCATTATTTGGGTACAGCGCGTCAGATGACGGAAGAGGAAGTTGGTGAGCGAGCTGTGGCTAACATAGGAGTTGAGACGTTGGAGCCGATGATGAAATCGTTTAATCTGATGTCGGACTTGAGCACCTTCTATGAGGGAGTCCATCAGCTGTTGTCGACGATAAGGATGCAGATGGTTGGCGTAAGGGCTGGAATGTTGAGATGGGATGGTGGAGACATGATGTCGATACTGGACTATGTGGGCGGAACGTTGATAGACAGGAATGGAAGTGCGGTCAGCAAGTTATATCCTTTGTATTCTCGATGGATAAGGAAATCGTGTGAGACGGGCGAGACGATAGTGCTTGACAGAAATACGGGCTTGGGTGACAAGTGGGAACTGGAGAGAAGGTTTCTGGTGAGGAATGGAGTTGTGTCGGCAATAATATCTCCGATAAAGACTGATGACGGAAAGATATGGGGTGTGTTGGGCGTGTTGAGTCCGACGCGTCATGTGTGGAGTGCGTTTGACAAGCAGTGGCTGATAATGATATCGAAATGGGTAGCGATATGTCTTAACAGGTTGTCGTTGCTGGAGAAGATGAATGATCAGCTATATCTGACGAATGAGGCTTGCCATGCTGGTAACATGACAACATGGACGTGGGACTGCTTGACGGATGAGAGAGTGAGCCATGTGCACAGGGGACGCGAGATGCTGAGCATGAAGAGTGCGAACGAGAAGGCTGTATCGCGAAAGATACATTCGAGTGATCTGGTAAGATTCAACAGAGCGTTGGAGTCGATAGCGTTGGGAGAGACGGACACATTGAACATGAGGGTGCGAATAAGGAGTCTGGAGACGGGCAAGATGGAATGGAACGAAGTGAGGGGAAAAGCAGCAGGACGCAGAGTTGGTGGAATGCCAGTGCAGGTAGTAGGTGTGTCGCGAAGCATAGAGGAGGAGATAAGACAGAACCAGAAGAAGAAGCAGGAGACGGAGTTGCAGAACTCGATATACAACAAGATGCCGGCGGCGATAGAATTCTTCAATTCGGAAGGAGTTCTTACCTATATAAATAATACGGCGGTAGAGTTGTTTGGAATGTCGAGTGTCAAGTCGGCTCTTGGTCTCAACATATATGAGAATCCGAATCTGACAGACGAGCAGAAGCAGGAGATAAGAGAGAAAGACGAAGTGTCGTATGCAATAAACTACAACATGAGCATAGTTCATTATGCCACATCGAAGAGTGGCATGATAGAGCTGATATACAAGATGTCGAAGCTCTATACGAAAGGTGAGCTGACGGGCTACATGGTGGTTGTGACTGACAACAGCAACGTGATAAGACAGGCGAAGCAGATAGACATATTCCAGAGATACTTCCTGGAGATCGGAAAATTTGCGAAAGTTGGTGTGTGCTGGTTTTCGGACACGAAGAGCGGCTATGTATCGGAGCAGTGGAACATAAACCTTGGTGTATCGGCAGATCAGCCATACGTGAGAAGTCTGACCGTGCTTGACAGAGTTGTAGACGAGGACCTAGAAGTGTATGGATCGCTTCTGGGACGAATATTCGTTGGAGACATAGAGTCGTTCCAATATGAGTTGAGAGTAAATCACTCAGATGGAATGATGCATTATATAAAGGTACAGTTTGTCAGGTCGTCGGAAGCGATAACAGGTATCTCGATAGACATAACGCAGACGAAAGAGAACGAGAAGATGCTGATAGAGGCACGTCATAAGGCAGAGAAAGCCGACATGCTGAAGTCGCAGTTCCTGGCGAATATGAGCCATGAGATAAGGACGCCGCTGAATGCGATAGTCGGATTCTCGGACTTGATATCGAGCAGCGTGGAGAGCAATGAGGCGACGATATATTCGGAGATAGTGCATGCTAACAACGACCTTTTGCTGAACATCATAGAATCGATAATGGACCTGTCGCAGATAGAGGCTGGAACATTGGAGGTGGAATATTCGGTATCGGATGTAAACACTCTGATAGACGAAGTGCACAAAAAGTGCAACTATGTACAGCGTCCGAAAGTGGATTTCGTAACACGAAAAGTAGAAGGCGAATTGCGGATGTGCTGTGATGGTGCGAGAATATCGAAGATACTGGAACATTTCGTAAACAATGCGTTTAAGTTTACCGCCACAGGAAAAGTGGAGATGGGAGTTGAGCGTGTGGGCAATGACGTAGTGTTCAGTGTTAGTGATACAGGATGTGGCATTGCCGCTTCGCAGATAGACAGAGTGTTTGACCCATACGTGAAGCTTGACGTATTCTCGGTAGGAACAGGATTGGGACTTTCGATATGCCGAGGTTTGGCGAAGGAGATGGGTGGAAAAGTGAAGGTGAGATCGACAGAGGGAGAAGGATCGACATTTGAATTGATATTACCATATATAGATCCGTCGGACTTGAACAAGCACAAGGCGGCTCGTGGAAAAGACATAATGTTGCTGTGTAACAACAACGAGACGATACAATTTGTCTCGTATGCACTTGATGGTCGAGACTTGATAGTGGATCAGGAGCATGTCTTCATGTCGTTGTGGCTGGAGAAGAAACCGTCGCTGACGATAGTGGACCAGCAGTTGTTTGGTGACTCGACATCGGTGGTGGTAGCATCGTTGAGGAGTTATGGTCCAGAGCATAAAGTGATAGTACTGTACGCCACTGGTCCGGATATAGACGTAGAAGCTATAGAGTCAGCGGGAGCGTCAGTCATGGTGAAGCAGCCAATATCGAGTGAGAAATTCAAATCGATAGTAATAAAGATATTGAAAGAGATAGACCAGGAGAAGAACATAAAAGAAGGAAAGTAGACGATGAGACAGTTGAAAGAAGGCGGAAAGATAGCGATAGTGTCGCCATCGGGTACGATAGACGAGTCGCTGTTAGAGGAAGGTGTAGAGAAAATCAGGGAGCGAGGCTATGAAGTGGAAATCATGCCACACGTAGTGGGATGCAAGAGAGGAGTGTTTTCGGCAGAAGACAGCGAGAGAGCTGCTGACCTGGTAGAAGCGATGAGGAGAGACGACATTGACGCAATAATATGTGCACGTGGAGGATATGGAGCGGTCAGAACATTGCAGGGGATAGACGAGCGAGAGTGGGACAGATGTGACAAGTGGATAGTGGGATTCAGTGATATCACAGCAATACACTCGATGATGGTGAAGCATGGGAAGAAGAGTCTGCATGGACCTATGATAAAGCATGTGGCACATCACGGAATGGATAGTGAAGACGTGAAGCAGATGATGGAGATAATGAGTGGGGAGAAATATGTGACAAAGGGAAGAGCGGGAGAAGGAAGCGTAGAAGGAGAGTCGGAAGGAGTGCTTGTAGGAGGAAACTTGTCGTTGGTCTATTCGTTGAGAGCGACACCAGCAGATATAGATCCCAAGGGCAAGATATTATTCATAGAAGACCTTAGCGAATACAACTATCATATAGACAGAATGGTTCAGAATCTGAAATATTCTGGATTTCTGAAAGAATTGAAAGGAGTGGTAGTTGGTCAATATACAGGAATGAAAGATGGCGCTACAGCCTTTGGCAAGACAGCGACAGAGATAATAGTGGATGCTGTAAAAGAGTATGGTTATCCGGTATGGACAGGTTTTGAGGCTGGACATGGTCAGGAAGTGAACAAGCCGCTGGTGATGGGTGCGAGAGTGAAGATGAGAGTGTCGGGTGGACAAGGAGAAATAGAGGAGGCGGAATGAGAAAAGGAGTCAACGAAGGGGAAAGAAAGTCTAAAGAAAATTAAAAGTGCACTTCAAAGGTGATAAATAGAATTGAAGTGACTATATTTGCACACTGAAAGAGAAAGAGTGGATGGATTTGCCTATTGCAACCACTATAAAAAAGTGCTAAAATGCATTTTCCTTCTATCTTTCCATCACTATTTAATAACAACACATTATCTAAATTGAAGATGGGATATTATTTTACATCAGAGTCGGTATCGGCAGGTCATCCAGACAAAGTGGCAGACCAGATATCGGATGCGGTTCTTGACAACTTGCTAGTGCAGGATGCAGAGTCGAAGGTGGCATGTGAGACACTTGTCACAACAGGCTTGACAGTAGTAGCAGGCGAGATCAAGTCGCAGGGAGTTGTAAACGTAGATGAAGTTGCCCGTGAGGTAATAGACCGCATCGGCTACAACAAAGCTGAGTATAAGTATGACGCAGGTTCGTGTGGCATCATCTCGGCATTACATGCCCAGTCGGCTGATATCAACCGAGGCGTAGAGAGAGCAGAGGAGAAGGAGCAAGGTGCAGGCGACCAGGGAATGATGTTTGGCTATGCCTGCAAAGACACAGAAGACTACATGCCGCTGCCAATTTATCTTGCTCATAAATTGTTGCTCGAACTTGACGAGATACGTCGCGAAGGCAAAGTTATGACATACTTGAGACCGGATGCGAAGAGCCAGGTTACAATAGAATATAACAACGACAACACGCCAAGCAAGATAGACACAATAGTAGTGTCGACACAGCATGATGAATTTGTGTTGGCAGGTTCGGGTAAGAGTCAGGACCAGGCAGATAGCGAAATGTTGGCCCAGATAAGAAAAGACGTAGAAGAGATATTGATAAAGAGAGTGGTCACAAAGCTTCCAGCAGCTCAGCAGAAACTGTTTGCGAACGGCTACAAGCTCTTTGTGAACCCAACAGGAAAGTTTGTAATAGGCGGACCAAATGGCGACACAGGTTTGACCGGCCGTAAGATAATAGTAGACACATACGGTGGCAAGGGAGCGCATGGTGGTGGAGCCTTCTCTGGCAAGGATCCTTCGAAAGTGGACCGTTCGGCAGCCTATGCGACACGTCATATCGCCAAGAACCTTGTAGCAGCAGGAATAGCTGATGAGGTATTGGTACAGGTAGCATACGCCATAGGTGTAGCAGAGCCAGTAGGACTGTATGTCAACACATACGGGACATCTAAAGTGAACTATACAGATGGTGAGATAGCAGAGAAAGTGATGTCGTTGTTTGATATGCGTCCGAGTGCCATAATAAAGAGATTCGGTTTGAAGAATCCGATTTATGGTCCGACAGCTTCATACGGTCATGTAGGCAGAAAACCATATACGTCGAAAGTGTCATTTAATGTGAATGGCCAGAAGATAGAGAGGGAACTCGAATTTTTCACATGGGAGAAGCTTGATTATGTGGAGAAGATAAAGAGTGCTTTTTCTGGCATCTAATGAATTGACATTAGAGTAGTTAGATAAAAAATGCGAGTTAAACTGAGAAGTTGAGAAGTTGTTTGTAGCTTTTGAAATCAAATATTTTTAAATAAAAAAGCAAAAAAATAACTTAAATATGAAATAAAAAGTGTAACTTGCACTCGAAAACAAAGAAAATACTTGACTTGAAATAAACGAGCATTGCGCTCAAATTGTTAAACCTATGGAAATCAAAAAGACACCTCGCGCTGACCTTGAGAACAAGAAGGGGTTGTTCTCCGAGATTGGCCTTGCAATCGTCCTCGGATTGGTGCTTGCAGCATTCGAGTGGTCGAGCAAGGACAGCAAGATAGACGTGAGCGCTATGACAGATGATGTCGTAGTTGAGGAGGAGATGGTTCCTATCACGAAGCAGGAAGAGATAAAGCCACCACCACCACCACCACCACCAAAGATGGTCGACATCATAAATATTGTGGACGACAAGACAGAGATCAACGATGAGCTCGAGCTGATGGATACAGAAGCAGACGAGAACACGGAGATTGAGTTCGTTGAGGTAGAAGTTCAGGAAGAAGAGCCTGTAGAAGAGGAGGAAGTATTCCTCATCGTAGAGCAGATGCCAGTATTCCCGGGCGGTGATGACGCTTTGAGAAAGTACCTTGCACAGTCGGTCAAGTATCCTGTAATTGCACAGGAGAATGGCATTCAGGGTCGTGTATTCGTTTCGTTCGTTGTAAACCAGAAGGGTGAAGTAACAAACGTGAAGGTAGCACGTCCATTTGATCCAAACCTTGACAAGGAGGCAGTACGAGTAGTACAGTCAATGCCAAAGTGGACACCAGGTATGCAGCGTGGTAAGGCCGTAAAGGTATCTTACACAGTGCCTATCAATTTCGTCCTCCAGTAAGATGTGAATGTGGGATAGCCCCATATCATACGATACCAATAAGAGGGTTGTCTCGGAATAATCTGGGACAACCTTTTTTGGGTTATAGAAAGAGAACAGAAACGAAACGTTGAACAATAAAAGTTGAGAGTTATGGGAAAGATGAAAAGACTATTAGCTGTATTGGGTGTAATGTTTGGGCTTCTGTCGACAATTGACGGCAATGCCTCGGTGACACGTGATGGTGACGAAGTGTACATCATAGTGGAGCAGATGCCAATATTTCCGGGTGGTGATGAAGCATTGCGCAACTACGTAACAAACAACGTACAATATCCGGAGGAAGCGAGTAAAAAGAAGCTTCAGGGTCGTGTGTTTGTATCATTTGTGGTAGACACAAATGGTAGCACATCGGACGTAAAAATAGCTCGTTCGGTGCATCCGTTACTGGATGAGGAAGCGATGAGAGTAGTCAAATCGATGCCAAAATGGTCGCCGGGCAAGCATAAGGGAAAAGTTGTGAAAGTGTCGTATACGATACCGATAAACTTTTCGTTGAAATAAAGATGATAAAGAAAATATAGCATCATAAAATCAGACAGACACTGGATTAGGAACTAAGTATGAATCGGTTAGCGCTAGTTGTTGGAATATTGGTAAGTATGTTGGTAGGCATACGAGCTCAGAATCCGATACTGATAACGACAGAACGAGGGTTGTCGAACAGCCTTGTCAATCAGGTGTATCAGGATTCGCGAGGTTACGTGTGGATAACGACAGAGGACGGACTGAACAGGTTTGATGGAACAGATATGGTGGTATACCACACACAGAAGAATAGGTGTGGCAAGAGTGAAGGAAGGTTGAACAGCAACTACGTCCATAAAGTGTTTGAAGACAGTAGTGGAAGGTTATGGATAGGTACCATGAACGGTCTTCAGAAGTACAATCGCGAGAAAGACATCTTTGAAGAAGTTCCGATAATATCGAAAGGTGTAGAGATGGAGGCGCATGTGACAGACATAGCGGAGGACCAGAGGGGAAGGATATGGATAGCCACATCGGGACGCGGAGTATTGAAATATGTCGAGGATCAGGTTTTGGACACTCACTTGAAGATGGATTCGGGTGCAGATTATGTGTCATCTATGATATGTGACAAGAAAGGATATTTGTGGGTTGTCGCTTCTTCTAACAAACTTGTCTATAGATATAATGTAGAAAAGCGCAAGATAGAATATATCAAGATAGATAGTGATGGTCAGAGAATGGAGGATGCCTTTGTAGTGGAGGCAAATGGAGACGTATACCTAAGTGCAGACAATGGTGGCTTATATAAATATGATGAGAAATCGGCTACATTCAAAAGGACGGGTATGTCGCGTGGCATCTTTGTCTCATCGATTTTAGCTCAGAATGGCAGTCTGTATATTGGAACAGATGGAGATGGTCTATACAAGAGAGATTTGTCGACAGGAGAGGAGACGGAACTAGACATCTTCATACCTCAGATAGACTTTGGTAAAGCGAAGATACATTCAATATTGTTTGACAGGAATGGCAATATGTGGCTTGGCGTCTTCCAGAAGGGAGTTGTCATGATACCGAAATTGTCGACTCCATTTGATGGATATGGATATAAGCCGAACAGCAGCTATAACATAGGATCGGCAAGTGTAATGTCTGTCATGAGGGACGTGGATGGAATATGGATAGGAACGGATGGTGATGGAATGTACTATGTGAGAGACAACGGGACAACAGAACACATAGCTAAAGGTGTTCCGAGCACAGTGATGGGAATAGCCAAGGGCGATGATAGTGAAACCCTAATGCTTGCTGGATATGATGCTGGACTTGTGGAATATAACAAGAGGACTCATCAATCGAAAGACCTTAACAGCATACTTCTGAAATCGTCGGATCGTTATAATGGTCGAGTAGTGTGTGTAGAGGAAAATCCGATGGGAGGTCATTTTGTAGGAACATACGGAAGTGGTGTATATAAGGTAGCAGGTGGAACAGCAACAGCGTATATATCATTGTCGGAATCGCCAGACTTCAGGAGAAACGAACCGATAAACAACTGGATAAACAGCATTGTATCGGATGGTTACAGGATGTGGATGGGAACGTATAAGGGATTATGCTGTTATGATGCGGCAGTAGGGAAATTTGTTGCTTTGGACAGTGCGTTGTATAACATAGTAAAGAACAAAGTAGTATATCATGTAGCTACTGACGAAGCATCGTGTCTATGGATGGCGACGAGTGAAGGACTGATAAAGTATGACCCATTTATGAACATTGCGAAAGTGATGGGGCAGATTGATGGACTTGCAACAGATGTAGCGGTGGGCATTGCGATAGACAAGTCGAGACGCGTGTGGGTCAGCACGAACAAAGGCTTGAGCCGATATGATGAGAGACTGAACAGATTCAACAACTTCTATGCATACGATGGTCTTCAGGGCGACCAGTTTTCGAGAGCGGCTGTAAGTGAAGATAATAATGGACGTCTGTATTTCGGAGGAACCAATGGAATGACAAGCTTTATGCCATCGAACATCATTCCAGACAGCATAGCGATGAGAGTTGAAGTGACCAGACTGCATCTGGATGGAAGGGAAGTGAGAGTGGGTGACACATCGAACGGAATTGATGTGCTGGACAAATATATAATGGATGCAGACAAGATAGTCTATTCATACGCAGACAAAACCATCACACTAGACCTTTCGACCTTTAACTTCGTCAATCCAGAGCTAGTGAATTATGAATACAAACTAGAAGGCTTTGACACGAACTGGCATAGTACAGCAAATGGAGTGTCCCAGATAAGCTATTCGAACTTGAAGCCTGGAGACTATAAGCTATACATAAAATCGAAATTGGGTGGCAATATATCTCATACGAAGACAATAGATATAGAGATCAGAGCATTGTGGTGGCAGACGAAATGGGCAATAATGTTGTATGTGATAATAATAATTATGGCGATATTCTTTATCATTATATCGTTGAAACAGAGAGCATACATCAAGCGAGAGCTGTTGCGCCAGGAGTATGAGAGAAATATAGAGGAGGAAAAATTCCAGTTTTTCTTTAACATCTCGCATGAGATACGAACACCATTGACACTCATTATAAATCCAATAAAGGAGTTGTTGAGTCAAGGCAGCAATGAGGAAACGGGCAGAAAATATGAAATGATATACAGGAACTCATTGAGAATATTGCATCTGATAAACCAGCTATTGGACATGAGGAAAATAGAAAAGGGACAGATGAAGATGTCGTTCAAAGTGACAGACCTGAAAAAAATGATAGAGGAGATAAATGCGAACTTTGAATACGTGTCGTCAAAGAAAAAAATAGCGATGCCGGTAGAGAGCAGAATGTCGGACACAAAAGTGGCTGTAGACAGAGACCTCTTTGACAAAGTAATGATAAACCTCTATTCGAATGCCTTGAAGTTCACCCCTGAACGAGGTGAGATAAAGACGACGTTGAAAGAAGAAGGCGAAAACATAGTCATAGAAGTAGCGGATACGGGAAATGGCATAGCTCAGGATAAGTTGGAACGCATCTTTGACAGATTCTATCAGATAGAAAATAGTGAAACTGCTGCATATAATGGAACCGGTATTGGCTTGCACTTTACTAGAAGTGTGGTAGAGATGCACAATGGAACAATAGAAGCCGATAACAGAACCGATGGGAAGAAAGGTGCTATATTCAGAGTAGTGATACCTCGTCATCAGGAAGACGAGCAGGTAGCTGAAGAAACATCGACGGAGAACGTGATAGAGAAGGAGCTTCCAGTAGAGAACTATACTCGACGAATATTTGACGAGAAACGTCATAGGGCAACAACGAAAAAACGCATCTTGGTAGTGGACGATGAGCCTGAGGTGAATTCGTATTTGGTCAATGAATTGTCGAAGCATTATAAAGTCAATTCATGCATGAACGGCAAAGATGCCTATGACATGCTTCTTAAAGACAAATATGACGCAGTAGTGTCGGATGTGATGATGCCGGAGATGGATGGTATGACACTCTGCAAGAAAGTGAAATCGAATATAAACATCAACCACATACCGGTAATCCTGCTCACGGCAAAGCACTCGGATGAGGACAGGAACAAGGGACTCATTCTAGGTGCAGACGCGTACATTGCCAAACCATTTGACATAGAAGTGTTGAACAACACATTGTGGAGCATAATGGAAAACAGGGATCGCGTGATGAGCAAGATAGGTGAGATGAGAACAGAGCATAAGCCTCAGAAGAAAGTCACCTTGAAGAGTGCAGATGAAGCCCTGATGGAGAAAGTGACAGCATTCATTGATGCAAACATTTCCGACTCGTCGCTAAATGTGGAAAAGTTGGCAGACCATGTCGGAATGAGTAGAGTGCACATGCACAGAAAACTGAAAGAGTTGACAAACCAGAGTGCACGTGACTTCATAAAGAACATCAGGCTTAAGCAAGCTGGAATACTATTGTGTGAAAAGAAACTGAACATATCGGATGTAGCGTATGCCTTAGGTTTTACGAACCTATCACATTTCAGTACATCATTCAAGGACTTTTATGGAGTGTCTCCGAAAGAGTATATGAATGAACGGCTAGAAAACGCTCAAGAACCAGAACAAAATTGAATAGAAAGCAATGTTAGAAGACGTAATAAAAGACGAAAGATATCTCAACCTATTGGCCGAGAAATTTCCAACCATATCAAGTGCGGCGACAGAGATAGTGAACCTTCAGGCTATACTTAGTCTGCCCAAAGGAACAGAACACTTTTTGTCGGACTTGCATGGAGAGAATATAGCATTTACTCATGTGCTGAAAAATGCCTCGGGTGTAATACGCCGAAAAGTGGATGACATATTCGGCATGAACATGCGTCAGCAGGACAGGGATTCGCTGTGCTCGTTAATATATTATCCGGCAGAAAAGCTTGAGCAGGTAAAGAAGACAGATATCGACATCGACGACTGGTATAGGACTACACTATTTCAGGTAGTGGCTGTGGCTCGAGTAGTTGCATCGAAATATACACATTCGAAAGTCAGGAAATCGTTGCCGCCTGAATTTGCATACGTGATAGAAGAGCTATTGTATGAGAGCCAGACAGACAGTGACAAGCAGAACTATTACTCGTCACTCATAAACTCGATAGTAGACATAGGCAGATCAGAGGAATTCATCATAGCGATAAGTGAGCTTATACACAGGCTGGTCATCGACACGTTGCACATAGTGGGTGACGTATATGACCGAGGTTCAGGTGCATACGACATCATGGAAACACTATGTGAATACCATGACTTCGATATACAGTGGGGTAATCATGACATCTCATGGATGGGTGCAGCGCTAGGCAACCTTGCGTTGATAGCCAACGTGGTGAGAATTTCTATACGCTATGCCAACGTAGAGACATTGGAGGAAGGGTATTCGATAAACCTGTTGCCATTGGCTACATTCGCAATTGACACGTATGGTGATGACCCTTGTGTAGTGTTCCAGGCACAGGAATTTGAGGAGAACAGCCGAATGAGCAGATCGATGCAGTTGATGTCGAAAATGCACAAAGCAATATCTATCATACAGTTCAAGCTTGAGGGGCAGATCATAAAACGTCGTCCGGAATATGGCATGAACGACAGATGTCTGCTCAATAATATAGACTACGAGAAGGGAACAATAGTCATCAATGGAGTATCGTATGAGCTCAAGGACAAGAACTTCCCGACGATAGACCCTAAAGACCCTTATAAGCTGAGTGTAGAAGAAGAGTTGCTGATGAATCAGCTTCACCATTCATTTACCCACTCGGAGAAACTACAGAAACACCTCAGATGCTTCTACAAGCATGGTAGCCTGTTCCTAGTCAGGAACAACTGTTTGTTGTATCATGCAGCTCTTCCGTTGAATGAAGATGGCAGTTTCAAGGAAGTGGAAATAGATGGCAAGAAATATAAGGGTAAAGCCATGATGGAGAAGATAGACCAGCTAGTGAGGACCGCCTATTTCGCATCTAAAGATAACAGAGGGAACGACGTATCGGTGGACTACATGTGGTATTTGTGGTGTGGTCCGGATTCTCCATTATATAATAAGGACAAGATGACAACCTTTGAAAGGTATTTCATAGATGTAGAAGAAGTAAACCGAGAGATGAAAGGTTGTTATTATGAATTGGCGAACCATGTTGAGACATGTGAGTATATATTGAAAGAATTTGGACTTGATCCGGAAAATTCGCGAATAATCAATGGTCACACACCAGTCAGAACGACGAGAGGTGAATCGCCAATGAGAGCAGATGGCAAGCGACTGGTTATTGACGGAGGATTCTCGAAACCATATCATGAGACAACGGGAATCGCAGGTTATACCCTTATATATAATAGTCATGGACTTCAACTCGTGCAGCACGAAGCATTTGAGAGCAAAGAGAAAGCCGTAGAAGAAGGATCGGACATTCACAGCCGAGTGCAGCTTCAGGAATTCAAATACCACAGAATGCTTGTAAGGGATACCGATCGAGGAAGAGAATTGCAAAGCCAGATAGACAACCTGAGGAAACTGCTTGTGGCATATCGTCAGGGTGTAATAAAAGAAAAAGCATAACAGGCAGATGAAGGGTAAAGAGATAATAAAAAAGCTGGTTGGCTACTTCCTTCAGGGATTGCTATATATAGTGCCAGTTGTGGTCACGCTATATGTGACTATCACAGCAGTGAAATATATAGACGAACTGATAAGCAGCATACCATATATCTCGGAACACCTGGAAGCAAGAGGCATACCGGGATTGGGACTATTGACCATAGTCGTGCTGATATGTATAGCAGGATGGATTATGCCAATAATACTTTCGACACCGATAGCTGGTCTCATGCATCGAATATTGAATACGACACCATTGGTTGGAATAGTATATTCGTCAGTCAAAGACCTTATGTCGGCATTTGTCGGCAAGAAGAAAAAATTTGGTCAGCCAGTATTGGTAAATATGGACGACAGTGGAATACTGCATAGAATGGGGTTTGTGATGCAAGAAGAGATGGCAAAAATGGGAGCGGAAGGAATGGTAGCAGTATATCTTCCCAGTTCATACGGACTATTGGGTGACCTGATAGTAGTGCCACGGTCGAAAGTCAAAAAACTGGACGACAGTTCGGCCGATGTCATGAAATTCATAGTGAGTGGTGGCGTCACGAACATGGATACGGACGAGAAGTGACAATGCGAAGCCGTTAGAAATCAAAAAGTTGGGTAAAAAGAAGCGAAAAATAAATAAATGTAAGTGCCAAAACTTTTTTTTGTATTGGGGAAAATCGCTAAATTTGCCCTCAATTGGGTTAATTCAATCATGCTACAGAAGAATATAGATGGCAAATAAAGGAAACATATATGACCTGGTTATAGTCGAGTCTCCAGCGAAAGCGAAGACCATAGAGCAGTTTCTTGGCGATGGTTACATTGTCAAGTCAAGCTATGGTCACATACGAGACTTGAAGAAGAATAACTTTGGTGTAGACGTGGAGCATGGGTATGAACCGGAATACATCATACCAGACGACAAGCAGCAGGTCGTAACTGATCTCAAAAAATTGTCGAAAGGGGCTGGTTCGGTGTGGTTGGCATCCGATGAAGACCGTGAAGGAGAAGCAATATCATGGCATTTGGCAGAAGTATTGGGTCTTGATGCACAGACTACAAAGCGTATCGTATTCCATGAGATAACCAAAGATGCCATATTGAATGCCATAAAGACGCCTCGAACGATAGACATGAACTTGGTGAATGCCCAGCAGGCTCGTAGAGTGTTGGACCGCCTAGTCGGCTTCGAGTTGTCACCAGTATTGTGGCGAAAAGTGAAACCTCAGTTGTCTGCAGGCCGAGTACAGTCGGTAGCAGTTAGAATAATAGTAGAGAGGGAAAGAGAGATATTTGCATTCGAATCCCAGCCAGCTTTCCAGACTATTGGAACCTTTGTGCTTAACAAAGATGGTCAGAAATATGAATTGAAGGCCGAGCTTGGAAAGAAAATCAAAGATAAGGATGTAGTGAAGGAACTTCTTGGCCAGTTGCAGAAATCGAGGTTTACTGTAGACATGGTAGAGAAGAAGCCTTTGACAAGAACTCCAGCACCTCCGTTTACAACATCGACCTTGCAACAGGAAGCGAGTCGCAAACTTGGATATTCAGTTTCGCAGACTATGTCGATAGCGCAGCATCTGTATGAAGCCGGCTTGATAACATATATGCGAACAGACTCGGTGAACCTTGCAGAGGCAGCCATAAAGAGTGCGGCAGGAGCGATTGTAGGAATGATGGGCAAGGAATATCTTCAGACAAGAAGATATAAGACCAACTCAAAAGGAGCTCAGGAAGCCCATGAAGCCATACGTCCGACACACATAGAGAATCATACGATAGACGGCACATCTCAGGAAAAGCGTCTATATGAATTAATATGGAAGAGGACAATAGCTTCTCAGATGGCAGAAGCCAAACTGGAGAAGACAACCATACATATTAAGACTGACAATACAGATGCTCAATTTACAGCATCGGCAGAAGTTATCAAGTTTGACGGTTTCATAAAAGTATATACTGAATCGACAGATGATGACAGCAATGACGACAGCAGTTCGTTGTTGCCAAGTGTAGCCGTTGGTGACGTATTGGGAATGAAAGAAATCGTTTCGCGCGAGAAGTGGAGCCAGAAGCCACCAAGGTATAACGAAGCATCTTTGGTCCATAAGCTTGAAGAGCTTGGCATTGGACGTCCATCTACGTATGCTCCGACAATATCAACCATACAGCAGAGAGGTTATGTAGTCAAGGAAAGTCGTGAGGGACAGCCAAGAAACTACAAGCAGTTGAAGCTTACGAACAAAGGTATTGACGAGTCGGAAAAGACAGAAATGGCTGGTGCAGAGAAGAGCAAGCTCTTCCCAACAGATATAGGAATGATTGTAAACGACTTCCTTTTGCAAAATTTTGATGAAGTTATGGATTATAACTTCACAGCAGAAGTGGAGAAGCAGTTTGACGAAATAGCCGACGGATCGCTCAAGTGGCAGAAAGTGATGGATGACTTCTACAAGCCATTCCACGTCAGAGTGGAAGACACAATGGAGCATTCAGCCAAGAATACTGGTGAAAGAATATTGGGAATAGATCCGAAGAGTGGCAAACAGGTGAGTGTTAGAGTAGGTCGTTTTGGTCCGATGGCCCAGATAGGTGATGCGGATGAAGACAACGACCAACGAAGATATTCATCGTTGAAACATGGTCAGCATGTGGAGACGATAACACTTGAAGAAGCATTGCAACTATTTGAATTGCCTCGTCATATAGGTGAATATGAGGGCAAGGAAGTAGTGATAGGTACTGGTCGCTTTGGTCCGTATGTCAGACATGATGGGAAATTTGTGTCGCTCAAGAAGACAGATGACCCTTACACAATAGACCTTGACGCTGCGATAGTCAGAATAGAGGAGAAGCGAGTGGCAGACAGTCAGAAACTGATAAAGGAGTTTGACGAAGACGTGAACGTCAAGATATTGAATGGTCGTTGGGGACCATACATAGCATGGGGTAAAGTCAATGTCAAGATACCTAAGGGGACGGAAGCAGACAAGTTGACATTTGATGACTGCAAGGCTTTGTATGAAAAGCAGGAGTCGGATGGTGGCGTAAAAAGCCGAGCTGCAAAAGCCGCATCGTCGGCAGAAGCGGCAACAGATGACCAACCGAAGACCAAAAAGGCGTCGTCAAAAGTGAAAAAAGCAACAGCCAAGAAATAAATATTGGTGTTGAAATTAAAAAATAAAGATATAGTGGAGTTATAAGAATATGCCTGTTAAATTGGAGAAAAATCCGATGCAGATTTGTGAAATTCTCAGAAATGTGAAAATTTTACAAATGTTTTATGCAAATATAGGTGTATTATTGCTCTTTTTTATTTTATTTTGCAGTCTGAATATTCAACAAGTCTCGGCACAGAACGAGATGCAGTTTGGCGGGTGCGCTAATTTAGGCATTGTAGTGAACCCTGGAGCTGCGGGAAAAACTGGGTCGTGGAATGCAGTTGGATCGTTCAGAAAGCAATGGGTAGGCTTTGATGGAGCGCCTCAAACGACGATATTGGGTATTGACGGAGAGGTGAAATTCTTGAAGAGTTTTCATGGAGTCGGCGTGAGTGTCTTTCATGACAAGGTGGGACCATTGACGACGATGAACATAAATGGCAACTACAGTTATCACTTGGAGCTAGGGAAAGGATACCTAGGGTTAGGTGCAAGGCTAGGTGTGATAAACGTTGCTTTCAAGACATCAGACCTGAAGCCATCAGTGGACGGTGGAGAGAATGATTATCACCAGTCTTCGGATGAAGCTTTGCAGGGCGGAGACGATAGTGGCACGACATTTGATGTAGGATTAGGTGGATTCTATCAGTCGGAAGTCAGTTATGTCAGTTTGTCACTTCTGCATCTAAATGCTCCGACAGTGGAGATGAAAGGTGGTGCGGAGATAAAATCCAGGCCGGTGGTTACTTTTGGAGCCGGTCGCAAGTTAGGCTCGAGTGTGATGAATCTGGAGCCGAGGATATTCTTCAAATCGGACTTTGCTTCAAGTCAGTTGGAGATGTCAGCGCTTGTGAATATGAAGAGTAAATTTGCTGTTGGAATGGGTTACAGACTTCAAGATGCAATTTTTTTTGAGTTTGGGCTAAACCTTTCTAACGGTCTTTACGTAGGATACACATATGACTTGTGCCTATCCGGTTTGCGTAGGTATAACAGTGGTTCGCACGAAGTCAATGTAAGCTACACGTTTAACATTGACGTAGAGAAGCGAACAAAGAGATATAAAAGTGTAAGAATACTTTAAGTAGATATATAGGCTATTATGAAGAATATAATTGTATTTGCGCTATCGCTGCTATTATTAAGCAGCTGCGGAGGCACGGGAAGTGGCGAGTTGGTCGGCGTTTCGCGAAATGCTAGTTTCTTTGAACCTAATCCTTATGGAATGCTCTTCATTGCACAGGGCAGTTTCAACATGGGTCAGAACGAGCAGGATGTAGCGAGCACTTCAAACGCCCAGACAAAGACAGTTACAGTGCGTTCGTTCTGGATTGATGAGACAGAGATTACAAACTCTGAGTATCGTCAGTTTGTATATTGGGTAAGAGACTCGATTGCACGTAGGTTGTTGGGAGACCAGTTTGACGAGTTCCTTATTTCAGAGGATGCCATGGGCAATGAGATTGACCCACCATTCTTGAATTGGGACGAAGAGCTTGACTGGTACAACACAGAATATGCAGAAATACTCGAGGAGATGTATTATCCTGAGAAGGAGAGATTTTTCCGTCGCAAGGAGCTTGATACACGTAAGCTTGAGTATGAGTATGAGTGGGTAGACCTTCAGCAGGCAGCAAAGCGTTCGAACCGTTATAACTTCGAGACAAAGCAGTACGAGGGTCAGGTATATGACGCGAAGGGTGAACTTGGTGACATAGTGGACCGTTCATCATTCATCATGAAGGACCGCGTATTGGTATATCCTGATACACTCTGCTGGATTGCAGACTTTACATATTCGTTTAACGAGCCTTGGACACAGATGTATTTCTGGCATCCAGGATTCGATGAGTATCCAGTAGTTGGTGTGAGCTGGAAGCAGGCTACAGCGTTCTGTATTTGGCGAAGCAACCTCTTGAACAACTTCTTGCATCAGTCGGGTCAGCCATTTGCGATGGACTATCGTCTCCCAACAGAGGCTGAGTGGGAATATGCAGCACGAGGTGGTATCAAGGCAGGTATCTATCCATGGGGTGGTTACTACACACGTAATGACCGTGGATGTTTCGTAGCGAACTTCAAGCCTTTGAGAGGACGTTATGTTGACGATGGCGCTGCGTCAACAACAACAATAGCATCATACGCTCCAAATGATTACGGTCTGTATGACATGGCTGGTAACGTAGCCGAGTGGACATCAAGTGCATTTGATGAATCTTCATACGCCTATACACATGACTTCAACCCTGACTATAAGTATAATGCTCGTCCGGATGAATCTCATGTAATGAAGAGAAAGGTAATACGTGGTGGTTCTTGGAAGGATATTGCATATTACATGCAGTGTGGAACACGTTCGTATGAATATCAGGATTCGGCAACATCTTATATAGGATTCCGTTGCGTACGTGATTACATTGGTGAATAAAAAAAGAAACATAATACAAATCAAGAAATAAATTAGCAATTATGAGTATACAGGAATTAGTTGAAAGTCCGGGCTATAAGAAGATTATGGCCTATGTGTATGGCTGGGGTGCAGCTGTAGCAATCGTTGGTGCATTGTTTAAGATCATGCACTTCCCAGGAGCAGGTGTAATGCTTGTAGCAGGTCTTGGTGTAGAAGCCTTGATCTTCTTCTTGTCAGCATTCGAGCCACCTCATGCAATGCCAGACTGGACATTGGTTTATCCAGAGCTTTTGGGCTTGGACGAAGAGCCAGATGTAAACTCTTCAAAGAAGTCACATGGCAATGGTGGCAATGGTGGCGGAAGCGAACTTTCAGCTTTGGTTTCGGCTGGTGCAATCGACCAGACAACAATCAACCAGCTTTCTGAGGGTGTAAAGAAGCTTGCTTCGACAACATCACAGATGGCAGACCTTACTGATGCAACATCAGCAACAAAGGCATACGTTAATAATGTAAAGGTTGCAAATGACTCATTGAGCCAGTTTGCTGCAGCACAGAGCCAGGTAGCAGAAGTAGGCTCTAAGTTCTCAGCATCAAGTGCAAAGCTTGCTGATTCAATCGCTTCACAGGCAGACTTGTCAGAGCAGTTGAAGGGCAATATGTCAGCAGTAAATGCAGCATACGTACAGCAGTTGGCAGGTTTGAAGGGTCAGGCACAGTCTACAGAGGCTCTTGCAAGTGGTCTTGCATCAATCTCAAGTGAGATTGCAGCATCAGTAGAGGGTGTTAAGCAGTATCGTCAGCAGATAGCATCATTGAGCAAGACAGTAGGTGAGTTGAACTCAATCTATGGCAACATGCTCAGCGCTGTTACAAACCGATAATCGAGAGTAGTAAACTAGAGTATTAATTAGAAAAATCGATTATCGATGAGTGGTGGTAACTGTCCCGAAACCCCGAGGCAAAAAATGATCGGCATGATGTACCTCATGCTGACAGCGATGCTTGCCTTGAACGTGTCTGGTGACCTTTTGAACGCCTTCATCCTTGTGGATAATGGTATCAAGAATTCGACTAAGGTCGTAGACCAGAAAATAAATAAGCAGTATTTTGATTTTGAGGCAGCCAAGGAGCAGAATCCAAAGAAGGCTGGCGACAAGTATCAGAAGGCTGTTGAACTTCGCGAAAAGGCTGATGCTTTGTATAAGCAGATCCAGTACTATAAGTGCTTGATGGTATATACAGCAGATGGTCCAGGCGAACCTGAGAGTCCATTTACACCTGACAACTACTTGTCAGTTAGTAACCAGGATATTGCTGCTCAGCTTATGATTGTTGAGCAGGGAGGTGCGCGTGGCGATTCACTTAAGACAATGATTGATGAATATCGTGAATTCCTCATTCAGACAGTTGATGGTGATGAAGCTAAGGCTGAAGCCTACAGAGAGCAGTTTAATACTGATCCTGTTCAGTCAGATCCAACAGAACCTGCTGAGCCATGGATTGGCAAGATTACAGAGCACCTTCCATTGGCTGCTACGATGTCAATTCTTTCAAAGGTTCAGAATGACGTTAGAAGTTCACAGTCGGACGTTGTTAATTATTTGTATGCAAAGGTAGATGAGGCATCATTCAAGTTTACTGGAATTAAGCCTCTTGTAATACCAGAGTCTAGCTACGTATTGCGTGGTCAGAAGTATAAGGCAGACATCATGCTTGCTGCATACGATGAGACAATGGATCCTATTGTTACAGTAAATGGTGAGAAGCTTCCTGTAGAGGCTGGTCAGGGTAAGTATGAAGTACCTGCATCTTCAGTAGGTCAGAAGAAGTTCTCAGCAAGAATTCAGATACCTGATCCTGTAACAGGTGAGTTGAAGTCATACGATGTAGATGCTGAGTATGAGGTTGGTGAGCCTTCAGTAGTAGTTTCACCTACAAAGATGAATGCATTCTACATTGGTCTTGACAACCCAGTAGATATATCTGCAGCAGGTATACCTACAAGTGATTTGAATGTAACAGCAACTGGTGCAACAATATCACGTTCTGGTAGCGGATGGATTGTTAAGCCAGCGAACAATACAGCAAAGGCAAGCATCAACGTATCAGCAAAGACAGCTGATGGTGTGTAGTCAATTGGTAGCAAGGAATTCCGTTTGCTTCGTGTTCCAAATCCAGAGGCAACAGTCGGCGGTTTGTCAGGCGGTAAGATCAAGGCACGAGTCTTGAAGGCACAGGCAGGTGTATTTGCTGAGATGAAGGACTTCGTGATGGATGTACAGTTTAAGGTTACTGCTTTCACTGTATCAACAGTAAAGGCTGGATTCTTGACAAGTGAACGTTCAACAAGTGCTTCATTCACACCAGCACAGAAGTCGTTGATCAACGGTTTGCAGAAAGGACAGAAGTTCTATATAGAAGACGTTCAGGCAACAGGTCCTGGTGGCGTTAGAAAGTTGAGCCCTCTGTCATTTACAGTAGATTAACTCATTAATATTTGAGAATATGAAAAGGTTATTGTCTATAATGGCTCTCATGCTGACAGTTTCTATGTCGGGTTTTGCCCAGACAGATGAATCTGCTCCAGATGCCTCACCATTCAAGGGTGTTGACAACATTGCAAAGAAAGAGCACATTGCAAATAAGAAGGCGATTCCTTATGTACACGTTCGTGAGGCGGATGTAATGTGGCAGAAGACTATTTGGCGCATTATTGATATGCGTGAGAAAATGAATTTGCCACTCTATTATCCAACCACGAAGTGGTCGATTGATGGTCGTAAGTCAGTTGTGCGCATTATGCTTGATGCCATAAGCCATGGTGAACTTACTGCATACGATTCTGGTTTGGGATTTGGCCGTGAATTTGACCGTCGTATGGACTTTGAAGCAATTAAGACAAAGTTCGGCGCAGGTATAGATACAGTTGAAATTCAGAACCCAGAAACAGGTTTGTACGAGCGTCAGATTGTAGAGTCAGAGATGGATGCTACACTTGCAAAGAAGCTCCTCGTAAAGGAGGTATGGTTCTTTGACAAGAAGTATAGCCGTATGGACGTCCGCATCATTGCCATTTGCCCTATCCTTGAGAAGGCAGATGAGACAGGTGAGCGTATTGACCAGGTGCTTTCATTCTGGGTATACTTCCCAGAGCTTCGTCCATTCTTGATGAAGCAGGAGGCATATAACACAAAGAATGACGCACAGCGTGATTCATTTGATGACCTCTTCGCTAAGCGTCGTTTCGGTAGCTATGTATATTCTGAGGCTAATGTATATAACAACAGAACCATTCTTGAAATGGCATCTGGAAATGTTGATACAAACCTTGAGGCAGAGCGAATCAAGAATGTGATCTTCTTGAAAGAGCATGACGTTTGGGAATACTAATATTTCTTGATGATATGTATGTAAGGGGGGAGCGGCGATGTCGTTCCCTCTTTTTTTTGTGTTTCATGTTGGGGCAAAAATGATATAGGTTGTTGTCGGATGGTTTGAGTAGGTTAGTTGTCGTTGTTAATTTACCCCTAATTAAAGTCAAATCTATTTTGGGCTTTGTTAATCAATTGTTAAAATATTAGTGAAATCAAGTTTGACAACTTTGACCATGACCATTGTTAAAGAGGCTTAAAGAAATGCCTTTTTTAATGGAGTCAAAAAGGTATGGTAAGGGTACGGTAAGGTACCGTTATCCCTCCGAGAAAAGTGTCGAAAGTCGAGGTTGCCTGAATTGTGAAAGATTATTAAATGTCATTAACGGAGGGGTGCTTAAATTAACATAGCGGGTTGGCGATTTAACTATTAATCATGTAAGTTATTTGGAGTATAATGCAGAAAACGTGGAATGGTCACGGTCAAAATGGTCAAAGTTGTTTTTGGGCCTATTTCGGTATAAGATAAGAGATGTAACGTTACTTAAAAACAACAGATAAAATATCGTTATGTTGTGGTAAAGATGTATCTTTGCAATATAAAAAGAAAAAGTCATGAGTAAATTAATTCTTGTTACTGGCGGAACTGGCTTTATTGGTTCGCATACGGTTGTGGAGTTGCAGCAGGCTGGATTTGACGTAGTAATAGTAGATAATCTTTCTAATTCAAAAGCTGAAGTTGTTGATAACATTGAGAAGATAACAGGCAAGCGTCCTTTGTTTGAGTGTTTTGATCTTTCGGACAGAGCGCTTACGCATGAGTTCTTCAAGAAATATACTAATATAGAGGCAATTATTCATTTTGCAGCCTTCAAGGCTGTTGGTGAGTCGGTTCAAAAGCCTCTTGAGTACTATCGAAACAATCTGAATGCACTTATGAACTTATTGGAGTGCATGAAGGAGTATGGTGTCAATAACTTCGTATTTTCGTCGTCATGCACGGTTTATGGCCAGCCAGACAAATTGCCTGTAACAGAAACAACACCTCGCAAGCCTGCAGAATCGCCATACGGCAATACGAAGGCGGTTGCTGAAGATATAATCAGAGATTTTGCTCATGTGAATAGTCAGGCAAAATGCCTTGCTTTGAGGTATTTCAATCCTATTGGTGCTCATCCATCTGCATTGATAGGTGAATCGCCTGTAGGTGTTCCAAATAATCTTGTGCCATATATTACGCAGACGGCAGCTGGATTGCGAAAGGAATTGAGCATCTTTGGAAACGATTACAATACACCAGACGGAACACCAATTAGAGACTATATAAATGTAGTAGACCTTTCAAAGGCTCATGTTGTTGCCATTAATCGTCTTATATCTGGTAAGAACAAGGTCAACTACGAGTATTTTAATATTGGAACAGGTAATGGCTATTCGGTCATGGAGCTTGTCAATGCGTTCATCAAGGCTACAGGTGTAAATCTGCCTTATAAGATTGTTGGTCGAAGGGCAGGAGACATAGAAAAGATATGGGCAGACACGACATTGGCGAACAATGAGCTTGGTTGGAAGGCAGAGGCAAGCATAGAGGATACGCTCTTATCGGCATGGAATTGGGAGAAGAAGTGCAGGAATATAGAGTAAAAAGAGTATCTGGCATTAAAGAGTTAAGATAAAAATACAAAAAGAGTGTGCAAGGTTATGGTAAAATTAAAATTTTTAGTAACTTTGCGCCGTTTTAGGCATCTAGAGAAATGGCAGAGGCAGAGAAATATGTAATACCGTTTAAGTCGATGGCTGACGGTGTTCACAACTTTAGATACAAAGTTGGTGATGATTTCTTTGCGGAGATAGACAACTCGCTAATAGAGAGGGGTGATATTGATGCTGTGGTGGAGATGACCAAGAACAGCCAGATGTTGAGGTTTCATTTTGAGCTCAATGGCAAGATTACTGTACCATGTGACGTATGTCTGGAGGATATGGATTATCCGATAGAGGAATGCGAAGGGGACATGGTCGTAAAATTTGGTGAGACGACAGAGGAGATTTCTGACGAGCTTTTCCAGTTGGCCGAGGGTGAGAATGAGATATCAGTAGCTCAATGGATATATGAGATTTTGGCGGTTAGTTTGCCGATGAGATTTGTACATCCAGAAGACGAAAATGGCAATCCGACATGTAATGCGGAGATGCTAGAGAAGTTGAATCAATATTTGGTAACAGAAGTGAAAACAGACCCAGAGAAGCCGATTATGGAGGCGACAGATCCTCGATGGGACGCTTTGAAGGGACTAATTGATAAACAATAATTTAATAACAAGAAAATGGCACATCCTAAACGAAACCATTCGAAGACTCGTACAGCAAAGCGTCGTACACACTACAAGGCAGTAGCTCCTACTCTTGGTGTATGCTCAAATTGCGGTGCAGCTATCCAGCTCCACACAGTATGTGGCGAATGTGGTTACTATCGCGGAAAGCTTGCTGTTGAGAAGGAAGTTACAGCTTAATTCTCATTCGGACACTGCTTAAAAAGCGATGTGGAATTTGCCCCTCAGGCCTTAGGGTTTGAGGGGCAAATTCTGTTTATACTATTAAATCTTTTAATGGAATGATTTGCTTATTTCGGCAAATCTGTTTATCTTGCGTTAAAATTAGGTGAAATGTCAAAAAAGAATGATATAAGTTCGGAATCTAAAGAGCAGTACATGCGTGAGGCTATACGTTTGGCTACAGAGAATGTGGCGAATGGTGGTGGTCCGTTTGGTGCTGTGATAGTGAAGGACGGCAAGATTGTAGGTCGAGGAGTCAACCGCGTTACGGCGAATTGTGATCCGACAGCTCATGCAGAGGTGTCGGCGATACGTGATGCGACTTCAAGTTTGAAGACATTTGACTTGTCAGGCTGTGAGATATACACGTCGTGTGAGCCTTGTCCGATGTGTCTTGGGGCAATATATTGGGCGAGATTGCATCATATATATTATGGAAATACTCAAGCTGACGCGGCGAAGATAGACTTTGATGACAGTTTTATCTACCGTCAGATCGAGAAGCCGATAGGTCAGCGAAACATACCTGAGGAGCAGATGCTGCATGAGGAGTCGATCGTGACATTTAATGAGTGGGCGGCCAAAGACGACAAGACGCCATATTAGTGGTTGGATTGTAGTAAGAATAATAAAATCAACAAAAACAGAGATCTTTTGAGATGGCAAATATACACGTCACATGCGCTGTGATCATAAAGAATGGAATGGTGCTAGCAGCCAGTCGTGGTAGCATGGTCAAGCATTCGGGGCAGTGGGAGTTTCCTGGTGGTATGATGCGAGACGGCGAGTCGGCGGAGGCATGTGTTGTCAGACGAATCAATGAGGAGATGGGGTTGAACATCAGGATTGTTGAGGGGATGATGCCGTTTGTGACAAAAGATGGTGAAGGTAATGAGTATGAGATGCATCCATTTTTTGCGGAAGTGGTTGATGGGCGTGCAGTATTGACAAATCATTCGAGGGCGGAATGGTTTATGCCTATTCAGTTGATGCGTCTGGCCTGGCCGGAGACGGACATGCCGATAATAGAGGAAATCATATCAAGAGTGATGACAACGGGAAGAATAATATAGATTATTTCCGAACCACATAAGATGTTGATATACAGATGTTAGAAAAGTTATTAACAATGGTTATCAACAATGCTGCAATAAGTTTTTTTCATAATATCATAGCATTTGTATACATTTGCAATGTAGATAGATAATGATGAGGCTATGAGTACATCAATATTACATACAACAGAGAGGATAGCGGAGTTGCTATATGAGCATGATTGTCTGATTGTGCCAGGGCTTGGTGCGTTTGTGTCGAGTCGCCGACCAGCGGTCATAGACAAGAAGCGAGGTCTGCTTTTCCCTCCATGCAAGGAGATAGTATTCAATAAAAGCCTTTGTCATAATGATGGTGTGCTTGTAGGCTACGTTGCGGAGGCATACGGCGTGAGCATTGATGAGGCGAATGGCATGGTTGTGTCGTTTGTTGAGGAAGTGAAGCGTCAGTTGAAGGCAAGAGGCAGTGTGGCGTTGGAGGGAGTTGGTGTGTTGAGGATGTTTGGCACGGAGGTGTCGTTTGTTGCGGACAGCGATGTCAATTATTTGGTAGAGAGTTATGGTTTGTCGGCTCAGCCAATATGTGTAAAGCCATCGGCCAATGTAGTCAAGATGCGTAACTATGCTTATCTGAAGCGTGTTGCTGCATCTGTAGCGGTGCTAGTAGGGCTGATGATGGTTGCGCCGGAGACAAGGGATGCTTCGGTGGAGAATGGTTATTCGCAGGCGAATATTGCTGCGGAGGCGTTTAATGTGCCGATAGTGTCGACTGTAGTAAGTTCGCGTGCGATGGGGGATGTGGCAGTTAATGCGGAAAATAGTGTGGAGGTTTTAGACAATGCGGCTGGTGTTGATGCTGGTAGCGCAATGGGTGTTAGTGCAGGTAGTGGTTCGAATATGGCTGAGGATGCTTCGAGCGAGGGGAATATGGTTTCAGAAGTGAGTAGAGAGGACGAGAAAGATGAGAAATTCTATATAATAGTAGGCAGTTTCAAGACGGAGAAAGAGGCGGATACATATATTTCGTCGATGGTGGCGCGTGGTGTTAGTGGTTTGGACAAATTGCCTTCGAATGGCCGATATAGAGTGTCGGCAGGTTGTTTTGAGACGCATGCAGAGGCTGTGCGCAACAACAAATCGTTCAGGAACATCAGTGGATTTGAGAACGCATGGGTGCTTCGTGACAAGAAGTAGTGCGGTTGGGGTAACAATAAATCTAAAAAATATTTATCTTTGCGGTTGCATTGTGGCAGGAGGTCATGATGTTGGATAAACATGTACCATAATGGAAACGAAATTCAATAATATTCTTGGGCTCATACCAGCCCGTTATGCGTCGAGCAGATTCCCAGGCAAGCCATTGGCAGACATAGGTGGCAAGCCAATGATACAGCGTGTATATGAGCAGGCGTCGAAGGTATTACCAGATGTTTATGTAGCAACAGACGATGAGCGCATAGAGAACGCAGTCAAGGCATTTGGCGGCAGAGTAGTGATGACAGCGACGACGCACCAGAGTGGTACGGACCGTTGTGAGGAAGCGATAGAAAAGGTAGAGGCAGCCAGTGGCAAGAAGTATCATGCGGTAATAAACATACAGGGTGATGAGCCATTTATCAGTCCGGTGCAGATAGAGTTGCTGGCATCAGCATTTCTGAAAGCAGAGACGGAGATAGCGACCTTGGTAAAAGTGGCTGACAACAGCCAGGACCTGTTCAATCCAAACAAGCCAAAGGTTGTGGTATCGGTCCAGGGGAATGCACTATACTTCAGCAGATCGCCAATTCCGTATTTGCGTGGTGTAGAGGAGAAGGAGTGGCATGTGAAGCACAAGTATTATAATCACATTGGTCTTTATGGCTATCGTGCAGACATATTGCGTGAGATTACAAAACTGGAGCGTGGCACATTGGAGAAGTGTGAGAGTCTTGAGCAGTTGCGATGGCTGGAGAATGGCTATAGCATTGCGGTAATGGAGACTGAGCTTGAAAGCTTGTCGATAGACACTCCAGAGGACCTCGAGGCGCTCAAGGTGAGAGGACTTATCTAGGCGGACCACGTAAAAAAATTAGAGGTGCATTACAACGTTCATACTCTATCGAATGGGATAAGGGTGGTGCATATACCATCGGAGAGTCCTGTGTGCTATTGTGGCCTTATAGTGAATGTAGGGTCGCGAGACGAGCGCGAGAGTGAGTATGGCATGGCGCACTTCATAGAGCACACCATATTTAAGGGTACGGCCAAGAGACGCGCGTTTCACATATTGAACCGCATAGACGAAGTGGGTGGCGAACTGAACGCATACACCACGAAAGAGGAGACTGTAGTGCATGCGACATTCCTGAAGAGGGATTTTGACAGGGCAGCGGAGCTGATAAGCGACATGGTGTTCAACTCGACATTTCCGGAGAGAGAACTTGCAAAAGAGAAGGAAGTCATATTGGACGAGATATCGTCGTATAATGACACTCCTTCGGAGCTTATATTTGACGACTTTGACGATGTGGTGTTCAACAAGGAGTTTGGGCACAACGTGCTGGGCGACAGCGAGAGACTTGCCACCTTTGACGGGACGATGGTGAGGGACTTCATGAGGAGGAACTACAATACGGACCAGATGGTGTTGAGTGTGCTTGGCAGTATGACGTGGAAAGAGGTAGTGCGCATAGCGGAGAAGTATTATGGATGTATAGCGGAGAACAAGAGGCAATGGACGAGGGAGAAGCCCGTTGGTCGTGAGAGGACACGCCAGAGAATAGTAAAGAATACGAGTCAGGGGCATGTAGTGATGGGCGGTATAGCGCCTAATGCATTTGACAAGAAGCGTCTGCCGATGTATATGCTTAATAACATGATAGGTGGTCCGTGTATGAACTCGCGTCTGAACATCATATTGAGAGAACGCAACGGCATAGCGTATAATGTAGAGACGGAGTATAACCCATATTATGACACAGGCTTGTTCAGCCTTTATTTCGGTACGGATGCAGAGAACCTTGAGAGGTCGATACGCATAGTGAACAAGGAGTTGGCACGAATATGCATGAAGCCGTTGACGGAGATACAATTGAAGAAGCTGAAGAGGCAGATGAGCGGTCAGTTGATGCTGTCGGCAGACAATGGTGAGGACCAGATGCTGAGCATAGGGCGAAGTGTGCTGCTGTATGGTCAGGCAGACGACATAGAGACATCATGCAAGAACATAGAGACAGTTAGTGCCAAGGAGTTGCTGGATGTGGCGAACGAAGTAGTGCACCCGGAGAGGCTTTCGATATTGATATACAGTTAGGAGGAGCGAGATGGATTTTACAAGCATAGAGATGGAACGCTATATAGCGGAACACATAGACAAGGAGCCAGCGTTGTTGCATGAGCTAGACAGATATACGCACCTAAAGGTTTTGGCGCCAAGGATGCTGAGTGGTCATCTGCAGGGAACGCTGATGAAGATGCTTGTAAGGATGGCCAATCCGCGAATGGTACTAGAGTTGGGTACTTTTACTGGGTATTCGGCATTGTCGATGGCAGAAGGAATAATGCGTGAAGACGCGGAGATACATACGGTAGAGATAGACGACGAGCTGGAGCCTATAATAACTAAATTTTTTGAAGCAAGCGAGCATCGAGACAAGATGCATCTGCATATAGGCGACGTGAAAGAGATAATAGATGAGTTGCCTGGTGAGTTTGACTTTGTGTTTATGGATGCCAACAAGAGGGACTATCCGAAGTATTATGAACTGATAATGCCACGTCTGGCGAAGGGCGGATATATATTGGCGGATAATATACTGTGGGATGGCCACGTGATAGAGCCAGAGGAGAAAAATGATGCTCAGACGAAGGCGATAAAAAAATTCAATGACATAGTGGCTGCAGATGACAGAGTAGAGAAAGTGATACTGCCAATACGTGACGGCTTGTTGCTGATACGCAAGAAGTGATAGACAATCATCATTCATAAATTGAATCCTATGTGAAGTGCCTGTTCGTTGGCTGGCAGTAGGTGGTGGTAGCGTTCGGGGAGAGTCTTCTTGAGGCTCTGCATGACATCGTTGATGCTGACAATAGGATTGACGGCGATGAGTGCTCCTAGGATTATGGTGTTGAACATCTTCTGCATATTGTTTTTGACAGCGGTTTGCATGGCATCGATGGGGTAGATGCGGATGTCGGTGCGTGATGGTGGTGTAGTGATGCCGTAGGTATCGTAGATAAGTTGTCCGTCTGGTTTTACCTTAGATTCAAATTTGGTGAGCGACTGTTGGTTGAGTGCTATGACGACGTCGAAATGGTCGACAATAGGTGAACTTATGGCATTGTCGCTTATGACGACGGTTACGTTGGAAGTGCCGCCACGCTGTTCTGGTCCGTAGGAGGGGAGCCATGTAACCTCCTTGTTATTCATTATGCCTGCGTAGGCAAGAATTTTTCCCATGGAGAGGACACCTTGTCCTCCAAATCCGGCTATGAGTATTTCGCAAGTCATTGTGTATGTTTTTTTGAATTGTTATTATGGTCTTTTGAGGTCGCCCAGTGGGAAAGTCTTGACGGAGAAGTCGGAGATATATTTATTAGCTTCGACGGGAGTCATCTTCCAGTTGGTTGGGCAGGCGCATATTATTTCGACAACAGAGGTACCTTTGCGTTGTAGGGAGTAGTCGAAAGCTCGTCGGATGGCTTTCTTGGTGTTTTTGACAGCCTTGTAGGTGTTGACAGCCTGACGGGTGACGTAGCAGGTGCCTTGTATGTCGGCGAAGAGCTGTGCCATGGGCAGTGGATAGCCGTTGAGTTGTGGGTCACGTCCGTCGGGGCAAGTGGTAGTTTTCATGCCGAGTGGTGTTGTTGGTGCCATCTGTCCGTTGGTCATGCCGAAGACAGCATTGTTGATGAAGATGATGGCGATATTTTCTCCGCGGTTGCAGGCATGTATGACTTCTCCGGTGCCTATGGCAGTTACTTCACCATCGCCTTGGTATGTGAAGACTAGTTTGTCGGGGTTCATGCGTTTGACGCCAGTGGCAACGGCAGGTGCGCGTCCGTGTGCGGCTTCGACCCAGTCGATGTCGATATAGTTGTAGATGAAGACGCCACATCCGACGGGTGAGACGCCGATGATATTTTCTGTGCCGATATTCATTTCTTCGAGTACCTCGGCGATGATTTTGTTGACGACGGCATGACTGCAGCCAGGGCAGTAGTGCATGTTGGTGTCGGTTAGTAGTGAGGGTTTTTTGTATAACAACATAATGTTTTTATAGATTTCTTCTTTTTTTTGTTCTTCTTCTTTTTTTTCATTTCTCTGTCGAGAGAAACGAAGCAAAGAGCTCGCCGCTGTGAGTTCTCTGGCTAAAAAATGCCAACGCTACGTTGCACAAGTCAAACGCGCTTCGCTTGAACGGTGCCTTGTGCTAACACTACGCTTATGGCATTTTTCTTGACGCCGAGACCTCAAGGCGGCAGATGTTAGTGGGGTGGAGTGGATGGTGCGGTTTGTGTGGGTGGTGTGGTTTGTGTGGGTGGTGCGGTTTGTGTGGGTGGTGCGGTATGTATGTTTTTTATGTGGTTTAGAATTTCTTCGGGGGTGAAGACTACTCCGCCTAGGCGGCCATAGTGGGTGATGGTGGGAGTATTGGGGTGGTTTGATGTATTGGGAAGGTTGGGTGTTGTGGTTGGGTTGTTTTGTGTGGTGAGGGCGAGTCGGACGTCGTCGATCATTTGTCCGGCGTTGAGTTCGACTACTAATATATGTTGTGCGTGTTGTGCGGCTTGGCGGAGAGCTTGTGCAGGGAAAGGCCAAAGTGTGATAGGGCGGAAGAGTCCGGCGCGGATGCCTTGCTGTCGTGCGAGCTGTACGGTTTTGGTGCAGATGCGTGCTGCGGAGCCGAAAGCTACGATGAGTATTTCGGCATCGTCGCAATGTATGGCCTGGTGGCGAGCGTCGTTGTCGATGGCAACTTGGTAGCGTTGTTCGCGGTTGAGGCATTTGAGTTCCATTGCTGCAGGGTCGAGGTCGAGCGATGAGACGATATTGCGTTGTTGTCCTTCGCGTCGTCCTGTGGAAGCCCAGGTATGCAGTTTTGCCACTTCGCTGGCTGTGAGTCGTTGCTGGAACGGTGGGAGAGTGACCTTCTCCATCATTTGTCCGATGGTGCCGTCGGCGAGAATCATTGCGGGGTTGCGGTAGCGGAAAGCCCACTGAAAAGCGATGGCGACAAAGTCGGCCATTTCCTGTACGCTTGAAGGTGCGAGTACGAGAGTGCGGTAGTCTCCGTGTCCGCCTCCTCGTGTAGCCTGGAAGTAATCGGCCTGCGAAGGAGAGATAGTGCCGAGTCCGGGACCGCCACGCATGACGTTGACGATAAGGCAGGGGAGGTTGGCTCCGCAGAGGTATGAGATACCATTTTGCATAAGGCTGATGCCTGGTCCGGATGAAGAAGTCATAGCCATGCGTCCGGTGGCAGCGGTACCATAGACCATATTGATGGCAGCGACCTCGCTTTCGGCTTGGAGAACAGTCATGCCGGTTGATTCCCATGGCTTTTGTGCGATGAGAGTTTCCATTATTTCACTCTGTGGTGTTATTGGGTAGCCGTAGTAGGCGTCGACGCCGTATCTTATAGCGGCAAGGGCCAGGGCTTCGTTTCCTTTAAGTAACATAGTATTATGTATGATTATATGGTTTTGCGGAGGCCGGTGCGGAAGACTGTGATGCAGGCGTCGGGGCAGATGAGTGCGCAGGAGGCGCAGCCTATGCAACGATTGGGGCGGAGCTGTTGTGAGAAGTTGTAGCCGCGTGTGTTGACATTGTTGGACAGTTGTAGAGTCTTGGCTGGGCAAGTGGCTACACAGAGTCCACATCCCTTGCAACGGTTGTTGTCGATGTTGACATTACCCTGCTGTATGGTTGCGTGGACAGCGGTAAGGAGTAGATGATGGAACATGTTGTACTAATTACTAATTGAAAAAATGTTTTCCTTTTTTTTGCAAAGGAGAAGAAATTATGTGAGTGGAAAAAGTTAATTGTGAGTTGGTGGAGTGGTGAGCGGTTAAAGTAGTTGTTGAGTGACAAAAATGGTGGGTTTGGGGGTGAACATGGCTGAAAAATGAAAGACTGTTGGTGAGAATGGTAGTGATGAGTGGCGTATGAGGCATGAAAAAGTGGGGTTGTGAAGAGCAGTTGTTGTAAGGTGAATGAGGTTGGGAAAGAAAAAAGTTGCTATAAAATAGTGGCATAATCACTTTTTATGATTAAATTGGCATTCCATTTTGAAACAGGTGAAAAAAATGAAACTAAAGAAAGCAATATATGCGATAGGCGGAGTGGCATGTGCGGGTGCATTGTGCGTTACGCTTACAAGTTTTGGCAATGACAAGCGAAACTTTGAGGTGATAAAGAACCTCGACATATTCTATTCTGTATTCAAGGAGATAAACACATATTATGTGGACCAGACAGATCCGAAGAAGTTGGTTCGCAAGGCGGTGGACGAGATGCTTGGATCGTTGGACCCATATACGAACTACATACCTGAGGAGGAGATGGATGACTTCCGTTTCATGACGACAGGTGAGTATGGTGGTGTTGGTTCGATAATTTCGATGTCGGACACATGCTATGTGATGTTCAGGGAGATATATGAGGGCAAGCCAGCAGACAGGGCAGGACTTCGCAATGGTGACTACATAGTAGAGATAAACGGCAAGAGTGCGAAAGGCATGAAGGTTAGCGACGTGAGCGACAACCTGCGTGGTGAGGCTGGTACAGAGGCTAAGTTGAAAGTGTGGAGACCAGGAGTGAGCAAGTGGTTTGACAAGTCGATAAAGAGAGAGAAAGTACAGATCAATCCGGTGGCATATTATGGAATGCTAGACAACGAGACGGGCTATATAGACTTCAACAACTTTACGGCTGGTTGTTCGGGCGAAATATTGAAATCGCTGAATGACTTGAAGTCGAAGGGAGCGAAGAAACTGGTGTTGGACATGAGAGACAACCCTGGCGGCTTGCTGGACGAGGCGATAAAGATAGTGAACCTGTTTGTGCCAAAGGGTTCGGAAGTGTTGAGCACCAGGGGCAAGATAAGCATGTATGACAAGACATATAAAGCGCCATCGAACCCAGTGGACACGGAGATACCTATAGTAGTATTGCTGAGCAGAAGGTCGGCGTCGGCTGCAGAGATTGTGGCTGGAGCGCTTCAGGACCTGGACAGGGCAGTGATAGTGGGTCAGAGATCGTTTGGCAAGGGACTGGTGCAGAGCACGCGCGAAGTGGAGTATAACGGTGCGTTGAAGTTGACGACAGCGAAGTATTACATACCATCGGGACGTTGCATACAGGCGATAGACTACACTCACAGAGACAAAGATGGTGCGGTAGGTCTGGTAGCAGACTCGCTAATATCGGAATTCAAGACCAAGGGTGGCAGAAAAGTGTATGACGGCGGTGGTGTATCGCCAGATGTGCATGTAACGTTGCCAGAAGTGTCGAACATAGCATACGCGCTAGTGGCAAATGACGTGATATTCAGATATGCGGTAAAGTACAGGATGAATCATGAGACAATAGCGAGTGCGGAGACATTTGCGTTGACAGATGGTGACTATGCTGATTTCTGCAAATTTGTATCGGAGCAGCCAAAATTCACATATAAGAGTGAGTCGAACGAAGAGTTGAAGAAACTGGTGAAAGCGGCGCAGAGGGACAAGTATTATGATGGCAACAAGCAGTTGTTTGACGAGATGCAGAAAGTGCTTGAGCCAAACCTGGAGAAGGATCTGAAAGTGGCTCGTGAGGAGGTGCAGGAGATGATAGAGGCAGAGATACTGGTGTCGTACTATTATCACAGAGGTGCGGCTAAGCATGCCCTGAAGAGTGACATAGAGGTGAAGAAAGCGCTGGAGACGATAAATGATGAAGCAACATACAGGGGATTGCTAGACGGAAGTGTGGCCAGCCATGCTGGTGACAAGAGAACATTGTAGAAGAAAAAGAATCTGAGTGGATGAGGGAGGAAGATAAGGAAGAGCTGTCGGAGGATTATTACAATAACTTTGACATAAACGACCCTAAATACATGGGTGAGGGAGTGAAGGCGACGCGGACATTGTTTGTGTCGCTGATGGCTCTTATGTTGCTTTCGGCGGGAGCGAGTGCAATATTTACATACCTATATAATATATATGGTATAGAGATGCCATATTGGATGCTTATGTTGTCGGAGGGATTGAGCAATGTATTTACATTTCTTCTGGCGGGATTCATAGGTGTGATGGTAGTGGAGCAGCGAGTGTGTGGAAGTGACGTGAAGTGGAACGTAGGCATCAGGGCAATAATAATGTCGGTGGTAATCATATTGGTGTGTCAGCCGTTAGTGGAGTGGGCATCATATTTCAATGCGCAGATATTGGCGATGCCTCAGATGGAGTGGTTAAGGGAATATATGAAAGAAGTGCATGAGACGAGTGTGCCGCTGATGGCGAAAATGCTAACGACGGAAGTATGGTGGAAGTGGGTGGTATCGATAGTGGTAGTATCGATAGTGCCAGCCATAAGTGAGGAGATGTTTTTCAGAGGCGTGATATTCCGAAGGATGAGGAGAGTGTTTTTCAGCAACAAAACGGCGGCGATATTGTCGGCAGTGTTTTTTGCTGTTCTGCATCTGGAAGCTGATGGCATATTGCCACGAGTAGTGTTGGGAATAATATTGTGCGTACTATATATATATACTGGGTCGTTGATATGTCCGATGGTGGCACATGCAGTAAACAATGGTTTGGTAATATTGGCATATAGTATGGGTGAAGGTTCGATAGAAGATATGTTGACGAGGGAGGTAGAAAATCCGGGTCCGTTGTTTCCTATATTGTCGGTTGTAGCATTGATATGGATATTTTGGAGCATGAAGGGGAGTGGAGATGTGCAATTGACAAATAACAAGCAGTAGGCGGGATATGCTTACGAAATCTCAGTTTAGAAAGAGTCTTAATAGTCCGTTAAGCATTGCTTAGTCATCCGTAGAAAGTAGTAAGAAGTGAAAATTACAGATTGAAAGTATCAATCGGAGGGGTGGTGTAAAAATGCAAATTGGAGTTATCGCAGTGGTATTTTTGCGATAGTGGTGCGATAAGTGGTATTTTTAAGGAGTTATCGCAGTGGTATTTTTGTGATAGTGGTGCGATAAGTGGTAAAAAGTTATTATATTTGCCATGTAAAAAAATCATAACGACATGTCTAAGAGTGAAATAATAGGCCGAAAGCGTGAGATGGCAGTTCTGCAGGATTGTTATGACTCTGAGAGGGCTGAGTTTGTGGCTGTATATGGTCGTCGACGAATAGGCAAGACTTTTCTGGTAAAGCAGTATTTCGACGAGAAATTTGATTTCTACATATCAGGTGCATTTGGCGTTTCGAAAAAGGATCAATTGTATTTTTTTGCGCAGACATTATCTCGATATACGGGAGTGATGTGTCCGACGTTGAATAATTGGCAGGAGGCATTTGATGTGTTGCGTTCGTATCTGGAGTCGTTGAAAAAAGAGAAGGTGGTAGTGTTCATAGATGAATTGCCATGGATGGACACGCCCAAATCGAATTTCATAAGATCGTTGGAGTTGTTCTGGAACATGTGGGGTTCGTCGCAAAAGAATTTGAAGCTGATAGTGTGTGGTTCGGCAACGACGTGGATGATAAACAAGTTGCTTGGTGACAAGGGAGGTCTGCACAATCGTGTTACGCGAAGGATATGTCTGAATCAATTCAGTCTTTCTGAGTCGGAGGAATACCTAAGAAGCATAGGTTGCGAGTGGAGTCGTAAGATGATAATGCAATGTTACATGACAGTAGGTGGCACACCGTTCTATCTAAGTATGATGGACAGGACGAAGAGTCTTGACCAGAATATAGACTATTTGTTTTTTTCTGGTGATGCTCCGTTGCGAAGCGAATATGAATTTCTATTCCGATCATTGTTTGGTGATGCGCAGTCGCACAGACGAGTGATAGAGCTTATAGCCAAAAAGTCGAAAGGGCTAAGCCGCCAGGAGATAACGCAGTCGCTAAAGATACGAGACAATGGTGGCTTGACAGAAGTGCTAGACAATCTGATAAAGTGTGATTTCGTCAGAAGTTATTGTTCATACGGCAAGTTGAGCCGTGACATGCTGTATCAGTTGACAGACCAGTACATATTATTTTATTTGCGTTTTGTACGTGACTACAAAGGGCAGAACACTTCGGCGTGGTCGACGATGAGCGACAATGTAAAGAACACGTGGAGTGGATATGCATTTGAGCAGGTGTGTCTGCGTCATATTGACCAGATAAAGTTGAAGTTAGGCATAGCAGGAATTGCGGCTGATGTCTATTCATGGTCGGGCAGGAATGATGGGCAAGGTGGACAGATAGACATGCTTATAGACCGTGGTGACAAGGTGATAAACATTTGTGAGATGAAGTATGCAGACGGCCAATATGAGATTACAAAGCAGTATGAGGAGCGTCTATTAGAGAGGCGTGAGATGTTTAGGAAAGCTGTAAGGACTTCGAAAACACTTCATTTGACGATGGTTACTACGATGGGAGTTAAGCGGAATGTGCATTCTGGTGTCATTACGAATGAAGTGGTGATGGATGACCTATTTAATAATTAGTATAGGAATGAGTAAAAAGTGGGATTGGGATGTGTATAGTATAGTTTTGGCATGATTGTTGGTTTATTGAGGAGAGAGAAAGTGAACGAAAAAAGGTGAATGTGGTGTAAAATGCCGTTCGTCACCAGTAAAATGCCGTTCGTCACCACTTTTATGTAAAGTACGTGTCGTTCGTCAATTAATTCGGCACTTTCGTCAATAGTATAGAAAAAAATTTGGAGTGAATTAGAAGAAAATTATATATTTGCAACATCAATTGGGAGAGTGGATAAAACCATTCGAACAATTGGTACACTAAAATTGGTGTAGAGTATTAATTAATAAACGGAAAATCATTAATCAATTAAATTAAACAATGAAGAAGAAAATTGTTTTCTTGTCAGTACTCGCAGCAATGTCAGTATCAATGACTAGCTGTATTGACAACGACGAGCCTGCAGGTCTTGAGGCTCTCCGCAAGGGTCAGGCTGAAAAGCTCAATGGTGAAGGTGCATATCAGAGAGCTAAGGCTGAAATGGAATTGGCAAACGCTGCATATCGTCTCGCAGAGACAGCAGAGCAGGAAGCTAAGGCAGCTCTCCAGTTAATCAAGAATCAGGAGGAAGAAGTAGTTCTTGCTACAAAGAAGCTTGCGCTTGCAGTGGCAGAGGCTGCAAATGCAGCTTTGATCAAGGCTGAGGAAGTTAATCTCGAGAAGCAGGTGTCACTTCTCGCAGTGGAGAAGCTCAAGACTGAGGCTGCTATCGCTGCACAGGATCAGACAACTAAGGAAGCAATTGCAAAGGTAGAGCTTGCTCTCGCACAGTTGAAGGACGTAGACAACGCTACATTGTATCCATCAGTTGCTACAAAGCGTGCTGCAGTTGTAACAAAGACTCAGGCTTTGACAACGGCACAGAACAATTTGACAGAGGCACAGAAGAAGCGTGCAGCAGCAGCTGACCTTTTGACAAAGGACAACTTGGAAGTTGAGCGCGGCCTTACAAACGATGTACAGGATGCACAGCAGGCAGTTGAGCTCGAGAAGTTCAAAATTGAGTTTGCTAAGAATGCACTCGAGGAGTTCAAGGCTCTCATGGAGAAGGATTCAGAGTCATGGGCAAAGGAACTTGCTCAGTTGAAGGCTGACGAGAAGGCTATCGCTGACGAGAAGGACGTAATCGACGTTAAGCTCGCTGAGATGGCTGCTGAGGATGCTCTCGAGAACAAGAAGCTCGCACAGGCAACTAAGGCTGCTGAGGATGCTCTCGCTGATGCTAAGAAGGACCTCAACAAGGAACTTACTGAATACTCAGACTCAGCTAAGTATTTCTCATTCGAACTTGCTACAGCTATCGCTGAGGATGTAACAGCTCCTGCAAACTTTGAGATCAAGGGTGGTAAGCTCGTTTCTAAGGAGACTATCAAGAATAGCGATGCTGCTTCTAAGCTTGCTGATTTGAAGTCATACGCACAGGGTAAGGCTGATGCTGCAACAGCTGAGATTGTTGCTAAGAAGAACATCGACAAGACTAAGCTTGAGAATGCTTCTAAGGATTTGAAGAAGACTGCTGACGACGACGTTAAGGATTACACTGAGAAGTTGGCTGCTTACAAGACAGCTCTTGGTACATCAGAGGAGTCTGCTAAGGAAAGCGACTTCCAGGCTGCTTCTAACAAGGCATACGGTGAGCTCCGTTACACAGCTTTCACAACTGACGAACTTGCAGACATGCACAAGAACCATACACTTTCTGGTAAGGGTTCATACGGCGCATATCAGGAGGCTCTCCTCGCTATCGCTGACCTTCAGAAGGAAATTGGTCAGGCAAATGGCTGGAACGCTCTTAACAACGCTGTAAAGTCAGAGCTCAAGACTATCGAGGACAAGACTGCAGCATACAATGCTAAGATTGATCAGGCATCTCTTAACAAGCTCGTTGAGGCTGTAGCAGCTGCTAAGAAGGCAGAGGCTGATGCAACTCAGGCTCAGACAGATGCTAAGAAGCCACTTAACAACGAGAAGGATGTTCTTGATGTAAAGAAGACTGAGATTGCTACAGTTATCTCTGCAGTAGAGGGTGCTATCTCATTGGTTGATAACGCAACAATCGGTAGCGGTGACTATGTATCAGAGGCTGACGTTAAGACATACGTAGCTAAGCAGATTCTCACAAAGCAGCAGGCAATTGAGGATGCTGAAGAGGCATTGGTTAAGAAAGAGGTTGCAGTAGCTCAGAAAGAGGCTCTTCTCAAGATCTTCAAGGAGAAGGCAATTACGGAGAAGGCTGGTGCAGCAGTATACAACCTTGCAGTAGAGAACGCAGAGAAGGCAGTTGTTGATGCTCAGGCAGCATACGACAAGGCTAAGGCTGAATTCGATGCAGCAGTTGCTTCACTTGAGCTTGTTCTTAAGACAATCACTGAATAATTGAAATCAAGATAATCTGTTAGCAATAACAATGACAAGATTATTTGGTATATTAACACTTCTGACAGTCTTCTGTGTTGGAGCTGTAGCTCAGCAGCAGGAAGGTGGTAAGAGTGGCAGTAAGCAGGTTACGGTGATCTTGGGTCAGAACCCAATGTTCAACCAGGGTACATCGTACCTCTTGCCAGACTACTCTAAAGAGACCACTGGAATAGCTCAGAGTGATCCAGGAATATACCTCAACTTGGGTGAGGTTGGATCGAACAGTCTCGTAAACATGGTGGGTGTACAGGCAAACTACTTCATACTAGACTTCCTTGATGTCAATGCATCGTTCGCGATGAACATCAACATGACACCAGAGAAGAACTTTGTAGAGGCAGCAGAGGGATACTACGGTGAGGCTCTCTCACCATCCCAGAAGTACATCCAGGGCAAGATGACTACCAACTGGTATGCGACAATTGGTGCTAACTACCGTTTCTCATTGTCGAACAAGCACTTGAGCCCATACGGCGGTGTAAGATTCGGTACACAGATGGGTAGAATCCAGACTCAGTTGCCATACACAGGCGAGAAGGATGATGCGGGAATTGAAAAGCTCATCTACTCTCGTACAAGCAAGGCAGGTCAGATGTATTCATTGCAGGGTGCACTTGTAGCAGGTATGGATTGCGTATTGAACTGCGGCATCGTACTTGGTCTTGAAGTGTCTCCATTCTCATACCAGCATTCAGTGATTATGGTTGATCCAGCTGGTACATACAGATATGCTTGCGATCACAACAGCATAAAGATACTCTCTACACCAACTCTCAAGTTTGGTTTCCGTTTCTAAAACAAGTGTTTAGATTTGTGTATAGTGCGGCAGGGCGATGGCTCTGCCGCTTTTGTTTTATGGGGGGGAGGCGGTAGATACTTGGAGCGGATGGAGGATTGCCAGTAAAAATGGTGTGTGTGAGAGGTGGAATGATTGGAAAGATTTTTTATCTTTGTGAGGTTAAAAAATGGAGATGACATGGTAAGAACCATTCTTGAGCTTTGTTCGTTGCGTGTGCGGGCGGATCTGTTGTCGGGGATGACGGCAGAGAAGGCTGTGGCACTTGCTGAGGAGGCGGCACGGCAGGGTGTAGCTGGATGGTTGATGCACAGGTTGATGACGGATTATGGGGGAGTAGAAGGTGCGGAGGTGTTGAAGTCGGCATTGCAGAAGATGGTGCTGATGACATTCATGACAAACCGAAAAAACATAGAGATAATAAAGCACACAGAATCGCTGCTGAAGGGAGAAGGGATAGAGATGGTGTTGCTTAAGGGTGCGGCTCTGATGAGGGACTATTATCCGGAGATGTCGATGAGGGCCATAGGTGACATTGACGTGTGGGTGAGACATAGGGATGCGTATAGAGCGCATGACATATTGAAGAAGGCGGGTTATGAGACAGCGCACAACTACAGGACGAACGTGCTGCAGGAGTCGCTAAAGACGCATCTAGATCCGTTGTATTATGGCGGTCAGATGATAGAGATACATTATAACCTCTATGGTCCGGACAGCAAGATGAACGTAATGGGGGAGATAGGAGACGAAATAGTGGGCGGGCGGCTGAGTGATTCGCTGATGCTTTATCACCTGACGACGCATCTAGTAGTGAACAGAGAGACTAAGGGCGTCAGAGTAGGCTGGGTGGCAGACATAGTGATGATGATGGCCCGCAAGGGTGCGGACATCAAAGGGATGATAGAGGGAGCGATAGCGCTGAACGAGGATTGTAGGGAAGTGATGTGTGACGTATGGCGGAGAATTGCGTCGATGATGGGGGAAGAGGAGCAGAGGAAAATATGGGAAGCTACGGGCATGGAGCCAATAGCGATAGATACAAAATACTTGGAGAACATGAACCTAGGCTTCAAGCATGGTATCGGGACAAGGTTGCGCAGTGCATGGAAATTGAGCAGAGCAATAGCGGTGTCGGTAGCAGAGGAGCCAACAATAGGGCATATAAAAGATATAATGCATGACCTGAAATACAGGAACAAGCGTGAATAGAAAAAAGAGTAAAACAATGAATATAGAAAACTTGAAGAAACAGTTGAATCAGTTGTGGCCTCATCTGGCCATAGTATTGGGCTTTGTGGTGCTGAGCGCCATCTATTTCTATCCGGTGATGGAGGGCAAAGAACTGCCACAGATGGATAACACTCATGCGTATGGAGCAGCCCAGGAGCTGAAACAATATGAGAAAGAGACAGGCGAGCAGGCTCAGTGGACAGACTCGATGTTTGGTGGCATGCCAGCGTATCAGATAAAAGGAGACGCGTCGAACAACATCTTCCATGCGATGAGCAAGTGGGTGCGTCTGGGTCTGCCATATACGACAATAGCGATAGTATTCTTGTATATGCTAGGCTTCTACCTGCTGATGGTGAGCCTGAAGATGAACAAGTGGGTGGCCGTAGCAGGAGCTGTAGCCTTTGCCTTTGGGTCGTATAACCTGATAATAATAATAGCAGGTCATATAACGAAAGCATACGCCATAGCGGTGATGCCGGCCGTTATAGCAGGAGTGATGATGACCTTCAACGCAGAGGGAATGCGAGGCAGAATCGTGGGTGGCATCTATACAGCAGTAGCGCTTGGCATAGAAGTGGCGTATAACCATGTGCAGATAACCTATTATCTTGCGATAGCGCTGATACCGCTAGTAGTGGCGAAGCTGATATATGCCCAGAAAGACAAGAAGATAGGTGAATATGGCAAGAGCATTGGTGTGTTGGCAGTAGCTGCAATGCTGGCGGTATTGCCAGGAGTGACAAACCTGTGGACGACATACGAATATGGAAAATACTCGATAAGAGGAGCCTCGGAGCTGACACAGAAAAATGGTGAAGCGAAGCAGGATGCTGGACTGGACAGGGAGTATGCCTTCAGCTGGAGCTATGGAGTGCATGAGACTCCGACACTGCTTATACCGAACATAGTGGGTGGAGCCTCGGAAGCCATAGGCTATGACAACAAAGCCGTGCAGAAGATGGATGGTCAGTTGCGTGACATAGTGGCGCAGCAGGCGAGCAAATATTGGGGTGGAAGAGCATTTACATCGGGTCCGGTATACGTAGGAGCGGTGATATGCTTCCTCTTTTTCCTTGGTTGTTTCTATTATGAAGGGAGAGAGAAATGGTGGTTGATAGCTGCCACAGTATTATCGATAATGCTGGCATGGGGCAAGAACTTTGCGTTGTTTAACGACCTGATGTTTGACTACTTCCCATTGTATAACAAATTCAGAACCGTTGAGATGGCGCTAGTCATAGCCACAGTAACGATACCGTTGCTGGGTATGCTGGGACTGAAAGAGATATGGGAGAATCCGGAGAGAATAAAATATGAGGCAGGAAAATTCTTCAGTGCCATAGGTTTGACAGCAGGTGTAGCATTGTTGATAGCGATGGCTCCGACACTATTCTATGACTTCATGTCGGAAGCAGAGCTGATGCAATTTGCTGAGATGGCAAAAGAAAATCCGGTGTATGCTACACTGCAGCAGGGCATCATAGACGCGAGAATAGAATTGACAAGGACAGACGCCATGAGAACAGCCGTATTTGTAATACTGGCATCGTCGGCGTTATGGTTCTTCTCGACACGGAAGCTGAATGAAAACATAGCTATGGCGACAATAGTCGTTCTGATATTGATAGACCTGTGGCAGATAGACAAGCGCTACATAAGTGACAAGAACTTCGAGAAGAAGAGCGACAGAAAAGAATTTGTCATGTCGGCAGCAGACAAAGCGATATTAGCAGACAAAGAGCCACACAGAGTGATGTCGCTATATGCGAATCCGTTTAACGAAGTATACACCTCATACTACCATCATTCGGTAGGTGGTTATCATGGTGCGAAGCTGAGAAGATATCAGGACGTGATAGACAGATATATGAGTGCGGAATACCAGACACTGCAAGGAGCATTGCGCAGCCAGGACTATGAAGCCATAGAGAAGACACTGGCAAGTGCGACATCGCTGAACATGCTGAACACAAAATACTTCATCTACAATCCACAGCAGCAGCCGATGGTAAATCCATACGCGATGGGTGCGGCATGGATAGTAGAAAAAGTGAAGAGCGTAGGGAGTGCAGACGAAGCGATAGCTGCCATAGGCAGTGAAGACCTGAGACGAGTGGCTGTAGTGGAGAGCGAAAAAGCGAAGAGTGAGGCAGACAGCACGGCGAGCATCAGGAGGACAAAATATGTGCCTGACGCAGTAGAATATGAGAGTCATTCATCGAAAGACGTAGTGGCTGTATTCAGCGAGATATACTATGACAAGGGATGGAAAGCGTACATAGACGGCGAAGAAGCCGAGATAATGCATGCAGACTATATATTGAGAGCGCTCAACCTGCCGGCAGGCGACCACAAGATACGCTTTGAATTCAGGCCAGAATCATATAGGATAGGTAACATGGTATCGATGGCAGGATCGGTGCTTGTTGTACTTCTGATAATAGGTGCGGCAGTTATGGGACTGAAAAAGAAGGCGGAATAGACATAGAGTAGTAACCTAAAAAACATGAGTTGACAGAAATGAGAAATCTGACACCAATAGAGATAGCTCATCTCATACAAAAGGGCAACATGGCAGCAGACTGGAGCAGCATCTACGTGCCTAACGACTTTGTATTGGACTCGGTGACGAACGTATCGTTTGGCGGCCATGTGGAGATAGGTGAACACGTAGTGTTGCGCAACATCAGAGTAGAGTTGTCGAACTACAAAATAGGCAACAACGTCACGATAATAGACTGTGGCACCATAGCGGCAGACGGTGATTCGACCTTTGGCATAGGACACGAAGTAGCAGTAGTGAACGAAGCGGGCGGAAGAGAAGTGAAACTCTCGGCTGATCTGACAAACAACATAGCCTATATAGTAGCCATGCACAGATATAACCAGCTGATGGTAGCTGGTTATAACCGTCTTGTAGAGATGGAGGCGAGAGCTGTGAAGGGCAAGGCCACGATAAGCGAAGGAGCAACCATCATAGGTTGTCAGACAATAAGAAACGTAAACGTGGGCCGTGGTGCAAGACTCGAAGGATGTTCGTTGCTAGAAAACGGTACGATAGTGTCGCGTAAAGTGCAGCCTACGATAGTGGGACACAACGTTATAGCGCGCGATTTCGTATTGGCGGAAGGTGCGCAGTTGACCGACGGAGCGAACATCAAGAGTACATACATAGGTCAGTGTTCGCAGGTGGGTGCGGGATTCTTTGCGGAGAACTGCCTGATATTCTGCAACTGCCAGTTGTTTAACGGAGAAGCAGTATCGGCATTCTGTGGTCCGTTTACAGTGTCGCATCACAAGACCTCGCTATTGATAGCAGGAATATACTCATTCTTCAATGCCGGAAGTGCTACGAATGCGAGCAATCATCACTACAGACTTGGTCCGTCGCACCAGGCAGTATATGAGCGAGGAGTCAAGACAGGCAGTGGAAGCTATCTGCTTGAGCCGGCGCGTATAGGAGCCTACACAATGGTAGTCGGTCAGCACAAAGGGAATCCGGACACCAGTCAATTCCCATTTTCGTATTTGGTGGAGAAAAATGGTGAGAGTTATCTGATGCCGGCACAGAATCTGAGGACGATAGGCATATTCAGGGACGAGAGGAAATGGCTGAAACGAGATGGTCGAGTGGACGAGTTAGTGAGGGATCATTATACGGTAGACGTATTGAATCCGCTGACCGTAGGCAAGATGATATCGGCAGTGAGAACAGCGTCGGAGATGTGTGAGAAGACAGCAGGAGACACCGTGATGTGTGGTGGATACAGGATACAGAAAGGGTTGTTGTCGAGGGCGGCTAAATCGTATAACGAAGTGGCTCAGGCATACGTAGTGAGCAGTTACATGAAGAATCAGGACGTAGTTGGTGCTGAGATGGAATGGGTAGACTGTGGAGGACTGATAGTGCCGAAAGAGCAGTTGGAGACCCTAGAGATAAACCTTGCGGAGGGACTGTATACATCGGTAGCAGACATAGCCAAAGCCTTCAAGACCATGGCCAACTACTACCAGACAGACAAAGCCGTATGGTGTGCTAAAGTGGCGCATGACGAGTATGCTGCAGATGGTCAGACAGACGAAGAGAACCGGAAGGTGGTGACAAACGGCTTCACGAGCATCATGAACAGCATGATAGCCGATGCGCAGAAAGAATTCTCGAAGAAATTGGCGACAGGCTATGGTCTTGACAATGAGGATCAGGCGTACCATGAGTATACGATAATAAAGGGAACGACAGAAACCAATCAGGACGTCGAGAAGTGCAGAGCGCATTGGGCGGAAATAATCAATAATTAAAAATTGATAATTAACAATTGATAATTACAATAAATAGTATTATCTTAGCGGAATGAAAGAACGTGGCACAATAAAAAGGAGTGCCGAATAAGTACGAAACTATGGAAAACAGTATCGATTGGAATAGCCTTGCCTTCCAGTATATGAAGACAGACTATAATGTACGTTGCTATTACAAGGATGGCAAATGGGGCGAACTAGAGGTTAGCTCGGATGAGAATCTTCACATTCACATGGCATCAACATGTCTCCACTATGGTCAGGAGGCATTTGAGGGAATGAAAGCATTTAGAGGCAAGGATGGTAAGATACGAGTCTTCCGTATGGATGAGAACGCAAAGCGCTTGCAGAAGACTTGTGACGGCATATTGATGGCAAAATTGCCAATAGAGAAATTTGAGGAAGCAGCAATAAAGGTGATCAAGCTCAACGAGCGATTTGTACCACCATACGAGTCGGGCTGTTCATTGTATATCCGTCCGTTGTTGATAGGTGTTTCGCCACGAGTTGGTGTAAATCCATCGACAGAGTATTTGTTTGCAATGTTTGTAATGCCAGTAGGTCCATACTTCAAGGATGGCTTCAAGTCGACACCAGTATGTATCTTGCGAGGCTATGACCGTGCGGCACCGCTTGGCACAGGAACATTCAAGGTAGGTGGCAACTATGCTGCATCGTTGCGTCCGGGCATGATAGGCAAGGAGAAGGGCTATTCGGCAGTGCTTTATCTTGATGCAAAAGAGAAGAAGTATCTTGACGAGTGTGGTCCAGCAAACTTCTTTGCTATAAAGGACAACAAGTACATCACTCCAAAGTCGACATCAATATTGCCATCAATCACAAACATGAGTTTGCAGCAGTTGGCAAAGGACAATGGCATGACAGTAGAGCAGCGTCAGATACCAGAAGAGGAGCTTGCAACATTTGAGGAGGCAGCAGAGTGTGGTACAGCAGCGGTTATCAGTCCAATATGCCGAGTAGATGACCTTGACTTGAACAAGACATATACCTTTGGCAAGGAAGGCGAGTGCGGTCCTGTATGTACCAAACTTTACAACCAGTTGCGTGCGATACAGTATGGTGATGCTCCTGACACACATGGCTGGGTTAGAATCATAGATTAATTGACAATTAGTTCGCGGTGCTCATCAGCTTCGCAATGACAATTGATAATTGATAATTTATGGCAGTCGCTTTGTGGTGACTGCCTTTTTTGGTAAAAAACGCAAAATAGGAAAATAGTATGTTTTCAGGAATAGTAGAGGCCACAGCCGTGGTGACAAAAATTGTAGATGAGCAGAGCAACAAGCACTTCACGCTCACATGTCCGTTTACATCGGAGTTGAAGATAGACCAGAGTGTGGCTCACAATGGAGTATGCCTTACGGTAGTGAACATCAGCGGTAACGAGTATACGGTAACAGCAATGGCTGAGACATTGAAAAAGTCGAATTTGGGCAAGCTGAAAGTAGGTGACAAAGTCAATGTAGAGCGTTCCATGATAATGAACGGCAGACTAGACGGACATATCGTGCAGGGTCATGTAGACCAGACAGCGGAGTGTGTAGGTGTAGAGGAAGCCGGTGGAAGCTGGTATTATACCTTCCACTACGAGCCAAACAAAGAGAAAGCCAAGGAAGGTTATCTGACAGTAGAAAAAGGCTCGGTATGTGTCAATGGAGTAAGTCTGACCGTAGTGAACAGCAAATCGGATGGATTCCAGGTGGGCATAATACCATATACACATGACCACACAAACTTCTGTGACATAGAGAAAGGCACAACGGTGAATCTGGAATTTGACATCATAGGCAAATATATAGCGAGGATATCAGCGATCTAAAAGACGATAGAGCATGAAGGTGTTATTGAAATATCTAATGATGTCAATAATCGCTGCATCATTTGTTGCCTGTTCGTCGTCGAGAACGGCAGTGCCGTCGAAAACGAAGACGATAAGATATGACCAGATAAACGGCAAAGGCAGCACAACGAACAGTGGAAGTAAAACATCGTCGAAAGGAGAAATACTGAAAGGCAAGGCATCATACTATGCAGACAAATTTCACGGAAAGAAAACCGCAAGTGGAGAGCCATACGACAAGAAAGCTTATACCTGTGCGCACAAGACATTGCAATTTGGCACAATGCTAAAGGTGAAAAACATGTCGAACGGGAAGAGCGTCAAAGTGAGAGTGAACGACCGAGGTCCGTTTGTAGCTGGGCGAATAATAGACCTGTCGGGAGCCGCTGCAGATGCGATAGACATGAAAAAAGCTGGAGTAGTAGATGTTGAAGTAGAAATATTGAAATAGGGGGAAAGTATGTTTGCGTGTAACGTGAGTGAAAAACCTTGAAACACTTTTTTTTCGTTAAAGAGTGCTTAATACATACCTTTGCAATATTAAAAAGTGTTCAAGTGCGGATTGGCGTTGAATCATCATTGTGCGGTTGAGGGCTAGAACGTGTAAAACTAAAAAAAAGAAATGTTGAGAAAACTGATAAGTACAATTGTGTTGTGTAGTGCGATGGCAATTTCGGCCATGGCAGCAGATGTTTTTGTTGTATACAAACAGACAGATGGCAGTGAATTACTAATCAGCAAAGGTGCTACAGTTGGCATATCGATAGATGCAGAAGAGCATGCAGGAGTGAAGAGAGCGGCAGAATCGCTCATGAGGGATATAGAGGAAGTAACGGGCAGCAACTGTTCGACAGAGTTGAGGATACGTCCGTCGATAGTGATAGGCACAATAGACAAATCGAACACGATAAAGACACTTGTCAAAAACAAGAAGATAGACGGTAGTCTGCTGAAAGGCAAGACTGAGAAATATATCATCACGATGGTGGATCATCAGATGGTGATAGCCGGAAGTGACAAGCGAGGAACAATCTATGGAATATATGAATTTGCGAAGCAGATAGGAGTATCGCCATGGCATTGGTGGGCAGATGTGCCAGCTGAGAAGCATGACGAGATATATGTGAAGCAGGGAGTATATACAGATGGTGAGCCAGTGGTTCGTTACAGAGGAATCTTCTTGAACGATGAGGCGCCATGTTTGTCGGGATGGGTGAAAGAGAAATTTCCGGACAGTGAATGTCCGACAGCCAATCCGGCTTTGGCAAAAGGATTTAACAGCAACTTTTACGAGAAAGTATTTGAGTTGTTGTTGCGTCTGAAAGGAAATTACCTATGGCCAGCCATGTGGGGAAATGCGTTTTATGCAGATGACACTCGCAACAGCGAACTGGCGAACGAAATGGGCATAATGATGGGAACGTCGCACCATGAGCCGATGGCGAGGAACCATCAGGAGTGGGCGCGTCATCGCCAAGAAAATGGTCCATGGGACTATGCAACAAACCAGAAAGTGATAGATGACTTCTTCAGAGAAGGCATCAGACGTGCGAAAAACAACGAAGACCTCATAACAATCGGCATGCGAGGTGACGGTGACACAGGTTTGGGTGGAAAAGAAGGTCATGATGATGAATATGTGAGCCAGGACGAATACAACAAACGTCTGATGGAGAAGATATTCAAGAACCAGCGTCAGATAATAAAAGAGGAGACAGGCAAGCCAGCCGAGAAGCGTCAGCAGGTATGGGCCTTGTATAAGGAAGTGCAGCATCTGTATGACATCGGCTTGCGAGTGCCAGATGACGTGTTGATATTGCTATGTGATGACAACTGGGGCAACATACGTAACGTGCCAACGACACAGCACAAGGGTGGATGGGGCATGTATTATCACGTTGACTATGTTGGAGCGCCAAGGTGTTCGAAATGGGCGAACGTCACACCAATTGCCCACATGTGGGAGCAGTTGAACCTGACATACCAGTATGGTATAGACAAACTATGGATATTGAACGTAGGTGACTTGAAGCCAATGGAATATCCGATAGACTTCTTCCTGAAGATGGCATGGAATCCGAATGAATTTACAGCAGAGACATTCCGTGATCATACGGCACAATTCTGTGAAGAGTCGTTTGGCAAGCAGAATGCAAAGAAAGCGCAGGAGATACTGGAGAAATATTTGCAGTATAATGGACGAGTGACACCAGAGATGCTGAATGCAAAGACATATAACCTTACGAGTGGAGAATTCAAGGAAGTAGTAAATGAGTACAAAGCCCTTGAAGCAGAAGCCTTGAGGCAATATATGGCGATGGATGAGGAGTATCGAAATGCATATTATCAGTTGATATTGTTCCCTGTGCAGAGCATGGCAAACATGTATGAAATGTATTATGCGCAGGCGCAGAATCAGTACCTTTATGAACAAGGCAACATTGAGGCGAACTATTGGGCAGACAAGGCGGATGAATGTTTTGACAGAGATAGTCTGTTGACAGTAGAATACCACAAGTTGAACAATGGCAAGTGGAACCACCTGATGGACCAGACACACATTGGCTACAAGATATGGCAGCAGCCAGACAAGAACTACAGATTGAAAGTTAACAGAGTAGCTGAAAACAAGACCAAGGGCTTTGTGTTCAAGTCGAACAACGGTTATGTAGCAATAGAGGCAGAGCACTATTATGACGCCAAGAGTTCGGCAGGTGCATGGACAAACATACCTACATACGGACGAACAAAGTCGGCCATGGCATTGATGCCATATACATCTTCGACAGAAGGAGCTGCGATAGACTATGCGTTTGAACTTCCTGATGGCGTAAGTGAAGTGGAAGTGCATGTAGTGACAAACTCGACATTGCCATTCCTCAGAAAAGAGGGTCACAGATATAGTGTTGAAATAGATGGTGGTGAGAAAGTGGAAGTGAACTACAATGGCCGATACACAGAAGAGAACCAGTGGGAGATGTATGACATAGTAGCAACAAGAGTCATAGAGACCATTACTCCACTCAAAGTGACAAGTGGCAAAAAGCACATCTTGACAATACGTCCGATAGAGCCGGGCATGGTACTCGAGAAGATAGTAATAGACTATGGTGGATATAGCAAGAGCCATCTCTTTGGTACAGAGAGTACGATGTTGAAATAGTGAATAGAAATAATATTAATATGAGAATAAGAGAAAATATAATGGCGTTGTTGATGGCCATGACACTTGGAACAACGATGTCGTCAGCACAGGCGCCTGTAGCGCAGACAGAATGGAAAGGAACATGGGCCGCAGCGGCAGAAGCGCCACGTGATCCATGGGACTATCCAAAAGAGAGCCTTAGCAACAGGTCGATACGTCAGATAATCCACGTATCGTTAGGTGGCGACGTGCTCAGACTGATGTTGTCAAATGAATTTAGCGAAACAGATGTAGAGATAAAATCAATATACATCGCTGATGCTGGTGAGCTTGAAAAGATAGATGTAAAGTCGGCCAAGTACCTCACATTCAACGGCAAGAAGAGTGTAACCATAGAGAAAGGCAAGACGGTATTCTGCGACGACTTGAAATACAACCTCAAGCCATTGCAGCGCTTGAGCGTCACCATCAACTATGGCAAAAACACACCAGAGAAACCAACCACACATCGTGGAAGCCGTACGACATCATATATAATAAAAGGTGAAAGCAAACCAAAGTCGGACTTTTCGGATTGCGAGAAATTGGACCACTGGTACAGCATAGCATCGCTTGATGTCAAGGCAACAAGTGATGTGCAGTGCATCTCGGTATTGGGTAACAGCATAACAGACGGACGCGGTTCGACAACAAACATGCAGAATCGCTGGACAGACTTCTTGGCAGAGGCATACGAGGGTCATGTTGGAGTATTGAACCTTGGAATAGGTGGCAATGCCGTGATAGAGGGTGGTCTGAGTGAGCCAGCCTTGAAGAGATTTGACAGAGACATCCTTGGTCAGAGAGGAGCCGGTGTGTTGGTAATCTTCGAGGGAGTAAATGATATAGGTGGAGCCTGGAAAGGCAAGAGCGAAGAGAAAGCCGAAAAGCTTATCGAGGCATACAAGACACTTATAGACAAAGCTCACAAAGCCAATATGAGAGTGTATCTTGGAACGATCACTCCATTCAAGGGCAACTCGTATTTTACGCATTTTCATGAAGCAGCGCGACAGGAGGTTAATGAATGGATAAGAAAAGGAGAATATGCAGATGGCATATTGGACTTTGACGAACTTGTCCGCGACCCATCAGATCCACAAAAACTGATAGCGGAATATAGCGATGACTGGTTGCATCTTAGTCCTAAAGGATATGAAGCGATGGGCAAATATGCAGCGAAAGTGATTACATGGCCAGTGTTGTTGGCAGAATAAAGAGACAAATCAAAACAAAAAATCATAATGGAAAACAATCAAGAATCAAAGGGCTTTTATAAGCTCTCATGGGCGCAGCGAATCGGATTTGGTTCGGGCGACCTTGCACAGAACCTTATCTTTCAGACGGTAGCGACCTATCTGATGTTGTATTTGACAACAGTACTTAAGATCAACCCAGCATTTGTAGGTGGACTTATTCTCACAGTAAGACTTATAGACTGTTTCTGGAGTCCTATTGTAGGTCGTTATATCGACAACCACAATCCTAAACTCGGAAAGTATCGTTCATACCTTCTTTATGGTGGTATTCCTCTGACTGTTGCAGCATGTTTCCTCATGCTTCCACAGGTTGCTGAGTGGGGTTATACAGCCAAAGTTGTATATGCTACAATAAGCTATACAGTATTGAGCATGATCTATTCGGTAGTAAACATTCCTTACGGTTCTATCATGGCCAGCATGACCCGTGACAACGACGAGGTCCTCAAGCTGACATCAACTCGTATGGTATGTGCTAACATCGGTCAGATTCTTGTTCAGGCAGGTTTCCCTATCGGACTTGCATACTTTGCACATGCAGCCACTATCGACTGGAACCAGGCACTCTTCATGGCCATCGGTACAATCCCTGCATTCATCATCCTTCCGTCGATGCCAGTTTTGAAGAAGTGGTTGGGTAAGAAAGGTCTCTACTACCTTCTTCTTGCAATAGGTTTCGTAGGATTCTGCATTCTCTACTCTATTCCTAAGTTTACTGACCTAAGTGCCTTGGTAGAAAAGATTAATGAGTCTACTGGCGAGGCTGAGATGGTTCCACAATGGCTTGAAACTTATGGATTCGTGATTCAGGCAGCCAAAGTTTTGACAGGTGTTGGTCTTTTGGTGGGTTCGCTCATGTGGGCACTTGTTCCAGAAGTAATCACAGAATCGGAGTACAGAACAGGCAACCGTCCAGCTGCTACAGTAAACGCCCTTGCAGGTGTGGCATTCAAGGCAGGATTTTCAGTTGCAGGCTGGATTACTCCTTTGGTAATGGGCATGATAGGTTTTGACCTTGCAACAGAAGCTTCAGCATTGCAGACAGATCCGAACGCTTGGTTTACTGTGATAACAATCTTCGCCATCGCAGGTCTTGCGCTTTTGACATATTGCTTCAAGAGTTGCCAGGAGCGTATCGCTACAACACCTGAGAAGCCAGTATCATACGGTGAGATGTTTGCCGAGTTCAAGGCCAACAAGTGTCTCCAGCTTATGATTGGAATCTTCATCGTAGTGTTCCTCGCATCGTTCATCAGTGCACCTGTAAATGCTTATTACATGAAGTTGGGTGAATACTCAGCAACAGCACAGGATGCTATCCTCTGGTTCACAACCATTATCCCTGCTATCCTTCTCATAGTGGTAGGTTATCTCATCTACAAGTATCCTCTCACAGACGAGAAGATTGACGAGATGAACAGAGAAATTGAGGCACGTCATAAGAAATAAAAGGATGAAAGCAAAATACTTATCAATACCTTTGGCAGCCATAGTGTTGTCGTCGTGCGGCGGAAATCAAAATCAGGCTGACGATGCTGCTATGTCGCTTGCCAAAGCCTACGAAGACTGCTGGTATACTGGTGTCAGTGTCAATCAGTGGGAAGTGGCTGCAGACAGCAAGGCATTGAGTGATTATACGGGAATGGTGTCGGCAGACCAGACAAAGAACTGGGACATCATAACCAAGAACTTCAACTGGGTAGTTGCTGAGAACTGCATGAAATGTGAAGTGATACATCCGGAAGAAAACCGATATGACTTCAAGCTTGCAGATGAATTTGTAGACAAGGCGAAGGCAGCAAACATGAAAGTGATGGGTCATTGTCTTATCTGGCATTCGCAGTGTGCACCATGGTTTCATTTTGACGCTGATGGCGGACTTGTTTCGCCGGAAAAATTGAAGATGCGCATGAAGGAGCATATAACAACAATAATGCAGCACTTCAAAGGCCGTGTTGACGCTTGGGACGTATGTAACGAATGTTTTGAGGACGACGGTTCGTTCCGCAACAGCTTGTTCTACCAGATACTTGGAGAAGAGTTTATCCCATTGGCATTCCAATATGCGCATGAGGCTGATTCGACAGCAGAGCTCTACTTCAACGATTACTCGATGAACAAAGCATCGAAAATCGAGGGAGTATGTAAATTCTTCCGTCCGCTTCTCGAGCAGGGATTGCCATTGACAGCAATAGGAATGCAGGGACACATCATACTGGAAGATGGTGCGGATACGATAATCGCCCAGTATGACCACTCTCTCAAGTGCATAGAAGAATTGGGCGTCAAGGCAGCATTCTCGGAGCTTGACCTTTCGATACTTCCAAATCCGTATGGATTCTCTGGTGCCAACATTAGTGACAAGTTTGCATATCGTCCGGAAATGGACCCATATCGTGAGGGTTTGACTCCTGAGATGGAGGAAGCGTTCAACAACTTTTGGGTTGGTTTCTACAAGATGTTGTTGACTCATAAGGAAGTAATCAGCAGAGTTAACTTCTGGTGTTTCAATGATGCCAATTCATGGCGTAATGACTTCCCAATACGTGGACGTATGGACTATGCGACATTATTCGACCGCAACAGCCAGCCGAAGTCGGTAATCCAGAAGCTCATCGATTTGAGAAAAGAACAGTAAAAACGTGACATCTATGAAAAAAATAACATTGTCATATTTAGCCGCTATTACGGTTGTGACAACAGCATGCAGTACGGTTTCAGAGCCACAGGAGAAGACTCTTAAAGATCTGTTTCCTGATTATACTCTTGGTGCTGCAATCAACGTTCGTCAGTCAAGCGGTGAAGACCAGGTGAGCGACTCTATAGTGCTTCGTCACTTCAATAGCATCGTTCCTGAGGATTGCATGAAGCATGAGAATATCCATCCAGGGAAAGATCAGTATTACTGGGATGAGGCAGATAAATTTGTTCAGTTTGGTGTTGACAATGGTATGCAGGTCATAGGTCATTGTCTTGTGTGGCACAGTCAGCAGGCGCCATGGTTGTTTGTTGGAGACGACGGACAGCAGGTGACAGCCGATGAGCTTAAAGCTCGCATGAAAGACCACATTACAACAGTAGTAACTCGCTACAAGGGTAAAATTACAGGTTGGGATGTAGTCAACGAGGCAATAGTTGAAGATGGTTCATACCGTAATAGTCTATGGTATCAGATATTGGGAGAGGAGTTCATTCCTTTGGCATTTCAATATGCTCATGAGGCGGATCCTGATCTAGAACTGTACTACAATGACTATGGAATGAATGTGCCAGGTCGACGCGAAGGCGTTGTAAGACTGATACGTCAACTCAAAGAGCGTGGTTGCCGAATAGATGCGGTAGGTCTTCAGAGTCATATGGGAATGAACCGTCCGGACTGGGATGATTTTGAAGCAAGCATTCAGGCATATATTGCCGAGGGTGTAGACGTACAGTTTACGGAAGTTGACATGAGTGCATTGCCATCGGTAACTCAGGGTGCAAACATTGCAGACACGGAAGAGTATCGTGAAAGTCTCAATCCATATAAGGATGCGTTGCCAGATAGTGTTTCAGTTGAATGGAATGCTCGTATGACAAAATTCTTTGAAATTGTAGACAAGTATAAAGACCACGTAAAGCGAGTGACCGCCTGGGGTGTTACCGACCGAGACTCATGGAAGAACGACTGGCCAATCAAGGGACGTACAGACTACTGCCTGTGGTTTGACCGCAACAATCAACTCAAGCCATTCCTTCAGGAAAAGCTTGACCAAGCAAAATAAGTTATAACAATAATTCAAAAATAAAATAAAGATGGCTACAACAAAGCGTTATTTATTCCCTGCCGACTATATGGCTGACCCATCAGTACATATTTTCAATGGCAAGATCTATATCTACCCATCACATGACTGGGAGGCATCAAACGTTGAGAATGACAACGGTGACCAGTATATCATGAAAGATTATCACGTGCTTCGCATTGATGGTGATCCAATGACAGGCAATGTAGTTGACTGTGGTTGTGTACTTCGTCAGGAGGATATTCCATGGGCAGGTCGTCAGCTTTGGGACTGTGACGTACAGGAGTACGAGCAGGAAGTTCCTACAAATGCTGAGGAGCAGGCTCAGGGTATGGGCTTTAGCAAGAAGGTAAAGAAATACATCATGTATTTCCCACTCAAGGACCGCAACGATGTATTCCACTGGGGTGCAGCCATTGCAGACAATCCTGAGGGTCCATTCATTCCACAGGCAGCGCCAATTCCTGGTTCATACAGCATAGACATGTGTGCATTCAAGAACCCTACAGATGGTGAGGTATATGTATACTTCGGTGGTCTTTGGGGCGGTCAGCTTCAGCGCTATAAGGATAACATCCACCTTGAGACTCCATACTTGCCAGAGGGCAAGCAGGATGCGCTTCCTTCACGTTGCGTACGTCTTACAAAGGACGGTATGAACTATGCTGAGGCTCCACGTCCAATCGTTGTTGTTGACGAGCAGGGCAACCCATTGAAGGCAGATGATCCACATCGTTTCTTCGAGGCAAGCTGGACATTTGTTAAGGATGGCAAGTACTACTTCACATATTCAACAGGCGACAGCCACCTTCTCTGCTATGCAACAGGTGACAACGTTTATGGTCCATTCACATATCAGGGTGTAATTCTTACTCCTGTGGTAGGCTGGACAACTCACCATGCAATCATCCAGTATGAAGGCAAGTGGTATCTCTTCCACCACGACTCGGTGCCATCAGGTGGCAAGTCATGGCTCAGAAGCTTGAAAGTATGCGAACTTGAATTCGATGCTAATGGCAAGATCAAGACAATCGAGGGAATCGACAAGTAAGAGCTTGATAAAATAGAAATATTGGAATGCAGACATCGTTGTGGTGTCTGCATTTTTTGTTATAATGACGTTGAAAACTATTAAAAAGGCACGAAACTACGATTCAAACGCGATTGGAAATGTTAAGGAAGTGTTAAGAAAAAGCGAAAATCGAGTTTGACAACTTTGACCATGACCATTGTTAACGTGAGTTAAAGAAATGCCTTTTGAGATGGAGTCAGAAAGGTATGGTAAGGGTACGGTAAGGTACCGTTATCCCTCCGAGAAAAGTGTCTAAAGTCGAGGGTGCTTTTATTGTGAAAGATTATTAAATGTTATTAAAGGAGAGTTGCTGGAATTAACATAGTGGGTTGGCGTTTTAACTAATAAGAACATAAACTTTTTGGAGTATAATGCAGAAAACGTGGAATGGTCGCGGTCAAATGGTCAAAGTTGATTTTTGGGGGGAGTGGAGGTGACATGTAAGACTATGCGCTTTTATTTTTATTTTCGGCGCATAATCTGTCAATATGTCGATTAAAAGCAAATAATATAGGATTTTATGTTTGTATTATTTAATAATAGCTATATTTGCAGCAGGATTAAAAATCGAATAGTATGATACAGGAATTAAAGGTGAAGAATTATCTTTCCTTCCGCGACGAAATAACATTCAGTTTTGAAGCTACCAAAGACACCACAAGCGAAGCTTACCAAGTCGTGACTATTGGTAAGACTCGACTTTTGCGTTTTGCAATGGTCTATGGTGCCAATGCCTCTGGCAAGTCTAACTTGCTGAAAGCTTTTGAGTTCCTGGTCAACTTTTGGTTCGACAAGGCAGATAACATAGATGAGCCAACAGGTGCTATGCCGTTCCGTCTTGACGCCAACACACCAAGCGAACCAAGCGAATTCAGCCTGAAGTTTTTTGTTGGTGAAACAAGATATTGGTACCAATTAAAGTTGGATGTCAAGACTGTTTTTGAAGAAAGATTGTTCATTTATCGTAGTGTCCAACCAACGCTGTTGTTTGAGCGTTCATTAGAAAATGGACAGTCTGTCATATCCTTTAACCCTAAAGCCATAAAGATTAGCGCAGCAGCACAAGAGGAAATCTCCCTCAAGTGCTTGCCGAATATGTCTTTTTTTGCAGCTCGCAACCAGGTCAATATTTCAATACCTCAAATTGATGAGGCTCGCGAATGGATGCGCAATTCATACCTTCCTGTAATATCACCAGCTATTCACATGTTTGAGTATGCAAACAATATGATGCGCAAGGACGAGGCTGCCAAAACATATCTTTTGGATTTTATCCATCGTGCAGACTTCAATATAACAGGATTGCGAAGCAATAAGGTGTCTGAGTATGTCAGCACAAAGTCCATCGACACTTGGGAGACACTTTTTGAACATACTGTGCGTAATGTGCGTGGTGAGGAAAAGTACACGATGCAGGAGAGTGACCAATCAGATGGTACTAAGAGAACATTTGGCATAGAGGCCGCAGTTTATACCGCCATTAAGCAGCAGGCATTCCTTATGATTGATGAGATAGAGGCGTCGCTACACCCGTCGTTGGTTGAGTTCATAATCGAAAAGTTTCTTCGTGAGACTGACAATCATTCGCAGATGCTCATCACATCTCATTACGATCCATTGCTTAACACAACCGATGATCTCATCCGTAAGGATAGTGTCTGGTTTACAGAGAAAGACGAGACGGGCCATTCTTCTCTTTTCTCTCTGGTTGAGTTCCGTGGTCTCAACAAGTTGGCGTCTATTCAAAAGGCATATCGCAATGGACGTTTCGGAGCATTGCCTAATATCAAATAGCAAGAGTTATGGCAAGGAAGAATGTACGTAATACCAACACGAAAAACACCCTTGAGGCAATCCCGACTATCATTGGAGCGGGAATAACCGAACAGTACTATTTCGAGCATCTCAAGAATTTGTTTGGATATCGCCTGAAAATACGTCCACGTTTTTTCGGCAATGAAAACATATACTATATCGAACAGCGTATTAGGCAAGTGCTCGACGAAGGTGGACGTGCCATCTGCATATTTGATGCTGATGTCACGAATTGGGATGCTGCTGAGAAGAAAAAACTTGAAGAGCTCAAGCGTAAATATGGCAACAAGCCAGATGTCCTTATATGTGACAGTTTGCCATCGATAGAATATTGGTTCCTTTTGCATTTTAGAAAGACTGCTAAATTTTTCACGACAAGCAAAGAGGCTGAAAGGGAGTTGTCTAGCTTTATTCGTAACTATGAAAAACATGAGCGTTTTCTTTCCAAGCCAGATTGGGTCATACAGATGACTGATGATGAGAAACAAAATGATGCCATCACTCGTGCCAAGGAGATAGGTGTGCAAGAAAATCAGTCATACACCAATGTGTATAAGGCAATAGAAGAGTTGAAGTCCTTGTGTTTATCTTAAAAAGATATTTAGAACGGCTACTTCTCCGTCGGTGTGCTCGGACATTTTCCTTTCGCTGATCCTTCGTCGCGAGTGTGTTTTTCTTATTTTGAGGCACATTATCATTTCGAAAAATCATTTTCACAAACGCGTCTATTCTTTTTTGGTTCAATTTCATTTGCATTTATAAGGATTTTAATATACATTTGCAATGTAAATTGTACAGAAATTATTTGAATTATTATTGGAGTAATATTGACTGCGCCGTGACGGTTTGCAGTCTGTTTTTTTTACTCATGCCGTGGGGGCATTTCTTTGTGTCGACAAAGAAACATAACGAGGGATTTTCCACCAACAAGAATGGGGCGTGGAATAGGATTTTTTGTTTTTTTGGAGTATCTTTGTAAATACAAGATAGACAGATGGCAATATGGTCATTTATGCTTGATATCATATGATCGTAGGTGTAAACGATAAATCTTTTTATTTGCCATGCAAACCCGTCTCTGGAAGGAATGAAGATGTCTCAATAGAAGATGTCGTAGAAGAAGAGCAAACCTTGTTTGATTAATGTTATAGTCAGTGCAAGTGCTCATGCTTGATAGTTAGAAAACTAATTGCAGCCTTCTCCGATACTCAAAATGCCCATGTGCTGACGCCGAAGTGAATCACTGATCGGATTTATTATTAACGTTATGAGGTGGTTAAGTCTATGTGCCTACCGTGGTCGAAGTTTGTGCGATGTGAATTTTATCGTTCATTGAGGTATATCTGATATAATATCTTCGTTCATTGAGGTATATTTTTAGTCAAAAACTTCTTTTATTGAAATAAAATTTATTCATTTGCACAATAATTGAATAAAAGGATATGATAGACAATTCACTATATTCGGTAATGAAAGAGCAATTACGGTTGACACCGACTTCGTTTCACCGATATATCTATGCAGATGTCGACTGGCAAGGTCGTCTTACTGGTATAGTTGGTCCTCGTGGTGTAGGTAAGTCGACGATGATGCTTCAACATATCAAGGAGAATAAACAGGTGCATAACCTCTATGTGTCGGCTGATAACACTTATTTTTCAAATCATAAGTTGGCAGATTTAGCATCTGAATTTGTGAAGGATGGTGGTGGACATTTGTATATTGATGAGGTTCATAAATACGAAGGTTGGTCGCGTGAGTTGAAGGAGATATATGATTCTCATCCTGACTTGCGTGTCACTTTTACTGGTTCATCAATATTAGACATCACAAAAGGCGAATCAGATTTAAGTCGAAGGGCGGTTTTAGAACATGTGCAAGGATTGTCGTTTAGAGAATATCTTGAAATGTTTCATAAAATTGTTGTGCCAATATATTCATTAGAAGAGATATTGTCTCATAAGGTAGATATACCTGAATTGCCGCATCCATTGCCTTTATTTAGACAATACTTGAAAGATGGTTATTATCCATTTGTAAAGGAAGGTCGTTTTGCAACGAGAATGCTGCAGGTTGTAAATCAGACAATAGAAGTAGACATCATGCAATTTGCCGACATGAAGGCAACAACCGCCAGAAAGTTAAAACAGCTACTGATGATAATATCTGAATTGGCACCGGTTAAGCCCAATGCAAGCAATTTAGCACGTGAGATTGGTGTGAGCAACAATAATGTCCCTGATTATTTGCTATATCTCGAACGTTCAGGGATGCTTGGTCAGTTACGAGATGATACAGGTGGCTTGATTTCGTTGGGGAAAGTGCAGAAGATTTATGTCGACAACCCGAGTCTGATGAATGTCTTGGCAGGTGGCAATCCAAACATAGGAAATGTACGTGAGACATTTTTCTACAACCAGATGAGAGTTCGTAATGAAGTCACTTCATCGCGAGTGTCTGACTTCTGCATAGGCAAATATACATTTGAGGTCGGTGGTATGCGAAAAGGGAAGAGGCAGATCTCTGACATAGAGAATGGCATTGTTGTTCGTGATGATATTGAATATGCCAACGGTCAATATATTCCGTTGTGGCATTTCGGCTTAAATTATTGAAAATGGAGTGGATTAGACGATTTTGGAATCATCATATACCTTTTCATGATGTAAACCAGTGGATAAGTGGTGCTGTATATGGAGTAGCTGTATATTTCATATTGGTGGTGATGCAGCCATTTTGTATTGACAGGATGGGCAATGACCGCTTTGTGATGATGATTCCATACTTTTTTGTCACATGGATAGGATGTGTTTTGCCGAGTTACATATTGCCATTGCTTCGCAAGGACTTTTTCCATTCGGACAAGTGGAATCGAGGTCGACTATTCATTTATCTGATAAGCATTGCGGCGTTGATTAGTTTTGGCAATATGATGTGCTTTGTGCTGACATTGGGTGCTCCTATGACATGGGAAGTGGCATGGGTTGCGTTGTGGCAGACATTGGCAATTGGTGTTGTTATATTTGGCATAGGTCTGATGTTGCCAGAGAAACGGCATGAGAAAGAGGAGGACCTGCAAAAGCAGAATAGCGCATTGACAATAAAGGGAACAGGCAAGAGCGACTTGCTATCGCTGGAATTGTCAGATTTGCTTTACGTTGAGTCGGACAGGAACTACTGCAACATTGTCATGTCGGACAAAAGTGTAGTGATGCGATCGACAATAGCATCGATAGAAGAGCAGTTATCATCGGTGCCACAAGTGAAGCGTTGTCATCGCGCCTATCTTGTGAACACCGAGAATATACTGACCATAGACGGCAATAGTACGGCAGGCTATAGACTCATTATGAATGGCGGACTGCATATCATTCCATTGGCCCGTCAATATGCGAAGGACTATCTCTTGCGGTAGAAGCGGATAATCTGATGGTCGCTGGTCTTGCACGACTTGATGACGTCGTCGGGTTTACTACCGGCAACAGACATGAGAAGTGAGTCGCTGACAACGCCATAGATATCATACTGCACCATTTCATTGCTTTCATCGTTGGTGAAGAGTCCAGGATGAGCAGCCTCGTGGATATAAATGCGGGAAGAATCGGTTATGACAGAATCGACAACCTCGCCACCGGCGATCCATGGATCGACCTTCATGAATGGCAGTTGGACCATCATCTGCATCCATTGTCCCATATTAATAAAGATAAGTAGCATGGCAATAGTCATAAAAGCTGCCAGAGGATATGTTATGTATTTCATAGAGTTAGAAAATAAAAGTTTTAAGAATAAGGCTAATAGCATTGGCAACACTGCTGCCGATGAGAGTGATCATAAGTGAGTAGGCAGGATAGAGGAACAGGAGTCGGGCGACAGTAAAATGCTTGCCGAGAGGAGTTCCCTTTATATGCATCTGCATAGCTCCAGTAGGGCACTCATCGACACATCGGCCGCACTTGGCGCAGTTGATAAGAGGTTTGTTGTCCTTGCTTATGGCGAGCAGTGGACAACTCTTCTGGCACTTGCCGCATTTGATACACTTGCTTTCGTTGTTGACAACATGGAACAGACTAATCTTGTTGAACAGCGACTCGAAAGCACCCATTGGGCAGAACGTAGCACATTGGATGCGTTTCTTGGTCAATAAAGGCAGTGCGACGACAAGAGTGCCAAACGTAATCAGCATCACGACATTCTTGAGAAGAGTTTCGGTATCGACAATAGCATCGCGTTCGGTAACGAGCTTAAATGGGCAGAGCCAAGAGCAATATTCGGGCATCAGGGTGGCAGCAGACCAAAGAGCCATGACAATGAACATGGCGAAAGCGAACCATCGGTAAGCTGCATTTACACGTTTGATTATTGGCTTGCGTGTGACACGGCTGAATCCATCGTCCCATCCGCCATAGAAGCATCCCCATGAGCAGAAACCACGGCCAAGGATAATGCTGGAGCCAATCACGATAACGAGCATTGAAGAGATAGAGGCGAAGCCGGATGCAATGCTACCGGGGAAAATGATAGTCTGCTTGATAGCAGCAGGAATCAGAATCATGGTAGTCACAATGTGGCAGAAAGGGATTTCGCACGTCATAATCTCTTCATCGGAATAAGTGACCGAACCACGCAAGTTGATAAGATTGTTCATGAACGACACGGAAAAGAGAACCGCAGACACGATAAATGCAATGGCACGCCACTTGTCGATTGCACCCTTGTAGAGCATCAGGAAGAAGAGAGACGAATAGAAAGCCACGGTGACAACGAAACCGATAGTGTCGGCCAAATGGCCAGTGAGTCCTTGACTAAGCATCAAGAGAGAGATAAGAACCATAGGCAGCGTGAGCAAAGAACTCCTCAAAATGCTACCGCTTGAATAGAGATTGTTTTTCATTATGATATAAGTTATGTAGTTTTCAGAAAGTCAGTAAAGCTTTTATGATGAACATAACGCCCACAATAATTGATGCGAACTTGCCGATAGTCTGCAGGGCAACCTTGTCGCCGACCAGCGAAATGAGAGGTAGGGGCAACATATATAGTGATGAGCCTATAAAGAAAAGAGTGAACGTAGCAAGTGAATCGATGATTGAGCCGGAAGTGGCGGAAGACGTTGCGACGGCAATGACAGGTGGGCATACATTAATAGACGAGATAAATCCCAAAATGCTAACGTAGGCCCAAGACAGATGTTGGCGAACGAATGACTTTATACCTCGTCCGTTAAGGCAATAGGATGGCATCTTGAAAAAAGCATTGAGAATCATCATCAGCCCAACGAAGAGAGTCGTAATAGCTATGACATATTTGGGCAATGACAGAGAATGGCATAATAGACAAGTAAGCAGAGCTATTAAAAAGTAAGCAACAAGCCTTCCGGACATGAATTTGAATAAATAGGCATACGCGCCAGTTGTAGTTGGTGTATTTTTCATTATCACCGACATAACAAGCGGTCCGCATGAAGCAAGGCAAGAAGCTCCGACACTCAATCCGATAAACAATCCGTCAATTATCATATCAATTCGTTGTTTTGTTTGAGTGCAAAGTAAAGCTAATGTTTTATATATAGAAAATAAGTGGGATAGACACCATGGCAAAACTGCTTTTAGTGCCGAAAAGTATGATTTGGGACGAATGACGGGGCTGTTTTGGGATAAATGGAGAGTGTTTTTAGTGCTTTGTTTTCACCCTCTGCCATGCTTCTGGCAAGTATTTGATTATATCTGAGGCGATGAGAGCAATGTCAGTAGTATGTTGTTCGGCAATGTCGCCGGCGAGTCCATGCAAGTAAACTCCAATGATAGCAGATTCTTCTGTAGAATAGCCTTGTGCGAGTAAAGCGGTGAGGATACCTGTCAGAACATCGCCGCTGCCACCAGTAGCCATTCCGGCATTGCCTGTAGGGTTGAAGACAATACGACCGTCGCAGAGACATATTGCTGTAAATGCACCCTTGAGAATCAGAGTTGTCTTGTTGTCGACAGCAAAACGACGAGCAGTCAGCAATCGATCATAACGAGAGTTATGAGGACAAGTAAGATTGTCAAATTCGCCTTCATGTGGGGTGAGTATTGCCATATCCAACTTGGGGGAACCATTGTTACGTATTTTTGCAAGGTGCCATAAAGCGTCGGCATCTATCACAGTTGGTTTTCTTAATGCCAGGACATCGTTTATGATGTCTTGTGTAGAGTGGTTGCGTCCGAGTCCGGGACCAATGCCTACAGCATCGGTTTTGGGAAGTCGACTTGGCTCAAAAGAATTGCTAGTGATGAAATCATCTCCAATAGTCACGGCCATAGCCTCGGGAACACCTATTTGCATTATCTCATATCCGACAGAAGGAATAGCCATAGTCAGAAGTCCTGTTCCGCCTCTCAGGCAAGCCTTGGCAGACAACTGTGCAGCTCCCATCATGCCGCGTGACCCGGCAAAGATAATAGAACGTCCTATGGAACCCTTATGTGCGAAGCGGTTGCGACACTTAATCATACTGGCAATGTCAGACTGTTCGATAAGGAACATATCGGTAGAGTTTTCTGCTATAGCAGTAGAATCTATTCCAATGTCGGTTACAGTCCATTCTCCCACATATTGATGAGCTTCGGGCATCATAAAAGCGAGTTTAGGTTGTTGAAAACCGATAGTGAAATCGGCTTTAACGATAGGCATGTCGTCGAGACAGGTGAGAGTCTCTTCGCAGCCCATACCTGATGGGAGGTCAATGCTTATTATTGTAGTGTCGGAACTATTGATTCGATCTATGGCTTCAGCAATTATTCCTTCGACCTTGCGAGACAGTCCGGTGCCAAGCAAAGCATCGACAATGATAGGATAATCCTCTAGCGAAGGTTCGATAAAATTGACATGCTTGGCAACCGATGGAGGCAGTTTTTTGAAATTGGCTTCACAGTCATCAGAACGATTTCCGCTACGTCCTGTAAAAGAATAAACGGTGACATCGAATCCGACAATAGACAACATTCTTGCGACAACAAGTCCGTCACCACCATTATTTCCTGGACCAGCCATAATAGCCACTCGACAGCGGTCGAACCTGCTCATGACAAAGTCGGCCACCGTCTTGGCCGCACGTTCCATAAGTTGGAGCGAAGTGATATTTTGGCGTTCGACAGTCAGCTTGTCAAGAGTGGAAATCTGTTGCTGAAGAAAAATCTTTTGCATGGCAGTCGGTGATAGGAAGATGCTATTTGAGGTGCTTTACAATGTTGCGAGTAGTGTGGATGAACTCTTCAAGTTGTTGGCATCCTGAATCGACAATAGTATCGCTTGAACCTTCCCATGCCTTATTGCCTTCACTAATGAAAATGATCTTCTCTCCGATAGAAAAGACAGAATTCATGTCGTGAGTATTCATTATAGTTGTTATGCCGTATTCCTTTGTGATTTCGCTGATGAGTTCATCAATGACAGATGCAGTAACAGGGTCGAGACCAGAGTTAGGCTCATCGCAGAAGAGGTATTTAGGGTTAAGAGCGATAGCTCGTGCGATGGCAACTCGTTTTTGCATACCACCACTTATTTCGGAAGGGTAGAGGTGGTTGGAGTTAATGATGTTGACACGTTGGAGGCAGAAATTGGCGCGTTCGCGTCGTTCCTCCAATGACATGTCGGTAAACATATCGAGAGGGAATCGCACATTCTCCTCAACGGTTTTTGAGTCAAAAAGAGCCGAACCCTGGAAGAGCATACCAACTTCGCGTCGGAGCTGGTCCTTTTGTTTGCGGTTGAGACTTATCGTGCTACGTCCGTCGTAGTGGATATCACCTCCATCGATGTCGTAGAGGCCGACAAGTGACTTGAGCAGCACAGTCTTGCCTGAACCACTCTTTCCGATGATAAGATTGGTCTTGCCAGTCTCGAAAGTGGCGTCGATGCCGTGAAGAATAGTGCGGCCGCCAAAAATTTTTACTACTCCTTGTGCCTCTATCATGATAATATTAATTGAGTGATGACAAGATTGAACATCAGTATAACGATACTACTTATAACGACAGCAGTTGTGCTTGACTTACCAACTTCGAGTGCACCACCCTTAGTGTAATATCCGCAGTAAGATGAAATAGAAGCTATGATAAAACCAAATATAGTAGACTTGAAGAGTGAGTAGGGAATGTAGTGTGGTTTAAGTGAGAAGTGGATACCATAGATAAAATCGTCGGGAGGAACAAGTCCGGTGAATTTTCCGGCCAGGTATCCGCCATAAATGCCTATAGCGATACTATAGATGACGAGAAGAGGCACGCTGATGATCATGGCAATGATTTTAGGTGCAGCAAGGTATCCGGCGGAATTGACGCCCATGATGTCGAGTGCGTCGATTTGTTCGGTGATGCGCATAGTGCCTATTTCGGATGATATGTTGGAACCAACTTTGCCAGCAAGAACGAGACAAATAATAGTTGGTGAGAACTCGAGGATGATGCATTCGCGGGCGGCGAATCCTACAGTGTATGTAGGGATAAAAGGATTGTCAAGGTTGTTGGCAGTCTGTATGGTTATAACAGCGCCGACAAAAAGCGAAATAAGCGTAACGATGCCAAGAGAGTCGACGCCCACCTTGTCGATTTCGGCAAGAATATTACGGCCAAAAACGTTCCATTTCTCTGGTTTGCGAAGCGTCTGTCCCAGAAAAAGCGTGTATTGACCGATATGGTTGATAGGCTTAAGTAGAAACATAGTATATATTTTTATTCTAGTATTATTAGTTGTCGCTCAGCATTTGTGAATAATAACGTCCAACAATAGAGTGAACCGGATAGCAGGCGGCAAGAATGCCGACAATGGATACGGTTACAAAAACGATTAGTGCATCGAGCCATTGGAACTGTACAGGATATGCACTTATGATATAGTCTTCGGAATTGGCGAAACCGATAATCCCGAAATGCTGTTGAATAAGAACCAGAATAATTCCGAGGATTAAACCAATGACGACACCTCCTAAGGAGACGAGCCATCCTTCGAACAGGAATATGCGTGTGATCAACTGGCGGCTTGCTCCCATACTTTTGAGTACAGATATGCTCTCCTTTTTTTCAAAAATGAGCATAGAGAGTGAACCTATAATGTTGAATGCAGCAATGATGATGATGAACGTGAGAATCAGGAAAGCCATGAACTTTTCGACCTGCATCATTTTGAAAAAAGACTTGTGCTGTTCCCATTTATCGTTGACAGCGACATTTTCGCCCAAGACACCCTTTATTTTTTCCTTGACCTTGTCGATATCATATCCTTCGGCAACGCGGATGCCAATGGCAGACACCTCGTTTGCAGAGTAGCAGAACAAATCGCGTGCCTGTTCGATAGAAATTATAGCATAGTTGGAATCGTAGTCGACCTGCTGTACGGCAAAAGAACCGCATACGGTAGCCTCTTCCTGCACAAACGACTTTTCGGGCATAGCCATATTAATTTTCCCGGTACGCTTGGGAGTGTATATCGTCATTTTGGAGGCATAGGCGGTGGAATGTGCTCCGAGTTGGTCGGCCAGGATAGCTCCAAGCATACAGAAATCGAGTCCGTACATACCAACGGAGTATTTCCCGTCGAAAACGATGTCGTCTATGGCAATTACCTTTTTGAACAACGAATCGACGCCCATAACCATTGCAGGCATCTGGCGTTTTTGGTAAGACAGCAATGCATTGTCGCAAAGGATGCAAGTAGCATTGTCTACACCTTCGATGTCGGTTATCAGTTTGACATAGGCTGAATCGGCCTCAAAAACCTTTCCTGAGAGTGGTTCAACCTTGAGGTCTGGGTCAAAAGAACCGAATAGTGAACCAACAAAAACATTGAGACCATTGAACACGCTGAGGACAATAAGCAGAGCAGCCGTACCGACCATAATGCCAAGTGAAGATATCATCGAAATGACATTGATGATATTCTGCGACTTTTTGGCAAGCAGGTAACGTTTTGCTATGACAAATGGTAGCGTATTCATCGGCACGTAGTGATTATTTTACTGCTTTTACAATCAGACCTGTTCCGGCTTTATGTTCCGTAGCCACATCGATGAGGTTGAGCAGCAGGCACCATGGATATACAACTATATAATATATAGGTAGCAGTATGAAAAACAACTTGGTGAAATTGAGTGCCATGATAGGCCACTTCATAGACAACACCCAAGAAACATGTCCTGGAGTGCCGTATGAATATTTTGCTTCGATTTTGCTGAACCCGGCATTAAGCAGTTTCTGCCTAATATCGTCGATATTGTATCCATCGCGGACGTGTTCGTCGATAAAGCCGTGTGCGTGTTCGTCGTCGTGCTCGTCAGAGTCGGAGCCTCCAAGGTCGGAAGGCGTTGAGATGAGCAAAGTTCCTCCTTTGTGAAGAGACTGGCAGAAATTCTCGAACACCTTGCAGTCTTCAAGGATGTGTTCCATGACATCGACAGACAGAATAAGGTCGTAGCAGTCTGGTCGGATATATTGAGTCAGGTCTTGGACCTCAAATTTCACGCGATTGGCCATGCCGAGACGTTTGAAAAAGCCATTACAATCCTCAATCTGCTCTTCCTTGACATCGACACCTGTAATCTGATGCAGCTTGTTGAGATTAGCCATGCGGTGGGTATATTGTCCGAAGCCGCTACCAGCATCGAGAATCAAAGCTGGTGATCCTTTAAGTGAGCTATTCCATTTGTTGAGCTCAAGGCGGATATACCATGAGCGCAGCAATAGCACATCAAGCATCTTGTAGAAGATGACACGAAGTGCGGGTGTCGCATTGAACACCTTGCCAAGTGAGCGTTTGATAGGATCGTATTGCATTTTTACTTTTGTTCTGGCGAGTTGTCTTCAGTTTTCTTCTCGCTGTCGAGCAAGTTGTCGATATGTTCGAGGTAGTCGAGGCTGTCGTCGATGAAGAAAGCAGGTTCTGGGACAATGCGCAACTGTTTGCCTATGCGTTGTCCGAGTGCATATCGAACACGTGACTTGTTGTCATTGATGTTTTTCAGTACGGCATCAATTTTTTCTGATGGGAATACAGAAATATAGAACTTGACCAAAGAGAGGTCGCTAGAAACTCGTGCGATGGTGATAGACAACATTGTATTGAGAGTGAGCTCTCGCATTTCTTGCTGAAACATCTCAGCGCATTCCTTCTGTAGGAGACGTGATATTTTTTTCTGTCGTGTAGATTCCATAATATTTAGAAATTCTATTGTAAGTGATATAATGTATCGTGCAAAGATAATATAAATAGTCTGATGAGCCAACTAAGATTTGCTAATTTCGCGGAATAGAGATACATTTGTATTATATATGTAGAAAAGCCGAACAGAAATGAATAAAGCGAACATGGAGAAAATCGAAAAGAGTTCAGTAGTGCCAGGTTGTGAAGTGGAACAATCTCGTATAAAGATAAAAGACTTAGCAGAGCAGGACCGTCCGCGTGAAAAGTTGATCATGATGGGGGAGAGGTCTTTGACGAATTCGGAGCTGTTGGGCATAATAATAGGGTCGGGTCAGGTTAATCGTTCTGCTGTAGATATTGCACGAGAGATTCTGGGTCGCTATAACAACAATCTTACAGACCTTGGGAATACATCGCTAAAAGAGTTGACAAAAATTAAGGGCATTGGTGTAGCACGTGCCATAAACATCATTGCAGCGCTTGAACTCGGCAGGCGCAGGAACATAACGAAGGCGGAAGAGAAGATGAAGATTACGGATAGCCGTGATGCGTATATGATATTTCATCCTCGTATAGCAGACCTGAAACATGAGGAGATGTGGATTCTGATGTTGAACAGGCAGAACCAGATGATAGGTGTTGAATTGTTATCGGAGGGTGGACTTAATGGGACCGTTGTAGATGTCCGTATGGCCATCAAGATGGCGCTTGACATGTCGGCGTCTGCAATAATGATAGCTCATAATCATCCGTCGGGCACCCTTAAACCTTCAAAAATGGATGATGATGTTACCAGGAAGCTATATGAAGCAGGCAAATTGATGGATATACCTCTTAGGGACCATATTATAATAGTACAAGATGGGCTTGACAGCAATCGATATTACAGTTATTTTGACAATGATCGGATAATTGGTTCATAGAAAAAAGGCTTGTTGGCTGTGTTTTAAGTGATTTTAACGTCCAAATTGGCTATTTCGGTTGTAGTAGGTGAGAAAAAAGACGTCATAGGTATTGCACGTAAAAGAAAAACAAACTATCTTTGCAACCGCAAACGGAGAAAATCTGTTTGTGTGGTATGTATATACCTTACGAGGGGGCCCGTTCGTCTATCGGTTAGGACGAGAGATTTTCATTCTCTAAAGAGGAGTTCGACTCTCCTACGGGCTACAATTTTAAAAAGCAAATATTAGAATTAAATAATATATTAAAAATGGCAAACCATCAATCTGCAATCAAGAGAACTCGTCAGATCGAGAAGCGCAGACTTCACAATCGCTACTATGCGAAGACTGCTCGTAACGCTGTGAAGGCTCTTCGTCAGACAACTGACAAGGCTGCAGCTACTGAGTTGCTGCCAAAGGTTTCTTCAATGTTGGATAAGCTCGCAAAGCGCAACATTATCCACAAGAACAAGGCTGCAAACTTGAAGTCGAAGCTTGCAAAGCATATCAATAAGCTTGCTTAATTCCAAAAGGAATTTAGAGGCAAATTGACAGGTTAACACGATATTACTCGCGGCCCGTTCGTCTATCGGTTAGGACGAGAGATTTTCATTCTCTAAAGAGGAGTTCGACTCTCCTACGGGCTACCTGAGCAGTTCTCCGAAAAGGAGGGCTGCTTTTGCTTTTAATTACAAATTCATTTTTGTAGAATACTCCAAATTCTATTGTATTTTGGCAGAAATCCAGAAAACAAACCAACAGGCGGCGGACAGTTCTGTTCTTGACGGGATCAAGTCGTGGAAAATTGTCGTGCCAATAGTTATAGGCCTGGGTGCAACAGCTTATTTATTCTCGCGCGAATATGAGCCGGGAATGTTTAGTGCTGTTCATATAGGCTTATGGTCGGTTGTCTGGTTTGTCTTGTCGTTTGGAATGATGGCCGTCCGTGACTTGGGCTACATGGTTCGTATCCGCGTCTTGAGTGATTATGACATGAACTGGAAGCAGGCCTTCAGGGTGATAATGTTGTGGGAGTTTGCGTCAGCGGTGACCCCTTCGGCAGTTGGAGGCACTAGTGTAGCTATCTTTTTTGTCAATCGTGAGGGAATAAATATTGGACGAAGTACGGGTATTGTCATGGTCACGTCTTTTCTTGATGAATTATTTTTTGCTTTAGTATTCCCAATAGCAGTTCTTTTAATTGGTTCTGCGAATGTATTTGGTGCTGATAGTGCAGTGGCGTCCAATTTCATATACCTTGCATGGACAGGTTATAGTGTGAAAGTGGCTTATATATTGCTATTGAGCTATGGTTTCTTTATTAATCCACGAGGTTTGAAGCGACTTTTGCTACTTGTTTTCAAGTTGCCCCTATTGCGTAGGTGGAGAGCTAAGATGGATAAGGTAGGTGACGACATGGTCAGTACGTCAGCCTATTTTCGTCAGTGGCCATTCCGCAAATGGGTGAAAGCGTTTGCTGCTACATGTGCATCGTGGATTGCCAGATATTGGGTGGTCAACACCTTGATTGTAGCATTTCTAGGGATACGTTACATGGGGCTTGAACAGCATTTTATTGTCTTTGGAAAGCAGCTTGCCATGTGGATAATGATGCTAGTTAGTCCGACACCTGGTGGCAGTGGCTTTGCGGAGTGGGTGTTCAAAGAGTTCCTTTCGGGATTTCTACCGATAGGAATGGGTGTAGCTATGGCGCTATGTTGGCGCCTAGTTAGCTACTACCCTTATCTTATCATGGGTGCAATAATATTACCTAAATGGGTGCGTAATATTCTGCACAAAAAGTAGACGGAATACCGCTTGCTTTACTTCTTGAATTCTTCTATGACAAGTTCCTTTATTACTTTTGTCATAAGTGGTTCTGCTGCGCCGGCAACCTTCTGAACCTCTTCGTGTGACACTTCGACGATTTCGCCTGGGACACCAGAGTCGGTGATGATGGAGATGCCGAAGATTTCCATACCTGCATGATGTGCAATGATAACCTCTGGAACAGTAGACATGCCAACGGCATCACCTCCCAAAGTGCGGAACATCTTGTATTCGGAAGGAGTTTCAAAAGTAGGGCCTGTTGTGCCCACATAGACACCTTGCTTAAGAGAGATGCCGTTTTTCTGTGCTATTTCGAGTGCCATTTTAGTAAGTCTCTTGCTATAGACTTCTGACATGTCGGGGAAGCGTGGTCCGAACTCCTCAAGATTTGGTCCGATGAGCGGATTAGTGCCGAACATATTGATATGGTCGGTAATGATCATGATATCGCCCACCTTGAAAGTTGGGTTGAGGCCACCGCTGGCGTTGGACACGAAGAGTGTATTGATGCCGGCAACCTTCATTACACGTGCAGGGAAAGTCACCTGCTCCATCTTGTAGCCTTCGTAGTAATGGAAACGGCCCTGCATGGCAAGAACAGGCACGTTGCCAATAGTGCCAATAATCATGCGCCCAGAATGTCCCTGAACAGTTGAAACAGGGAAATGAGGGATGTCTTCATACTTTATAGACTTTTCAATCTTTATTTCATTGACAAGTCCGCCAAGTCCAGTTCCGAGGATGATGCCAACTTTAGGCTGTTCTGAAAACTGCGACTTTAAATATGCGGCAGCTTCATTGATTTTTTCGATAATAGTCTTCTCCATATTTTTGTTTTTATTTTGTTTTTGCTTCTACAGCATCATTTATAATCTTGTTCAGTTCCTTCCCTTGTCCAAACAGAATTTTCAATTCTATAGGAATGAAAAGGTAATCCAGTCCGGAGTTTGCCAGACGTGTTGCGTCTTTTTCTGTTGTTATCAGTCGTCTTCCATCATTGACCATCACAGACGAAATGTTATTGAAGTCATCTGCTGAAAAGTTATGATGATCGGCATATTCGATACATTGTGTATCTTTTACTCTTCTTTTTACCTCTTCGAAGAAAGGTGCTGGGCGACCGATGCCGGCTATGGCTAATGCCTTGTCGATATCCTCATTGGCGACAGTCGCATCATGACGACGCAACTCGCCGTATGTTATAGATGCGAAATATATTGGGCAGGAAACATTCAGACGTTTCTTTATATCATCCCTTTCTTTCTCTGAAAGATTTTCGGGACATTTATTTACTATTATAATGTCGGCACGATGACGGCCATGCCAAGGCTCTCGCAAGTTGCCTGATGGGAAAGTCCAATCGCTCCACATAGGGCGTGCATAGTCGGTCATAAGAACGTAGAAACTTGCTTTCGTTGACCTGTGCTGAAATCCATCATCCATAAGAACGACATTGCAAGAGGTGTTATCCTTTATCCACTTTATCGCTTTGTTTCTATTGCCGTCAACCGCTATTGGTATATTGGGGAACTTATTGTGCATCTGGAATGGTTCGTCGCCAATATCTTGGGTTGTTGAATCTTTAGCAGCTATGACGAGTCCTTTGGTTTTCCTGCGGTAGCCTCGGCTGACAATAGCAGGAGTATTTGAAGATTCCAAAGTGCGTAAGATATACTCGATGAATGGGGTTTTCCCAGTTCCTCCGACAGTAATGTTGCCAACGCAGATGACAGGTATGTCAAAAGTTGTGCTATGCAATATGTTGTGGTTGTATAGCCAATTGCGTAGAGCAACAATGCCACTATATATTAGTGAAAAAGGTAATAATATGAGACGGCTGTTCATCTTGAACTTCAAAATCCTTAAAAATGTCGTTGCAACAAAGATAACGATTTTTGTGGGATATGCAATTATAATGACATATATAAATAGATATTGCAGTCTATGTCTTATTTTTCTGTAAGCAATACAGAATAGAGATGTTTTGATAGTTATAATTGCGACTGTTGGGTTTTGTGTTATGTTTGTGGAGTGTTCGCATATATAAAAAGTAGTAAAATGAAGTATTTTTACAGCGAATGGCGTATTTTATAAAGATTAGCTTGCATTCTTCGTAATAAAGATGTAATATTGCACCTCGAAAAAGGCGATTGTAGAAATCGCACTAGGAATATAAGCAATTTTAATAGATTAGAGGATAAAAGAATGCCTTACCGTCGTCTACCAAATACAGATCAGGCGCGTCTTCGTTCGTTGAAGTCAGCTCTGGCTGCTATAGAATTATACTCTCCATCAGACTTGCTCTTCAGTCAGAAGACAGCAATGGATGTAAGAGCTTTTACTACAGTTTTTGAACAGGCAGTTAACCAATATGTAGATAGCAGGAATCTTCAGGCGCAATTGGGAAAGAAAATGAATGAAGCAGGCAAGAATGCTCGTCTGTATTTATCTCATTTCATTCAGGTGTTTAACATGTGCATTTTGCGTGGTGAAATAAAAAAAGAAGCCAGAAAGATTCTTGGACTTGATCATACAAAGGGAACAGTTCCAGAAATGATTACGGATACTCAGCTTATCGAGCTTGGGCGAAATGTAATAGATGGTGAAAGCAAGAGAAGTGGGAACAGGATATACAATCCATCTATAGCAAATGTCAAAGTAAAGATGGATTTGTTTTCCGAGATATATGCGAAACATAAGGATATCCAGCTTACAATACAAAAGCATCATGCAAAACTTGACGAGATACGTTCCAAGGCAGACCAGATAATACTGAATGTTTGGAATGAGGTTGAGGAATCGCTAGGTGTTGTAGATACAGACGAGAAGAGAGAAAAAGCGAGAGAGTATGGTGTAGTCTATTTCTATAGACCGATAGAACGACACAAAGACTTCTTGGCGGGTAAATAAATACATAATCGGATGCAAGTGTGTATAATAACAATAAATTACTATCTTTGCATCATTAACGAATATCATCACATAGAAATATATGCAAGAAGAGGTTGAATTGGTGCTTGAAGACACCAAAGAACAGATGAAGAAGGCTATTGATCACCTTGACTATGAACTTGGCAAGATCAGAGCAGGTAGGGCAAATCCGAAAGTGCTGGAAGATGTCCGTGTTGACTATTTTGGTACAGCAACTCCACTTTCACAGGTGGCGAACATATCGGTTCCTGACCCACGCACTATTACAGTACGTCCTTGGGAGAAGAGTATGATTCCTGCTATTGAGCGTGCTATTATGGCCGCAAATCTAGGAATGAACCCTGATAATAATGGCGAAACCATTCGAATCCTTGTTCCACCATTGACAGAGGAACGTCGTAAGGACCTTGCCAAGCAGGCAAAGAAGTCGTGTGAGGATTCGCGTATTGCCGTAAGAAACCTTCGTCGTGATGCCAATGAGGAATTTAAGAAGATGAAGAAAGACGGCTTGGCAGAGGATGCTCAGAAGGATGCTGAGGATCAGGTTCAGAAAATCCATGATTCATACATCAAGAAGATTGACGAGATGTATGCTGCTAAGGAAAAGGACATCATGACTGTCTAAAAAGAAATTTGCTGACTGATATGGTGAGGCTGTTACACTAGAAAGTGGACAGCCTCTTTTTTTGTCTGTTCTTTATGTATTTTTGATAACAACAATGTGATATAGTTATGATGATTTTTGAAATGTGTATGATAGCATAAACAAAAGGCATATAAAAGTTGTAAAAAAAAGATATAATTCTTTATATTTGCTTATTGTATTTCAGTGATATGTATATATCTATTAAATCAAACATAAATGAAGAAATATCTATCTCTTGCATGTGTAGCCCTTTGTGCTACAACAGCCTTTTCTCAACAGGCGTTGTGGGGCGATACTCCTCTTGCCTCACCACAAATCAATTCTGATAATACGGTAACATTTCGTGTTAAAGCGCCTAAGGCGAAGACCGTAAAAGTTACAGGCGACTTTTTACCTGAGACAGTGGTTGACATACCTAATTACGGAAAAGTAGCAGCACCTGGTCAGGCTGATCTTGTAGAGAAAGATGGTGTATGGGAGTACACAACTCCGCAGGCATTGTCGAGTGAGTATTATTGCTATAATGTTGTCATCGATGGTCAGAAGACAATCGATCCGTCAAATGTATACATCAACCGTGATGTAGCGACAATAACGAACTACTTCATCATCAGCAATGACAAAGGAGACAAGGGAGACCTCTATAAGATAAACGACGTGCCTCATGGAACAATACGTAAGATGTGGTATGACAGTCCTTCGCTCGGCATGCAGCGACGACTGACAATCTATACACCTGCTGGTTATGAGACATCGGGCAAGAAATATCCGGTATTCTATCTCCTTCATGGTTCAGGTGGTGACGAAGAGGCGTGGTATACCCAGGGACGCATAAGCCAAATCCTGGACAACCTTATAGCGGCTGGCAAGGCTGTCCCTATGATTGTGGTGATGACAAACGGAAACGCATACGAGCAGGCAACATGTGGTGAATCTCCAGCAGGTTTCCAGCAGCCACAAATGGTCATGGGAGGTGTTAAAGAAGGCATGAAAGAGGCAGCATTCGAACTCTCATTCCCAGACGTGCGTAAATTTGTCGAAAAGAACTTCCGTACGATAAACGACAAGAATCATCGTGCGATAGCAGGTCTCTCGATGGGTAGTTTCCATTCAGAGCATATATCAAAATATTATGCAGGAGAGTATGGATATGTAGGATTGTTTAGTGGTTCGAGTGTTGGTGATGGTCGCAGAGGAGACGGGAAAGCATCGACATCGCCAGTATATAAAGACTTTGACAAGCAGATGGCCAACCTGTTCTCTGCCAAGAACAAGCCAGCCCTATACTTTGTTGCAATAGGTAAAACAGACTTCCTCAAGAAAGGTAACGACGAATTCCTTGCCTATATGGATGCTCATAAATACCCATACGAATACCTCGAAACAGAGGGCGGTCATATATGGCGCAACTGGCGAATTTACTTCACAGAGTTCTCACAGAAAATCTTTAAATAATAACGTACTATGAAAAAATATATATTAGCTGCAGCAGCAATCTTAATAGGCAGCACAACATACGCTCAGCAGGCACTTTGGGGACAGGCAGCCGTCAAATCGCCAGAAATTAATGCGAATAAGACAGTTACATTCCGTATACAGGCACCAAAGGCAATCAAAGTGACCCTTAGCGGAGACTTCCTTCCTACACAAAAGATAGAGACACCATACGGTCAATTTGAGGCTCCAGGAGTAGTGGAATTGAAAGAGGGGAAAGATGGAATATGGGAATATACAACCCCAGAAGCCGTGGCTCCTGAGTTTTATAGCTACACATTTGAGGTAGATGGTCAGAAAGTAGTGGACCCTTCAAACGTATTTATCAATCGCGATGTAGCTACACTTACAAGCATCCTGTACGTAGATGGTGATCCTATAGTCGACCTATATAAGGTAGATGATGTGCCTCATGGAACAGTAAGCAAAATATGGTATCATTCAGACTCAGAAAAAATAGATCGTCGATTGACAGTTTACACTCCAGCTGGCTATGAGACATCGGGTAAGAAATATCCGGTATTGTATCTTCTTCATGGCATTGGTGGTGACGAGGAAGCGTGGTATACTCAAGGTCGTGCGACACAGATACTTGACAACCTTATTGCGACAGGACAAGCTAAGCCAATGATAGTAGTCATGACAAACGGCAATATTGCGCAGCATGCAGCACCAGGTGAAGGTCCTGAGGGCATGGTGTCTCCAAATCTTGCTTTGCCAAAGACCATGGATGGAACATTTGAAAAAGCGTTTCCTGAAATCGTGAAATTTGTTGACAAGACATTCCGTACAAAAGCTGACAAGAAGAATCGAGCAATAGCAGGACTTTCGATGGGTGGCTTTCATAGTTGCCACATATCGAAGCAATATCCAGACATGTTTAACTATGTAGGACTCTTTTCGGCGGCAATAGCCAAAGAGCAGGGTGATGCTTACGGAATATACTCTGACTTTGACAAGAAACTAGCTACTCAGTTCTCTGCAGCAAAGCGTCCAGCGCTCTACTATATAGCAATAGGCCGAACAGACTTCCTTTATAAAGACAATATGGATCTCCGTGCCAAGATGGATGCCAACAATTATCCATACGTATATAAAGAGACTGATGGTGGACACATCTGGCGTAACTGGCGAATTTATCTTGCAGATTTTGCCCCACGCTTGTTTAAGTAGAATATATTCTAAATACTTATAAATAATGAAAAAGGAATTAATATTGGCTTCAACAATGTCCGTTGCCATGGCTTCATTGGTGGCATCGTGCGGACCATCAGAGTTGAAACTTCGTGCGGACAATATTGATGAGATAGTTGCCGCAATGACACTTGAAGAGAAAGCTCTTCTTGTAGTTGGAGTAGGAATGGATAATGGTGGCGACAGTTTAAGTGCCACAGTTGGTTCGCAGGCAGAGCTTGTGCCTGGAGCCGCTGGATCGACTCATGCGATTCCTCGACTTGGTATTCCTGCAATCGTATTGGCCGATGGTCCTGCTGGTCTTCGTATTAATCCAACTCGCGAAGGTGACGAGCAGACATACTATTGTACACACTTCCCTATAGGAACATTGCTTGCAAGCACATGGAACCAGGAGCTTGTAGAAGAGGTAGGTAAGAGCATCGGTAATGAAGTACTAGAGTATGGTGCCGACGTTTTGCTGGCTCCAGCACTTAACATTCACCGTAATCCACTTAACGGTCGAAACTTCGAATATTACTCAGAAGACCCTATCATCTCTGGTAAGACTGCGGCAGCATACGTTCGTGGTATCCAAAGCCAGAATGTAGGTACAAGCATAAAGCACTTCATGGCAAACAGCCAGGAGACAAACCGTACGGGTGTCAACTCAATAATCGAGACTCGTGCTATACGTGAACTCTATCTTAAGGGATTTGAGATAGCTGTCAAGGAATCAGACCCATGGACTGTGATGACATCCTATAACTATGTCAATGACGTCTACACATCGGAGAACAAAGAACTTCTCGAAGATGTACTTCGTGGCGACTGGGGTTACAAGGGTACAGTTATGACAGACTGGTTTGGTGGTAAAGATGCCGTTGCCCAGATGCATGCTGGCAATGATATGCTTCAGCCAGGCAAGCCAATGCAGTATAAGCAAATCGTCGATGGTGTCAACAATGGTACTCTCAATGTAGCAGACCTTGACCGCAACGTTAAGCGAATCCTTGAACTTATTGTTCGTACACCACGTTTCAATGGCTATCAGTATAGCAACAAGCCAGATCTTACAGCTCATGCTGCAGTAACTCGCCAGAGTGCGGTTGAGGGTATGGTGCTTCTTGAGAACAAAGAAAACACATTGCCACTTGCTGCAGAGGTTAAGAATTTGGCAGTTTATGGTCTGACATCTTATCAGTTTATAGCTGGTGGTACAGGTTCGGGCAATGTAAACCGTGCATATACAGTATCTCTTCTTGAGGGTTTGAGCAATGCGGGTTATGCTGTTGATGAGAATGTGAAGAGTGTATATGAAGCATATCAGCAGAAACTTGAGGAAGAGCGTCAGGCACGTGCTGCAAAGAACAAGGAGAACAACACTATTGACCTTAATGACTTCCTTCCATCAAGTCTTCCTGCAGAACTCGTTCCTTCAGCATCAGAGCTTGCATCGGCAGTAAAGGCTAATGACGCGGCAATCATTACTATAGGCCGTATATCAGGTGAATTCCTTGATCGTACTATTGCCAACTTCAACCTCACATCTGAGGAACTTGCTCTTGTCAATGCAGTAAGTAAGGCTTATCATGCAGCCGGCAAGAAAGTGGTTGTTGTTCTTAACATTGGTGGTGTTATTGAAACCCAGTCATGGAAGAATACTCCAGACGCAGTTCTTCTTGCATGGCAGGCAGGTCAGGAAGGTGGCAATTCTGTAGCCGATGTATTGAGTGGTAAGGTATCTCCTTCGGGCAAGTTGACTATGACATGGCCAAATTCATTCGTGGATCACAAGTCAAGCGAAAACTTCCCACGTGCTGAGAACTTCAAGCTCGACTTGTCTGTATTCATTGGTGGTAGCCAGGAAGAAAAGACTGAATTGGTTGAGACATACGACTACACAAATCACAAGGAGGGCATCTGGCTTGGTTACCGTTGGTTTGACAAGCAGAATCTTGCAGTAAGCTATCCATTTGGTTATGGTCTTTCTTACACAACATTTGAATATAGCAACGCTAAGGTTGAGAATGACGGCAAGAACATCACCGTATCTGTTGACGTTAAGAATGCTGGTGCTGTAGCTGGTAAGGAAGTAGTCGAACTCTACGTAGCTGCTCCACAGGGTAACCTTGAGAAGCCAGCTCAGGAACTCAAGGCATACGCCAAGACAAAGGAACTTGCTGCAGGCGAGACTGAAACAGTTAAGATGACAATTGCTGTTGAAGACCTTGCTTCATTTGACGAAGCTTCATCTTCATGGGTTGTTGACGAAGGCACATACAAGATCAATATCGGAGCATCAAGCCGTGATATTCGTTCTACAGCAGACGTAAACGTTCAGGCGACTACCGTTAAGGTATCTGACGTTCTAAAGTCAGTAGACTGGAAGTAATTATTAGTAACAGTTAAAATAAGAAAGGAGAACGTCTGATGGCGTTCTCCTTTCTATTTTTATGTTGTGTGTTATCCTACCTTGCTTCCAGGAGCGACGTCCTTGCTTGGTGAAATCACAACCAATTTGCCATCCTTGTCGACAGCCGAGAGAATCATGCCCTGGCTTTCAACACCCTTCAGCTTGCGTGGAGGGAAGTTGGCAATGAAGCATACCTCCATGCCGATGAGGTCTTCTGGCTTGTAGTAAGCGGCAATACCGCTGACGATAGTTCGTCCGCCCATACCGTCATCAATCTTGAACTGGAGCAACTTATCTGCCTTAGGAACCTTCTGGCAATCGAGAATCTTGCCGCAACGTATGTCGAGTTTTTCGAAAGTTTCGAAATCAACAGGTGCGCCAACTTCTTCTGGTTTCCAGTTAGCCTCCTCTTCTGCCTTTTTAGCCTCTTCATTTGCCTTTTTGATTTCCGCAAGGCGATTGAGCTGGCCATCGATAACTGCATCTTCAATCTTCTCGAAGAGAAGTTCGGCAGGCTTTATTTCGTGACCTTCTTCCAGGATGTCGATAGAACCGAGTACTTCCCACTTCACATCGCACATATTGAGCATAGAACGAAGTTTGGCCGCACTAAATGGAAGGAATGGCTCGAAAGCAATTGCCAGGTTGGCAGCAATCTGGAGTGATATGTTGAGTATCGTCGCAACTCGGTCAATATCGGTCTTTGCAACCTTCCAAGGTTCGGTGTCGGCGAGGTATTTGTTGCCTATGCGTGCAAGGTTCATAGCCTCTTTCTGTGCGTCGCGGAAACGGAAAACATCGAGATAGCTTTCGACCTGCTTCTTGACTTCGGCGAACTCGTTGATAGCTGCGTTGTCAATGTCCTGCAACTGGCCTCGCTTAGGCAATTTGCCACCGAAGTACTTGTGAGTAAGTACAATTGCACGGTTTATAAAGTTGCCGAATATTGCTACGAGTTCGTTATTGTTGCGTGCCTGAAAGTCCTTCCAAGTAAAGTCGTTATCCTTTGTCTCTGGTGCGTTGGCTGTAAGCACGTAGCGGAGCACGTCCTGCTTGCCAGGGAAATCAACGAGATATTCGTTAAGCCATATAGCCCAGTTGCGCGAAGTCGAGATTTTGTCACCTTCAAGATTAAGGAATTCGTTAGAAGGGACATTGTCAGGAAGAATGTAGTCTCCATGAGCCTTCAGCATGGCAGGGAAAACAATGCAATGGAATACAATATTATCCTTACCGATAAAGTGAATCATGCGGGTATCATTGTCTTGCCACCACTTCTCCCATGAACCAAGCTCTGGGTGAGCATCACACAGCTCTTTTGTATTAGAAATGTAGCCGATAGGAGCATCAAACCATACGTAGAGCACCTTACCCTCAGCGCCTTCAACAGGCACAGGAATACCCCAGTCAAGGTCTCGTGTTACTGCACGAGGTTTCAAGCCACCATCGAGCCAGCTCTTGCACTGTCCATAGACATTAGGGCGCCATTCCTCATGATCTTCAAGAATCCATTTGCGCAGCCATTCCTCATGCTGATCGAGTGGAAGATACCAGTGCTTGGTCTCTTTCTTGACCAAAGGATTGCCGTTTACAGCATTATATGGATTGATAAGTTCATCAGGAGAAAGTGTTGCTCCGCATTTCTCGCACTGGTCGCCATAAGCGCCAAGTGAATGGCAACGAGGACATTCACCGCGGATATTACGGTCAGTAAGGAATTCTTTAGTTTCCTCGTCATAGAACTGCTCTGAAACCTGTTCTATAAACTTGCCGTCATCGTAGAGTTTGCGGAAGAAATCACTTGCGAACTTATGATGGGTGTCGCTAGTTGTACGACTATATATATCAAATGAGATACCAAATTTCTCAAAAGAATCTTTGATTAGATAGTGATAACGGTCAACCACATCCTGAACTGTGATACCTTCTTTGCGGGCTCGGATTGTAACAGGCACACCATGTTCGTCAGAACCGCCGATGAACAGGACATCTTCTCCTTTCAGACGGAGGTAGCGTACATAAATGTCGGCTGGCACATATACGCCAGCGAGGTGACCGATGTGCACTGGACCATTTGCGTATGGCAGGGCCGAAGTCACGAGTGTTCTCTTATATTTCTTCTCTTCGCTCATTTACTACTCCTTTAATCTTTATGTTGTAGAATGTAATTAACGTGCAAAGATAGTAAGATTTTTGGTTCGATGCGTAGCGGTGAGGCTTAAAAAGGGTTTATGTGGCATTAAAAGTGGAATGTAGGCGGAGAGAGAAGGTTATGGGTAGCATGTGGATAGGACGAGAGTACGTGTTTCGATATCAAAATAGAGGTATGGCATGATGATGATTGTAGTATGGAATTGGTAAAATATGCAGAATAATAGGAACAATTATGGAAAAAAGTCGTAATATTGCATTGTACCTCCACGCTGAGGGCATAGCTCGAAGGAGCGGTGTGGGTGTGGGAGTATGCTTTATACATAAGAATGGCGCTATGATTCGCCTGTCGGTTGACGTTCTGAAACGTAGGAAATTTTGGATTTTACAGTCAATAGGCAAGGTAGAGATAGACGCCACGGGAAGGTATATACCTCCTGAGGGTGTGCTATGGGCATTTATGCTCGTGGTACACCAAGAGGAGAACATATATACTTATCAGCGTGGATGTCTCTCTGTATCTGTCAACTGTAAAAGGTTTTTCCTACGACCTCGGAACGTGGACAGTCAGAGAATGACTCCACGTTTTTTTTGTGTGTAGAGGTGTTAGGAGGGTTATTGAAAAATGCTGGTTTATAGGTTGGAGTTGGCTGGCGAGGAGGAAAAAGTATGGAAACTATTCCAGAAACATTATATCATTATACATCTCTGCAAACATTAACTTATTTGCAGAATTGGGACGGCATAAATGAAAAAGAAAAACATGTATTGAATTTTTCAGCAAGTGGTGTAGAATCATTGAATGACACAACTGAATATTTAAACTATATACAGAACAAAGATATAGTTCATAAAGGGTTGCACTCTTTTGCTGGCTATGGGAAGCCATTTATAATATCTCTATCATATCCACAGGAAAATATTCCGATGTGGAATATGTATGGGGATAACGGGAGAGGAGTGTGCCTTGAGTTTGCGTCTCAACAATTATGCAAACATTTCGAGATTGTTGAAAACAACAACATAGATCAGAGAATCAGCATAAGAAGATGCCTGTATCAAAAGACTGAGAAGTTTATAGCATTAGAAAAAGAATTCTGCAAACCAGCAAATCCACAAGGGCCATGGGATATGCGATTGTTTCACCAATATGCTATTGAAGCAATAGCGTTGAAAAACAACGCCTTCGAATATGAGAACGAATGGAGAATAATAAAGTTCTCTGAGCAGTTCAAGACTCGACCATCAGGAGTAGGCATTACTCCATTCATAAACATTCCTATACCAATGGAATGTTTAAGGAGAATTATTGTTGGACCCAAAGCAACGATGCAATCGGAAAGACTTGTAGATGCTTGGATCTATCAATATAACCACAACCATGGGACGGGAGCGATTGAAGTTGAAAAATCGAGATTGCCATTTCAGTAACATAAATGACAACACATTATGGGACAACAGACCCAAGAGCAACTTTTTGACAAGGTCAGGGAATTGCTAAACAAAATGAAAGAAGAGAAGGAGGGCAAATTATATCCTGGTCCCATCAATAGAATGGAGCCAAGTTCAGCTTCTTTCTGCAAACTATTTGATGAGCTTGTGAATACAATGGGGCAATTATCGGCACTAAATGCTTGCTATAACTATAGACAACAACTAGGATCAATCAGGAACCATGAAATAGCTGAGATTGACTTATTCAAGTACACATACAACAAAGATGCAAGGACGCCTACGCAAAAGAGTATTGGCAAAATGCAAGGACTAATGGCGAAAGCCATCAAAGAAATAGAATTGATTTTATTCGGAATTATTAATGACAAAAACAAATAATATGAAACAGAAACTATTAACATTATTTGTCGTCCTGCTGATAGGTTCTGCAGCATGGGCGCAGACGCTGAAGGGGCTGAAGGTTGAGAAACTCGATGAGCAGACTTTCAACGAGGCGTTGAGCAAGATTGCTCGCATCGTCTTTGAGGCGAATGGTGACATCGTGATACAATATAATGACGAGTCGTTGCCAAGTGAAAAGATTGGCAGCCGAAGTGAAGGGATGGCGAACATAGTATTCACCAAGAGCAATGGTAATGTCTCGGTGGGCAATACTACAGCCATCGGGGATGTTGAAACTGTAGAGTTCAGCGTCTATCCAAACCCTGTGGCCGACCATGTGCATGTCAATGGTCTCAAGCAGGGGCAGATGGTACATATCTTCTCGATGGAAGGTCGCCTCGTTATGGTGTCAAAGGATGCTGACATCAACATGTCGGGACTCAAAGAAGGCATATACCTGTTGCAAGCAGGCAAACAAATTGTTAAACTAATAAAGAAATAGAAATGAAGAGATTAATATTTTCAGCCCTCGCCATCCTTGGCTTGGGTACAATGGCCACAGAGGCTAATGCACAATTTTATGTATGCAAAGACGGATCGGTAGTCTATAGCATGACAAGCGATGTGCCAGACAGCATCACATTCCATAAGCCAGTGTTTGATGCGCAGCCATCACAGCCAACTCCTCAGTTGCCAAGTGGTCAGTATAACGGCCATGACTATATTGACCTTGGACTCTCTGTAAAATGGGCAACAGTAAATATTGGCGCAGAGAAGCCTGAAGACTATGGTTCATATATAGCATGGGGCGAAACTACTACGACAACAAAGGACTCATATGACTATGACACTTACAAGTATTATGCTAAACGAATGACTGCCGAGGCTATTCCTGCAGTTCCTGCACACACTGATGCTGATGGTTTCCCAGTTGCAGCAACACCAGAAATTCCTGCTCAATATGAAACTGGCTATACCAAATACGTTACATCGTCAAAAGCTTCCGGTTTTGGCTATGATGGCTTTTCTGATGACAAGACAACCCTTGAGTTGTCAGACGATGCCGCCAACGCCAACTGGGGCGGATCATGGAGAATGCCAACCTATAGCGAATGGGAAGAATTGCGAACTAATTGCACATGGACATGGACGACAAAGAATGGTGTCAGTGGTTACAAGGTGACAAGTAAAGTATCAGGCTATACAGACAAATGGATATTTCTTCCCGCTGCTGGTTACCGCCGCGACAGCAGCGACCTCTACCTCGCTGGCTCGTACGGCTACTACTGGTCGTCATCGCTCAGCGAGGGCAGCCCGAACTACGCATGGTTTATGTACTTCTTTTCCAGCCGCGTGAGCACGGACCTCAACGGCCGCAACTACGGTCGATCTGTTCGTCCTGTTGCAGAATAAAGGTCGGCGAAATGCCGACCGAATATGATTAATTTGATTAATTTGATTTATTTTCCGCGAAGCGGGTAGAGTTACATAATAAAGGCTCGCATCTTGGGGTGCGGGCCTTTTGTGTTATGTGAATAATACTTATGCTACTTTACCTATCTCATAAAGATACTCGGGGGCGAAGTCGGCACCATTCTCCCATTCTATTGTATTGAATCTGATGGAGAACTGCTTGAAATATTCAATATCCTTGAGTGGAGCAAACACTTCGCCTTTAAGTGATGAATAGAGATCGACTACGCGACATTCACCATTATTAAAATGGAGCATTACCTTGTAACCCTCCATATATTCTGCTTTAGTAACTTCTAAGAACATATCTGCATGGGTTATTTTAGTGGTTCAATTTTCTTTAGTGGAGAGCCATTTTGAGCGAGTTCCCAATTATCCATTAGTTCTGCACGATGTTGGTCAAGCCATTCTAAAATCATGCGTATAGCCCTACCTGGCATTTCTCCCTTCACTATACCATCATTGATATTGACTATACAACGATATTCGCCATACCAAGCATGAAAATGTGGTGGCATGTGATCGTTGTAGTTCAACCATATTAGAATCCCGTAGAAATCACTTATCTGTGGCATAATGAATGTTTGTATTGGTATGCAAATGTATTGAATAGTTTTCAAAAATACAAAACGTCTACTCCTCAAACCCCTTGTAATAATAGTTTTTTTGGATGCGACACCTAAAAACTTTTGTTATATTATTCGAATGTGAATAAGTCAAGACCATCGAAGACGGCAAGATTGTCATCAGTTTTATTGCGTATTTCGCGTTGCGTAAAATACGTTACGTAATTTACGCAATGCAAATATATGAATAAAAAAGAGATTTCCTAAGCTACTGATAAAAAATCTATGCGAAGAGGAGTCTGAAGGCTTCTTCGAGTTTGTAGACTTGTGCCACTTCGATGTCGAACTTCTTGAAGTTGATGCGGGCGCCGTATTTAGGGATGATGATTTTCTTGAAGCCCAGTTTGGCGGCTTCGCTCACTCGCTGTTCGATTCTATTGACGGGGCGAATCTCGCCTGAGAGGCCAATTTCGCCGGCTAGGCAAGTGCCTGCATTTATTGCTATATCGGTGTTGGATGAGAGGATAGACGACGCCACGGCGAGGTCGATAGCTGGGTCGGCCACCTTGATACCACCAGCAATGTTGAGGAAGACATCCTTGGCAGCCAGCTTGAATCCGGCACGTTTCTCGAGAACGGCCAGCAGCATGTTGAGTCGTCGTATGTCGAAGCCAGTTGCCGATCGTTGTGGTGTGCCATAGGCGGCAGTTGACGCCAGAGCCTGCACCTCGATGAGGAAAGGGCGCATACCTTCCATGGCAGCAGCAACAGAGACACCGCTGAGAGCCTGAGAATACTCGTTGAGGAGCATTTCTGAAGGGTTGGTCACCTCGCGCAGTCCGTCTCCGAGCATCTCGAAGATACCAATTTCGTTGGTAGAGCCGAAACGGTTTTTGATAGAGCGGAGGATGCGGTACATATTGTTGCGGTCGCCTTCGAATTGAAGCACGACATCGACCATGTGTTCGAGTATTTTTGGTCCGGCAATCTGGCCGTCTTTATTTATATGTCCTATTAATATTATTGGTGTACCGCTCGACTTAGCGAGGTGCATCAGCATGGAGGTACACTCCTTAATCTGTGAGATGCTACCCTGGAAAGATTCGACGCGTTCGGTCTCCATAGTCTGTATGGAGTCGATGACCACGAGGTCGGGCTTGGCGGCATCAATATGGCTTTGCAAGCGGTCGATAGAGGTGTCGCTCACAACCATGCAGTTGTCGGCACTTACACCAGAGACCTTAGAAGTTGGTGAGATGAGTCGGTCGGCTCTGAGCTTGATTTGCTGAGTGCTTTCCTCGCCTGAGACATAGAGCACCTTGCGGTTGGGAATAGAAAGTGCCATCTGCAAAACGAGAGTAGACTTTCCTATGCCTGGTTCGCCGCCAATGAGAATGAGAGCACCAGGCACGATACCTCCACCGAGGACCCTGTCGAGTTCGGCGTTGGCAGTTGAAGTACGGCTCACCTCATTCACTTGAACCTTGGCGAGTGGCATTGGGGTTATAGTTGCCGAAAGAGTAGATGATGACGAAGTAGAGCCCGAACCGAAAGACTTCGATCCGCCGATGGTTACCTGTTCTTCGACAAAGGTATTCCATTCGCCACATTGTGAGCAACGTCCCATCCATTTGGGTGATTCGGCTCCGCACTCTTTGCAGACGTATATAGTCTTAACCTTTAATGCCATGATGTGTCTTACATTTTTTCGCCAAAAGCGAGGTCGCCAGCATCACCGAGACCAGGCACGATATATTTGTGTGCGTCGAGTTTCTCGTCGACAGCAGCAATCCAGAGAGTAGCATCGAAACCTTCGAGAGACTTTGTGAGGAAGTCGACACCTTCCTGTGAGCCAATGACGCACATGACGTGTGTATGTTTTGGTTTGCCGTAGCGTCGGAGAGCTTCGATAGTCATGGCGAGACTTTTGCCAGTAGCGAGCATTGGGTCGTTGATGATCAGCACCTTTCCGTCGAGGTTAGGTGTTGCCACATATTCGAGATGAATCTCAAAAGACTCCTTACTTGTATATTTTCTGTATGCCGAGATGAAGCAATTTTCTGCATGGTCGAAAGTGTCGAGCACACCGTTGTGCATAGGAAGTCCGGCACGCATAATTGAGCCTACGACAATATTGTCGGCAGGCTGATTGACATGAGCTACTCCAAGTGGGGTAGTGATATCGTTCTGCTTATACTCCAGCTGTTTGCTGACCTCGTATGCCATTATGGAACCGATGCGTTCGATGTTGCGTCGGAATCGCATAGAGTCTTTCTGTACTTCTATGCTACGTAGTTCAGCGAGGTAGTTGTTGACTACGGAGTTCTGCTTGTTGAGTATATTGATCTGCATATCCTATGGGGGAGTTTAGAATTCGAATATAGAAGGTTCGTCGTTGGCTCCTGTTGGCATATCTTCAACGGAAGGAACTTCGGCCTCGTCGGCATTAACATCCTTGTCGGCACAATCGAGCGAGTAGTTGAAAACCTCAGGCTTCTCGAACTGGTCTTCGGGAGTTATGCAAGTAGTCTTAGGATCGGCGAAAGCCTTCAGCACGAAGCGTCCAAAAATAGGGATGGCAACGTTTGACGCCTGTCCGATGCTCATGCTATCGAAGTGGATGCCACGTTCTTCTCCTCCGACCCAAACGCCGGTCACGAGGTTAGGCATAACAGACATGAACCAACCGTCGGACTGGCTTTGTGTAGTACCGGTCTTACCTCCCATCTGGTTGGTCAGTTTATAAGCTGGTCCACGCAGACGACGTCCGGTGCCTTGGTTGACAACGCCCTGGAGAAGGTTGATCATCAGGTGGGCAGTCTGTTCGTCGACAGCTTCGCTCTCCATAGGTGAGAATTCTGCAATAACGTTGCCATATTTGTCTTCGATGCGAGTGACAGCAATAGGGTCGATGTGTACGCCTTTGTTGACGAAAGCCGCATAGGCAGCCACCATTTCGTAGAGGCTAACGTCGGACGTACCGAGGAAGAGAGAGCAAACAGGGTCGATAGACGCGTGGATGCCGAAATCGTGAATCAGTCGTGTAACAGCCTGTGGTGAAGTGCGTTTCATTACGCAAGCTGTCACGTTGTTGTTGGAGTTGGCGAGACCCCAGCGGAGTGACACCATTTCTCCGGCACGTGCTTCACCAGCATTGCGAGGAGTCCATGTAGTACCGTCGTCGAGGAGGAAAGTCTGTGGTACATTAGGTGCGAGGTCGCAAGGAGTAGCACCGTCCTTCATGGCCTGACAGTAGACGAAAGGCTTGATAGTCGAACCCACCTGACGTTTGCCCTGGCTGACCATGTCGTACATGAAATATTTGAAATTTGGTCCGCCGACGTAGACCTTAACATGTCCGTTGTGTGGGTCGACAGCCATCATACTACTTCTGAGGAAGTGCTTGTGATAAACGATAGAGTCGTAAGGCGTCATGACAGTATCCTTTTCTCCCTGCCAAGTGAAGACATCCATATTAACAGGAGTGTGCATAGCCTTGTTTATCTCGCTTTCGGAGAAACCGGCCTTAGACAGGACACGATATCGTTCGGAGCCTTTTATGGCTTTCTTAATCATGTCGTCGTACTGTTCCTTAGTGATGTCTTTGCTGTATGGAGCGTACTTAGCTCCTTTCTTAGAGCGGAAGAACTGTGGTTGCAGTTCGAAGCCAAGATGTTCCTTCATCGCCTCTTCGGCAAAGCTCTGCAGGCGGCTGTCGATAGTAGTGTATATCTTCAGTCCGTCGCGATAGATATTATAAGGTGTGCCGTCGGCTTTAGGGTTCTTGGCAATCCAGCCATAGAGTGGGTTGGTGTACCATTTGATGCTGTCTTCCTCGAACTTTGTGACCTGCCAGCTGAACTTCTTTTCCTTCTGCCATGAAGCGTAGTTGCTCCTTTCAGGTTTTTCGGCTGTGAGCATGAGTCTGATATATTCGCGGAAATATGGTGCCATGCCGTCTTTGTGGTCGGCACGCTTGAAATCGAGTCCTAGTGGAAGAGTTTTGAGGGAGTCGTATTCTGCTGTATTGATATATCTCTGCTTCAGCATCTGTCCGAGAACGACATTGCGTCGGGTAGTCACCATTTCTTCGCGTCGGATAGGGTTGTAGAGAGCAGGATTCTGTAGCATACCGACGAGCATAGCAGCCTGTTCGATTTTAAGATCGCCGACGTTGCGTCCGAAGAAAGTCCATGAAGCGGACTCGATGCCATAGGCGTCGTAGATGAAACCTACGCGGTTGAGGTACATAGCAAGAATTTCTTCCTTGGTGTAGCTGCGTTCGAGCTTGACAGCAATCACCCATTCCTTGAGTTTCTGTGTATAACGTTCCCACTTTGACTGTGCGTGTCCGTGGAAGAGCATCTTAGCGAGCTGCTGTGTGATAGTAGAGCCACCACCAGCGTCCTGACGAAGTATGGCAGTCTTCACGAGTACTCGGAGGAGACCACGGAAATCGATGCCGGCATGGTCGTAGTATCGCTCGTCCTCGGTGGCGATGAGTGCCTTGACGAGATAAGGCGAGAGATCTTCATATTCCACCTGGCTACGGTTTTCGACATAGAACTTACCGAACGTCACGCCGTCGGATGAAATGATGTCGGTAGCCAAGCTGTTCTTAGGGTTCTCGAGGTCTTCGAAAGTAGGCATGAAGCCGAGCACTCCGTATGAGAGGAGCGTGAAAAACGTTATTACAGAAATAACTCCGAATCCGAACAAGGACCAGAAGATTATGAGATATTTTTTGTATTCGGGTTTCATATTATATTATAGTATAATGAAACTTAAACAATGGCGTGATTTTTTCAAAAGATAGGCGCGCCGTCACAGCGCACCTATCGTTAGTGAATAAATCACTCAAAACACACTTATCAGCCAAATGAATGGGTACAATATGTGCCCTCCCATGTAGCCTTGCTACAAAGGTAATGATTATTATCGTATAATTTCAAACCTTATATAGTTTTTTCGCTTAGGAAGTTATTTGCCAATAGTAAAATTCAGGCCTCCCATAACAGTAGCTTTAGGCATTGGGTAGCCTGCGTTGATTTCATATTTTTGTGCCAGAAGGTTTTCACCCTTGACCCAGACAGAGAGTGGTTTGCAGATGTGGCAACTGATTGTGGCGTTGAGCAGAACGAAATCTTCCTTCTCTTCGTTCTCGCCTATAGCCTTATAAAGACCTCCGACGCCAGTCAGTCCGACGCCAGCGTCCCAGATACCGTTTCTGCTAACATAGTTCATTCCGAGATAGCCTTTGTAGGTTGGTGCTCCAACGACAGGATTGTCCATCTTCAGGAAGCTGTGGTTGGTTGTGAGGTATAGTTGTTGGGTGATGTTCCAAGTAGCCTGTGCCTCGATACCTTTGTTTTCTATTTCTCCGGTGTTCACGTTTTTGCGATTGACAGTCTGGATAATGTTGTCGCCACTTATATAGAAAATGTTGATACCATACCTCAGTCTGTTGTCGGCAACTCTATGTTTCCATGAGAGTTCGTAGGTCCACATTCTTTCTGGGTCGAGTTCTTCGTTAGAAGGTGGATAGAGGTACATCTCTCTCATAGTCGGATTGCGGAAACCCTTGCTAGCCATCAGTTTAACCTCTCCGGTCGCCATAGGTCTGACAACGAGGCCAATCTGTGGAATCCATTCGCCGCCTGTTACAGAATGGTTATCATATCGGAGTCCCAGGTCGATGGTGAGGAGGTCGACGATATCCTGTCGCAAATCGATGTAGGCAGCCACCTCGTTGTTATGAACATGTCCGGACTGCTTGTTTTGTGTTTCGAGCACCTCTCCTGTTTCACGGCTTGTGTAGTAGGCGCGTCCGTAGATGTGCTGATAGTCGATGCCGATGGTGAATCGTCCGTCGGTCCATGCGTTGAAATTCTGGTAGGCGCTAATACCAGCAAGTGCATCCTTCGAGCGGAAAAGTCGATTTTGTCTAGTACCGCCATTGGCAGCATATCCATCGTTAATCTTATGACGGCCGAAATTGTCGTAAGCGCTGACGCGTCCGCTAGTGCGGGCATAGTGGTTTTCAACTCCGATGTTGGCCACACCTCGTGTTATCCACTGGTCGGCTTCGAGCATAGGGTTTTGAGTGGTGCCAGGATATGAGGAATTGAAGTGAGTCAGGTTGGCGTCGGCATAGACATTCCAATGGTCAGTTATGTCGTAGTTCAGCTTGATGAAACTGCCGTATTGTTCGAAATCCATGTTAGGTCTGTGGTTGTCGCTGCGTCCGTATTGTCCGGCCACCGTGCTGGAGAAATTGCCTTTGCGCACTTCGTTGGATGCTTCGGCCTGGAAAGTGCCATAGCTTCCGCCGCCGACGTTTATCTCTGTTCTCACACCATCCTTTTTCATGCCTCGTGTGACAATATTTATCACGCCGCCCATGGCATTGGATCCGTAGAGGAGTGAAGCAGGACCTCTCAGCACCTCAACCCTTTCGGCCAGCATAGTCTGGTAGCTGTCGGCAATAGAGTGTCCGTAAATACCATTATATTGTGGATGTCCGTCAATCATTACCATCAGCTGTCCGGTACCGGACGACAAACCTCTGAGCATCATTCCTCCTGCGGCGCCAGTAGACACTCCGTAGCCCATAACGCCACGGCTAGTCACCATAAGTCCGGGCACTTCTTCCATGAGAGTAGGCAAAATGTTCTGTCGCTGGTGCATGGTGAGATCGTTTCGTCCGACAATTGACAGAGTCATTGGCAGATGACGAACATCGGTTGTGCTGCGTGAACCTGTCACAACAACTTCGCTGACAGGCAAATTATATGCTATGGTGTCGGTGTCTGCAAAAAATTCCTTTGTTTCTGCTGAAGCATTAGTGTGGCTTAGCATAGCTGATGACATTATCACAACTCCCAAGCGGATAAAATTGACATTCATTATAAAGAATTTTGATTAATAGCAAAAGTTTATGTTGTTGTTCTTTTTTGAGACAAAAATAGCAAAAAAGACGTGATTTAACATTATCCCAAAGTTAAAAAATATGTTGTTTTTTAGTGGTAGGAGCCAAAAATCGATTTTGACCATTTTGACCATGACCATTGTTAAAGTGGGTTAAAGAAATGCTATTTGATATTGAGTCAAAAAGGTATGGTAAGGGTACGGTAAGGTACCGTTATCCCTCCGAGAGAAGTGCCTAAAGTCGAGACGGCCTTTTTTGTGAAAGATTATTAAATGTTATTAAACGAAGAGTGTTTGAATTAACATAGTGAGGTGGCGCTTTAACAAATCAAAACACAAACTATTTGGAGTAAAATGCAGAAAACGTGGAATGGTCACGGTCAAAGGTCAAAGTTGATTTTTGGGGTTAATTCTTAATTCTTTTTTCGAAAGCTTCGACGTAGGTTTCAGAAACAGGCAGAAGCTGGTCGGCAATTTTTACTCTATTGTTTTCCACAGACTCAATCTTGTCAATAGCCACGATGTGTGACCTATGTATTCTGCAGAACCTGTCGGATGGCAGTTTCTCCTCGATAGCCTTCATAGTGCTGAGGGCTGTTATTGGCAGTTTCTGGCTTATAGTCCTTATTCTGACATAGTCCTTCATGCTACTCACATACATGATATCGTCGAGGTCGATGCGAATCTGCTTGTAGTCGCTCTTGACGAAAATATAGTTAGGAGTGGCAGAGGCTGGGATGGATTGTGCTAGCGCCATTGCAGGCTCTAAAGTTTTGTTATCCTGCTCTTCTGTTTCTCGTCTTTCCTGCTCTTCTGCTCTTCTTCTGGCATCCTCTTCGATCTTGGAGTTCTGTTGCTGCACACGTATGGCTATAGCAACAAATAAAAGAAGAATGTTGACGAGCAGCTGTGTCATAGTACCGAGCCATACCCATTGCAAAGGTGGTTTGACCACCACATCATCTGGAATCTGGAACATCAGCGATGATATCAGGCCAGAGAGTTTTCCAAGCAGATAATATAGTATTCCGGTAGACAAGAAGAACTGCCAGTATTTTTTTTCAAGATATAATTTAGGGATGAGAAGGAAATAATTGATGTAGAAACCTAAAGCCATCGTGGTATACATAGGAAGAAGGAACCAGAACATCCATAATGATGAAATGTAATCGCGACCTTCAGCCACACTATATCCGTATGGAATAACAAGCAAAAGAGCCCAAATTAATATTTGAGTTATTACGTGCGAATATTTTCTAATGGTTTTCATGCTGACAAAGGTAGATATTTTGTCGGACGTAACACGGATTTCGTCGAAGAATTTGGGCAACTTGTCGTAGTTTTTTTCACAGAACCCGCATCTAGCCTACATTTGCAACAGAAAAATTCGAAAAACAATAACGAAAAAATATAAAGATATGAAGACAACAGTTTTGACAATTATGATGATGCTGATTGCCATGGTTGCTACAGCTCAGGTTGAAGTTAAGGGTGTTATTCTTGATTCTCTTACAAACGCGGGCGAACCTTTCGCTACAATATGGATAACAACAGACAAAGATGCAGACAAGTCGGTTGCATCTGGAGTTACAGATATGGATGGTGTATTTAAAGTAGTCCTAAAAGAGAAGGGCAGTTTTGTGCTTCGTTCATCATCGATGGGCAAGACACCTCTTGTAGTTCCATTCCAGAACAAGGGAGTGAATATCGATTTGGGTAACCTATATATAAAAGACGACGCCAAGAAAATAGAAGGAGTTGACGTAGTAGCCAACAAGCCACTCGTCAAAATGGATATAGACCGCATCGAATATAGCGTCAAAGACGACCCTGATTCACGAACCAACACAGTCCTTGAGATGTTGCGAAAAGTACCGATGGTCACAGTTGACGGTGAAGACAACATCTCGGTCAACGGTAGCAGCAGCTTCCAGGTTTATGTAAATGGCAAGCCAAATGCCATGATGAGTGCCAATCCAAAAGAGACACTTCGCGCCATGCCAGCCACAGGCATCAAGTCGATCGCAGTACTCACCAATCCAGGTGCAAAATATGATGCAGAAGGTGTCGGTGGTATTCTGAATATCGTTACCGAGCAGAACAATGACATGAATGGTTATACAGCGAGCATCTATGCGATGGGCGGAACTCTCGTCAATGGTGGCGGACTCTATGCCATGGTTCAGCAGGGCAAGGCAACCATTGGCGTCAATGCAGGTGCAATGGTTATCAATACTCCAGAAACATCAACAACAGGTAATCGCATAGAGACCAACGGCAACCGTATGGATTATGTAACATCGAACGACGGCAAGCAGAACTCGCTTCGCGGAAGTGTTGACTTCTCCCTCGACATCAACCCAAGCAATGTATTCTCTCTCACACTTGGCTTCAACAGAGGCAAGCAGGACATGGAGTCGAACCTGCTGACAACAATGTCGTCGGCAGCAGGAAGCTATGACTATACGACAATAACAGACAACAAGACAACAAGCAAGGCCCTCAACCTCAGTACAGACTATATGCACGTGTTTGGCGAAAACCCTAACCACTCGCTCACACTTGCCTATCGCATCAACACACAGCCTCGTGAGACAGACGCCAAGAGTACATATACACTATCAGGTATGGCAGACTATGACAAGACCGACAAGAACAACATGACCGAGCAGACCGCTCAGCTTGACTATTCTCTGCCTATCAACGAAAAGAACAGCCTAGAACTCGGTGCGAAGTACATCAATCGCCACAGCACAAGTACGACAGACCTTCTTGACTACAGTCATGACAGCAACATCACAGGTGCATACGCATCCTACAGTCTGCGAGCAAATCCTTTTGGACTGAAGGCAGGACTTCGTTACGAGCATACCAATCAGGAAGTAACATACAAGAAAGGCTTGGGTGAAGACTTCGACACGAAGTATGACAATCTTGTACCTTCGGCCTCTCTCAGCTTCAGCCTTGGCATGACCCAGACACTCGGTCTCGGCTACAACATGCGTCTCAGCCGACCAGGTATCACATACCTCAACCCTTACCGAAACACACAGAACCTTACAAGCGTCACATACGGTAATCCTGACCTTGACGTCGAAAAGGCTCATAACCTTCAGGCTACCTACAGCCTCTTCACCCAGAAATTCATGCTCAACGCATCGCTCAAGTATTCGTTCATGAACAACTGCATCGAAAGCTACAGCTTTATCGACAACGACATCACATACACGACCTACGACAATGTCGGCAAGCGCAAGAATGCCTCTCTCAACATCTTTGCCAACTGGACAGTCGTCAAGGGAACTCGACTCATGGTTAACTCGACACTCTCATACGTAGACCTCGAATCGTCGGCTCTGAACTACAGCAACTCGGGCTGGCAGGCCAACTACATGGCGAGCCTTCAGCAGGACCTCCCTTGGGAACTCAAGCTCTCGGCCTCATACTTTGGCAATACAGGCAACGTATCGCTCCAGGGAACATCAGCAGGAATGTCAATGCACTCGCTTGGTCTTAGCCGTCCATTCCTCGACAAGAAGCTCAACGTCAGCATCAACGCAGTAAGTCCTTTCTGCAAGTCGATGAAGATGGATAGCGAGACAATAGGACACGACTTCTCTACATCGTCGCACACATCAATCAACATGCGTTCAATCATGGCATCAGTAACCTTCCAGATAGGTTCCCTCAAGCAGAAGAACCAGCGTCAGAAGTCGTACGACAGCGACCTTATTGACCGTGCCGACGAGAATGCTAATATCACCGATATGCTTACACGTTAATGATCGGTAGAACATAAACAGAAACCAATTCCTATCAAACTACATATATTCAGAAAAAAGGTTTTCAATCCTTCAAAGGGGAGAAATGGACACCATAATGGCAATTTATCTACCATGGTGTCTATTTCTCCCCGTTTTTACAAAAAATCAGACATGGTCTGTTAGTTTATTCCGTCATATCTTTGCATCCGATGATGTTACGACTCATCACCTTCAGTTGTCGTAACAGGCTCAAACTTTTTTGTTTTCACATATAAAAGATATTTTACTATGAATGTATTTAAAACTCTATTCCTTTCATCAATAGCACTTTTCTCTGCTATTGCTGCTTCGGCCGAAGTTGCTATTACTGAGGTTGGCGGTTGGTTTGAGAGTGGCTACGTCATCTGGGCGGCAGCGCCAGGACAGACATATTCAGTCTCTGTTCGTCCCGAGGGTGGGGAGTATGCCGAGATAGATGATGAACTCGTGCGTAATTATGGTTCCTATGGCCGTGCCGACATGGTTGGACTGAAGGCAGGCAACTACCAGTTCAAAGTCAAAGCTTCCAATGGCGATGTGGCTGAGTCATCAGTCTTTACAGCAGTAGCTCACGACCGTTCGGGCTTTGCTCATGATGGCATGAGTGAGGGAATTGGTGCTTACAAGAATGACGGCACCTTGAAGGATAACGCAAGAGTAATCTATGTAAATGCCAACAACGCAAAGACAGTCAAGTGCTTCGTCATGGGCGATAAAGACGTGGAATATACAGGTCTGCAGGCGATAATAGCAGCATTCGAGAAAGGCAAAGAGACACGTCCACTCGATATCCGTATAATTGGTACTCTCAAGGCTGCTGACCTTGACGCATTGAATTCTTCTGAGGAGGGATTGCAGGTAAAAGGCAAAAATGGAACAACCAAGATGAATATAACCATCGAGGGTATAGGGTGCGATGCTGCAATTCATAGCTTTGGTCTGTTGCTGAGAAATACAAATTCGGTAGAGTTGCGCAACTTCGCTATCCTGAACTGCATGGACGACTGTGTATCTCTTGATACCGACAATCATCACGACTGGATTCATAATATGGATTTCTTCTATGGTGCAGCCGGTGGTGATGCCGACCAGGCAAAGGGAGATGGTACTGTTGATATAAAGGGCAAGTCGAGTCATATTACTGTATCATATAATCACTTCTTCGATTCAGGCAAGTGCTCATTGGGCGGTATGAAGGGTGAAACTACAGATTGCTGGATGACATATCACCACAACTGGTTTGACCATTCAGATTCGCGTCATCCACGTATCCGTACAGCATTCTATCATTGCTACAACAACTACTATGATGGTGTTTCGAAATATGGTATAGGATGTACAAGTGGTGGTTCTTCGTTGTCTGAAAACAACTACTACCGTAATACAAAGTATCCATATCTGATATCTCATCAGGGTTCAGATAGCCAGGGTAAGGGAACCTTCTCTGGTGAGAACAGTGGAGTAATCAAGTGTTTCAACGATAAGGTTATCAACGCAAAGCAGGTGCTTTATTACGATGGCAGTCAGACCGATGGCTTCTGGGATGTTGTAAAAGTATCTGAGCGAGGTGCTGCTGTGACAGTCAATAGTATTGATGGTTCGTCATATAACGCTACTGCCGATGAAAAGGCACGTCAGGTTGTACCAGCAAGTGTTATTGATCCAGTAGAGGATGTAGCACTGATATGCCGTGGTGAATTTGCTGGTCGTGAAGGTTTGGGTGCTGGTAGAATGAATGGTGGTGACTTTAAGTGGACATTTAAATATCAGGGTCAGGACGAGAACTACGCAGTCATAGCTGAGCTGAAGTCTGCAATAGTAGATTACAAGTCAACATTGGTTGGCAACTATGTAGGTGAGACATCGATCAAAAATGGTGGTGCCACTACTACAGTAGATGGTGGTGATGGCAAGGGAGTCGTACAGGCTATTGACGAGACAACTCCTGCTCCGTCGTGGGGCTCGAGTGTTGATATCGTTGACGACGATATGGAAGAAGAAGTTTACCTGGGCAATGCAGATGGCTCGGACTACTACTTTGTTGGCGAATCAAACGTTGCTACAACCAATGGTCTTATCTCTGCCGGTAAGATAGTCTTGGAGGCATCAACTGCCGTAGACTCTCAAACTGGTCAGCCCAACTCGTCATCATTCAACGCAACATACGAGAATGTCACATATAAGAAAGATAGTAACAACCAGCCAACTTCTGAGATTCAGTGTCAGACAGAACATGTCGGTTCTCTGCAGCTTGGTAAGTCATCAGCGGCAAAGACATATAATGGTGGTAGTGCTATATTCTATTGCGAGAAGGGTGTTACAACATTCAAGATATATACATACAGAACAGGAACTAGCCACTATCAAGTACTGAAGTCAACAGATGGTGAAAACTTTACTGAAGTCGACAAAGTGGAAGGTGGTGCGACGGGCATCTTGAAAAAAGATTTTAGTGCAAAGCTTCGTGACACAGAATCGACATCACCAGTATGGATCAAGATAGTAAACGGTTCTACAGGTGGACTGAACATCCAGGGTGTCCTGATCAAGAACTTGGCAGGCGAAGACACCCGAGCAGAAAGTGACCTCGAAGCATCGGTAGAGGAGAAGACATTGAACATAGGCGAAAGCTACACAATAGTCGAGGGAACCGACTACACAACATCTTCTACAGGAGTTATTACCTACACATCATCAAATAGTTCTATTGCATCAGTTGATGCCAGTGGCAAGATAGTTGCCCTCAAGGAAGGAGTAGTATCAATCCGTGTTGCTCAGGTAAAGGACGACAACTACAAGGCAGGTGCATACAGCCTGACAGTAACAGTCGTAGATTCACGTGCAGCATCAGTATTTGCCCTTGAATCGGACGATGAGGTAGCATTGAAGATAGGTGGTACAGCAGAGGCACAGATTGAAGTGAGCGGTGCAGCCGGCGTTGTTTCATACACATCAAATGCCACATCTGTTGCCACAGTTGATGCCGATGGCAAGATTACAGCAGTCGCTACAGGTTCAGCAATCATCACAGTTACAGACTCAGGAACGGATGCAGTCAAGGGTGCTTCGGTAACAGTCAACGTTAACGTTACAAAAGACATGACAGGCACAACAATCGTCACATTCAACCGTCCTGGTGGTAGTGGTATTGAATCGTCTAACAATGCTCTTGTATCTTACAATAGTTCTACCAATGGTGCTACATCAAGCTTTACCTATGATGGTTCTACATATAAGTATGGTGCTAAACTTGAATCAAGCACAGAAATATATATAACACCATCATCAGACTGTAAGGTTACCATGGTCTTCAACGTCAAGAACAAGAATATAGTCTTAAACGGAAAAACTGTTGCGACAGATAAGGAAACAGGTGAATATACATTTGATGCAGTTGGTGGTCAGAAGTATACACTCAAGAAGGGTGATTCGATGAATCTCTACCTTGTTATATTTGAACCTAAGCCTTCTACACCTACTCCTGTTGTTCGTCCATCTGCCGACACCTCTCTCCGCAACGGCAAATGCATCGAAAATGGCAAGATTGTAATCTACCGCAACGGAGTCAAGTACAATCTCGCTGGACAGCGTCTCAAGTAATCTCTCAATATTACTTATATCTATCCGTCTGTTGAGGGTGGCAAGAGGTTTCATACAACCATTGTCACCCTCATCTTTTATCTCGAAACACGTACCTTCGTCCTATATACAAGCAAGCTAAATCGGTCAATAACCTGCAGAAGTACGTTTTTGCAAATAAAATGTCTAAAAAGTATTATGCCAATATTACTAAAAAATGTAAATTTGCATCCGAAACTCTTAATATATTCAAACGCGATTCAAATGCGAAACTTTTCTTTTTACAACAAGGCATGCATGGCTCTTTCGGCCACTCTTGTATTCCTTCTTTTCATGTCATGTGGACAGCAGTCTGCAACATCCACCACAGACTCCAACTTTGTCAAGATAGAAGACGGACACTTCGTCCGCAATGGTAAACCATACTACTATGTCGGTGCTAACTTCTGGTATGGAGCGATACTTGCATCTACTGGACAGGGTGGTGATCGCGACCGACTTTCGGCCGAACTTGACAGCCTCAAGAACATCGGTGTTGACAACCTCCGCATCCTCGTTGGTGGTGATGGCGAAAACGGATTGCCTTCACGTGTGCAACCTACTCTGCAGACAGCACCTGGCGTTTACAACGATACGATACTTGACGGACTTGACTACCTTATCGACCAGCTCGACAAGCGTGATATGAAAGCCGTACTTTATCTCAACAACGCATGGGAATGGTCAGGTGGATTCTCAGTCTACCTCCAGTGGGCAGGCAAAGGACGAGCACCAATCCCAAGCATCGACGGATGGCCTACATATATGGAATATGTAGCACAGTACATGCAATGTCCTGAGGCCCAGCAGATGTTCCTCCGCCATGTAGACTTCATTCTTGGACGCACCAATCGTTATACCAATCGAGCCTATACCGACGAACCAGCCATCATGTCGTGGCAGCTTGCCAACGAACCTCGTTGTTTTGCAGATGCAAACAAGGACGCATTCGTACAGTGGACTCAGTCGGTTGCAGCATTTATAAAGTCAAAAGATCACAATCACCTTGTCTCTACAGGTACCGAAGGCAAGCATGGATGTGAGCAGGACATTCAGCTCTACGAAGATATCCATGCCGATCCTAACATCGACTATCTTAACTGTCACATCTGGCCATATAACTGGGGTTGGGCCAACAAAGACAGTCTCGATGTCAACCTCGAACGTGCCAAGCAGAATACTATGGCCTACCTCGAGCTTCATCAGGCTATAGCACAGAAATATTCAAAACCTCTCGTACTTGAAGAATTCGGTTACCCACGCGATGGATTCCAGTTCTCACGTTCGTCAACGACCTCTTCACGCGACGAATACTATGGCTTCATATTCAACTATGTTGCCGAACAGGCTGCAGCTCGTGGCTCTCTTGCCGGATGCAACTTCTGGGCTTGGGGTGGCAATGCACAGCCTTCCGACTCTCATGTCTATTGGCAGGTTGGCGACGACTATACTGGTGACCCAGCGCAGGAGGAGCAGGGACTCAACTCTGTATTCTCAACTGATAGCACAGTAATAGTAATACGTGAGGCAAACGCTAAAATAAACTGTAACCTTTAATATTAATAATAACTCGACAGTCCATAGTGGACACGTCTTTTTCCAATCATAATATGAAATTGCACATATCATCTGCCATTTGTAGCCCATTGATGTTGGCCGTGGCTCTAGGCTTCTCCTCGTGCGACAGGCAGTCTCCTGTTTCGCCATTTGATGCGCACAGTCTCTGGTTTCAGCAGCATAAGGCTGGACTTCATTCGGACAATAAGGCTCACGTCATCATCAACGACTCAACTCCTACTCTTAGGATTGTTGCCGATGAGATGAAGGATTTTTCCATTGCCGATGCCGTATCATTCAATATTGTCTCTGATGAGAAGTTGGGACACGATGGTTATGACATTTCTCTCTCTGGTTCGACAGTAACAGTTTCTGCAAACTCAGATGTCGCCCTCCTCTATGCCGCCTTCGACCTTCTTCGTCAGCAGCATGTCGAGGTTGGTTCGGTACGAACCCACTCGTCAGTACCTTCATACGACTTTCGTATGCTCAACCATTGGGATAATCTCGATGGAACAGTAGAGCGTGGCTATGCTGGACATTCTATATGGCAATGGCGCACACCAACTCCCGAAGACATAAAAATCTATACCGAGTATGCTCGTGCCAACGCCTCTGTAGGCATCAACACAGTAGTACTCAACAATGTCAATGCTTCGCCAGAAATGCTCTCTGCCGAGCATATTAAGATCGTTGCCCAGATTGCCGACATCCTGCGTCCTTATGGTATCAGGGTTCTCGTCTCGGTCAACTTCTCTTCACCAATGGTTCTCGCCGGACTTCCAGATGCAGATCCTCTTCGCGACTCTGTTCGCCAGTGGTGGAAAGATAAGGCAGATGAGATCTATTCTCTCATACCTGACTTCGCAGGATTCCTCGTCAAGGCCAATAGCGAAGGTCTGCCTGGACCGCTCGACTATCATCGCTCTCATTCAGATGGAGCCAATATGCTTGCTGAAGCTCTTAAGCCTCATGGTGGCATCGTCCTTTGGCGTGCTTTTGTATATTCACCTTCTGATGCCGATCGTGCAAAGCAGGCTTATCTTGAATTCCAGCCTCTCGACGGTCAGTTCCTCGACAACGTAATAATACAGATTAAGAACGGTCCAATCGACTTTCAGCCTCGTGAGCCTTTCAGCCCTCTCTTTGGTGCACTCAAGAAAACTCAGATGGCAGCCGAATTGCAGATTACTCAGGAATATACAGGTGCGGCCAACCATCTGTGCTACCTCCCTACAATGTGGCTCGAGACACTCAATGCAGATACCTATCGTGATGGACAAGGTTCTACCATCGCACGTCTCACTCAGGACAAACTGCCTGGTGTAAAAGTATCAGCTATAGCAGGAGTCGCTAATATTGGTAACGACGACAATTGGTGTGGTAACCATATAGCACAGTCCAACTGGTACGCATTCGGACGCATGGCATGGGATACTAATCTTACTGCTGACTCTATTGCTACCGAATGGATACGACAGACAATGCCAGACATTCCTCGGCATGCTGAAAGTACAGTACGCGACATGCTCATCGAAAGCCGAGAAGCAGTTGTCGACTATATGATGCCTCTTGGTCTTCATCACATATTTGCTTGGGGACATCACTATGGTCCAGAACCATGGTGCGCCGTTCCTGGAGCTCGTCCAGACTGGATGCCTACCTATTACCATTGTGCCGACAGCGTCGGACTAGGCTCACGTCGCGATCTCAACGGTTCCAAGGCCGTATTGCAGTATAATGCTCCACTTTCTGACCTTTATGCAGACGTCAACACTTGTCCTGATGAATACCTTCTCTGGTTCCATCATGTCAATTGGGATTTCCGCATGAAGAACGGACGTACACTCTGGGATGAGCTTTGCGTTAGATATGACCACGGACTTGCTATGACAGTTCATTTCCTTGCATCATGGAATCGAGTACAGTCTTATGTGGATGCTAATCTTTGGAACGATGTCCAGCACAAACTCGAGATTCAGCATGACGATGCCCGTTGGTGGCATGATGGTTGTCTCCTCTACTTCCAGCAGTTTAGTAAGATGCCTATTCCTCAGAAGACTATATACAACTTGGATGACATGATGAAGTTCCACATCAACATCACCAACTACGAGAATGCCAAGCAAGGCTATCGTGGTGAAAAGTTAGTTAAGGAATAAAATATAAAAGGGTGGCTGAAGGCCACCCTTTTTCGTTTGTCTTTATTCTTAAAATCTTAATTCTCGATAGTAGCATCCAGTTCTGCTGCATACGTAGCCGCCATACGGCTCTTTTCTCGAGGACAAATCAGCAGGACGCCATTGTTCTCTACTATCATGTAGTCTTTCAATCCCTCTGCAATGCACGCTTTGTCGGCCGGAAGTGATATAAGATTACCATCCGAGTGTTTTAGTATCGCACGTCCACTTGTGACAGCATTGCCTCGACTGTCTTTCTGGGCTCTCTCGTATACTGCTTCCCAGCTGCCCACATCGCTCCATGCAGCATTGCATTGTGCTACATATACGTTCTGGGCTCTCTCTAATATAGCATAGTCTATCGAGATATTGTCACACTCATCGTATACATGACGTATAATATCCTTGTTCCACGACGTGTATGGTATCTGTCCCAATCCGTCAAACTGGCTTTGGACATTTGGCAAGTATTTGCTCATTGCCATCTCTATAGCCTTCGATGTCCACACAAATACACCTGAGTTCCAGCAGAATTCGCCGCATTCATAGAAAATCTGAGCCATCTCCTGGTTAGGTTTTTCTGTAAAAGTCTTCACGTTGTATAGCTGTGGATAATCATTGCCAAGTGGTTCGCCAAACTGTATATAGCCAAATGCTGTCTCTGGTTTGTGTGCCTTGATACCAATTGTCACCAAAGCATCATGTCCTTCTGCGTATGCCATTGCAGTCTTAACACTCTCTACAAAACGGTCATTGTCTATGATGAGGTGGTCGGCTGGTGTTATTACATTCACGGCATGCTGGTCCTTCTGTTTTACAAACGTATTGGCGAATGCTATGCACGCAGCCGTATTACGTCTGAAAGGCTCACTCAATATATTCTCCTGAGGTACTTCTGGCAGCTGCTCTCTGACCATTGGTGTATACTCCTCATTCGTGATCACCACAAAATGGTCAGGGTCACATATCAATCTATATCTGTCGTATGTAAGCTGTAGCATAGTCCTACCTACACCAATCAAATCCAGAAACTGTTTCGGAACCGATGGCAAGCTCAGCGGCCATAGACGGCTTCCTAGTCCGCCCGCCATTATTGTACAATATACATTACTCATAATCTGTCACTTTTCTTGTTTGTCCTTGTTATTCTCTTTGTTATTCTGTTGTTGCTGACATTTTCTTCAACATTTATTAACACAAAGGAAACAATTAATTTCGACATATACAAATATTTGTTCCAATCTTTCCCTTCGTGCTAGGTTTTGTTTTTTAGGGTGTTTTTTTCATTATTTATGAAACCATTATTTTTCGAACCTCGTAAAACCTAACACTTGAACTAGGTATACACAACGTTTTTTAGGCAATTTGTGATGAATAATAAAAGAGAATATACAAGACCTTTACTCATTGAGGTTACAGCAGTTGATGCTGATGTGATTCTCATGTCTGGCAGTGTTTTTGAACCGGATGAAGATGAATTACTTAATCCTAATTCTCGGTCTTTCAACAAGTCATCTATCTTTCAGACTCCAGAGCCTTCGCTCAAGAGTTCCGATCATATAGCTCCTGATAATATTTCTGGTAATACTATTTTTTAACTGGTAATCTTTAGAAAATTCTGTTATATGAAGACATTTAATATATACTCAACACTCTTAGCCGTTCTTGCGTTCTTTGCAAGTACGATGACTGCTACGGCCGAGACTATTACGTCTGTTAAAGAAGGACATTGGTTCGCACCAGATACATGGGATTTGGGACGTGTTCCAGGGGAGAATGATGATGTCGTGATTGCTGAAGGCTTTTCTGTTGATGGTAAAAAAGCTGATGGTAATAATACTGGGGCAGATTTTAAGGTTGCATCTCTTGTGGTAAATGGTACACTTACTCAAAATAGTGGCAAGAAGCTTACGATTACTGGTGCTGTTACTATTGCATCAATAGGTAAGGTTGTTGTCGTCAATGATTTTGTTCCTGCTACTATTGATAATTATGGCAAGTTAGAAGTTCAAGGAACAACAACAGCTTCGCAGTATATCTATAATCACGAAGGTGCAGAGATTAATTTTACTGCCAGTGGAAAGACTCTTAAAGCATCAGCCAATCGTACCGATGCCGTTGTCAATGAAGGAAGAGTGACTAATGCTGATGGTAAGGTGAACTATATAAATGTTGTTGGTCCTACTTGCTTTAAGGCAGAGCAACTTACTGAGTTTCGTGATAATGGTGGTTTTGTATATCTTGCTACTATAGACTACTCTCACTATGCAGGTAAGACCTTCCATTTTGGTGCAGGCTCTGAGTTTGCTGCTGAGTACGACAATATGAACTGGAATACTCCATACGTATGGCCAGAGAACTATATTGCCAAGAATGTGCTCTACGACTATTATCCTGGAAAGGCGGTCCATCAATATGTCGATGATGTCATTATTCCTTCTGGAAAAACTTGTACTTATAATGCGAATGTTAACAATGTCGGTACTTTTACAATAGAGAGTGGTGCTATTTGGAATGCTAATGATAACAGAACTTTGTTTCTCAATGGTCAATTTATTAATAATGGCACAATTCGAGTTAATGAAAATAAAACTTTGACAATATACGGAGAAGGTTCTGTTGTTAATAATTATGGCTCAATAGAAAATAATAGTGCAAATAAGAGTGGTGCTAAAATTTCTATAGTTTCAGGTATAGAGTTTAAGGATCATGATATAAGTAAAGGTGAGGGTAGTTATGTCTATGGAGGAGAGAATGAGAATAGAAAGATTACAGTGTCTGTTCTTGCTCCTGTGACATATTACTGGAAAGGAACTTCGGGCAATTGGAAAGATGTAGCTAATTGGTTTTTTGATCCTGAATTTAAAAATCAAACAAACGCGGCTCCTAATAGCGCCACAATTCATGTTGTTATCCCTGAGGGTCAGACTTGTTATATGGAGGACAACAAGTCGGTTGCATCTCTTACAATCAATGGTACATTGACTAATGCGGCTAAAACTCTTACATCATATGGTGATGTGGTAGTGAATGGAACTATTGATGCTGCAAATAAAATAACTTTTACTGTTCACGGCAATTTTATAGCTAATTCGACTGCGTCAGTAAATTTTAAAAATGGTGCTGACTTTAAGGTGCTTGGCAATGCCACTGTTAATACAGATATCACAACTTCTAATGATATCAAGTTCTATATGGCAGACAACACGAATGTAAATCTTAATAAAAAGATAACATTTACAGCTGCGAAATCTATTACCGTCGGGAGTTATGCTAATATTAACCTTGATGGCAATAATATCAAGGTCAACCTTGGTGATGATTGTTCTTTTGTAAGTAATAATATTGCTTCAAATTTATATGCTTTCCCAAGCATGATCGACTGGCAGTCTGAAGATATCTATAAGCATTTTACCTACACAAAGGGTGCCCAGAAGATGAGACTCTATCTTCGTGCTCGTCCTGAAGGTGAACAGACTTTCTATTTCTATCCATTTGCTGATAATACTCCTGTAAGTGGTAACTGGTGGGATGATTATAAATGGTCGTTGGTCGATAAACATTGCGTATATATCAAACACCCTGTTAATTATTCAGATTCAAAGCCAGCCAATATTGCACAATATTATCCTGGCCTCATGAACGATGCATTCGATGGTCTTGTTGATAATGCAATTATACCTACTGGCGTGACTGTCACTCTAGATCGTAACATTCGTTGTCTTGGTTCGCTTACTATCGAAGGAACTGGCATTCTAAAGGTTAACACCGGTCTTGGTCTTAACCCTCTTTGTGGCAATCTTGTCACTATTAATTCACTTCAGTCTCTTGCTGTAGATGCCAATAATATTGCTGACGATGCAGTCGTCCATGTTAAGACTAAGCCTGACACTGATATAAACTTCTATGCAACCAAAGATGGTGTCTGGGATGATGATGCTATGTGGTCGCTCAAGGAAGGCAAAAAGTGGTACGTTATAGATGGAGAAGGGAAGGCGTATGTTCCTAACAATCAGAAAGACAATGTAATTATCCCTGCCGATATCGAGATTTCTCTCAACGACGATTATACGGTTGGTAACCTTACCGTCAATGGAGGTCTCGATCTTGGTCGTGACAACAATGACATGACTCTTTCTGTAGGTTTCCTTCTCGGTGATGGCAACATCACAATGAAGCGAATCTCAAACCTCTATATCCGAGATACTGATGATAAGTGGGATGGTGATATGGTTATTGAGGCTGAGGAGACTGGTACTATGTTCTATGCAAGTAAGTCAGGTCGCTGGGACGATCCTACAACTTGGACTACCGACCCTGCTCTTCGTCCTGTCAAGCTCAACACTTGGCCAGGCAAGGATTCTAATGCTGATATGGTTTCTATTAGTGCTGGTAAATCTGTTACTACTAATGTTCCTGAATGCAAGATAGCTTCACTTAATCTCAAGGGTGAACTCAAGGTTGAGAATCGTAATTCCGTTCTTGTTATTACTGGTGAAGTATCTGGTGAAGGTAAGCTTGATGTATATGACATTAATAAGAACTTCCAGGTATATCGCAAGAAACTTAATACATTCTATCCTAAGGGTACTGTAGTAATCCGCGAGTCGTGTGAACTCCCTGCTAATGAGTTCGGCAACCTTGATGTCTATGCCAAGAATGTTCGTATTTGTGGTGATATCCGCATCAACAACAACCTTACTATTCGTAAGAACGGCGAACTTATCATGGGTCGCGACCTCTATGAATTAACAATCGATGGTGTTACGTATGGTAATTGGGATGATGCCAAAAATCCAGAGGATGGTAATGCTTCAGGTCCGCTGAGAACTGTCTTTAAGGCGATGGCTGCAGCGGGGCGTAAATCACCAGAAGCAATGAACATCTTCTTTAATGCTTTTGTCGGTGGAGATGTTCTTCTAGAAGAGAACGCCACTCTTAAGGCATCGCACATTGATGCCTTCATAAAGCGTGCCCGTTCAAGTGAAGGTGGTATTGGTTGGCCTACCTGGAGCTGGATTAACTTCCAGGGCGACGTTGTCCTTCAAAAGGGAGCAGAAATTAATTTCTATGATCCTTATAAGTTCAACTACTCGAAGTATCCGAATGCACGTATTACGCCAATAACCATGGGTAATGTCGATCGTTTGGTTAATATGGTTTTTTCAGGTTCTAAGAATGCCAAATTCGAGATAGCAGATGGGGCACATGTATATACAAGTCAGATTGTTTGTCAGAAGGATGAGAATGCTGAAATATATATCAATCCCGAAACATCAGAGTGTCTTTATAGTCTTGCTCGTGCGGGTCGTCCTGATGAAGATTATTGGATTTATGCTTATCACATCAGAAGTGGTATAATGCATCTTGGTCCTAATGTTGTCATTAAGGCATGGGGTAGTACACGCACAAGGAATGGTGAACCTACTGTTCGTAATAGGACTTATGATATTATGCATCTAGAAAGTGATATTCCTCTTAAGCACGGAACTTTTGTTGATAAAGATGGTTACGCAAATGATTTTGAGTATAATTTTTCAACTCAGTTTGTTAAAAGTCTTACTGATAATTTAAAGACGTATCCTACTGCATATACTTTTGTCAGACGTGAAAGGACTTTGGCAAGTGAACTTAGTGAGGCTTTCTTTTTCGATCAGACTCGTGCGAGTGGTCTCTTTATTCCAGAGAATGGTCAGTTGTGGATAGATGGTGCTTATGTAGATCTTGGCGTAGCTGATGAATATGGTTCTGGTTTGCTTGATTATGTTTATGACAATACAAAAGACCCTGCAACAAATGGTAATGACAAAGCATTTTTCTATGGTTTTGTCGATCTTCGTGGCAAGCTCCGTGTTTCCAATGGCGGTAAGCTTATCATGCCAGATCATTCTGTAGGTATCTTCTACGATAGCCCTAATGTAGATCGATGCAGTACTGCTGCTGAAATTATTATGGAGGGTGAAAGTTCCGAGATACATACTTCTCGCATCTATGGTATGCACGATCGTCAACTTAACTTCAAAATGACTGGTGGTACTCTCTATTTTGATAGAAGGACACCTATTTCTGCAGCTAGTTTTAAATATAAAAATAATGGTAATTCGGCTAATCAAACGTATTTAATTGATCCAGTAAAAACCAATGCAATTCGTCAGCGTGGTGGTGTAGCTAATGCCGATGGCAGCTATCGCGAGGAGGGTTGTATCTTCTATATGGCTAATGGCGGTACGTTTAATATGTCGGGTGGACGTATCTATTTCCAGAATGTTGAAGAGGGAACTACAACTCCTCATGCTATCAATACTCTCAACCTTCGTAATTGTTCTGGTCTTGTTTCGGGTGGTACGATCATCTTCGATCAGGCTGAACTTAAAAATATGAATTATTTGCCTTTTACAAACTACATACCAGAGAATATCAAGCTCAACAACTTAACAGTAACAAATTCGCGTAAGGTTGAATTTTGGGGAACACCAACTCTTACATCAGATAAGGGCTTCTCAGGGCATAGCCTCTATGTCAATGGTACTCTTTGTCTTGGCTATAATCCAGTGTGGGTTCCTGCATCGGAGGATGGAGATGATGAAGAAGCCTTGGTAGGTCATTTTAATTACTCAAATGCGACAAAGACAAACTCTTGGTTTGCTACTCCAGAAAACCTGTATGTAGCTGGTGACCTCTACTTTGGTTCTACGGATGGGAATCATAAGTTGAATACTGGCGGAAAGTATCCTATGACCTTTGGTGTGAACTTTGAGTTCACTAATACTAAGCCATATTCGTCAATGACATTCCCTAACCTCATTTTTACAGGTCTAAATGACCAGAAGATGACTACTATTAGTGCAAGTCCTTTCTGGAATAACATTACAGTTTCTAAGTCCGACTCTAAGGCTAAGGTTACTCTCTATGGTAAAGATATCTACGTCTTTGGTGACTTTGAGGCTATTCGTGGTAAGATTCTTCCAGGTGATGGTGAGACTAATGCTTTTGTTACGATGCGCAATGGTCTCAAGGTACAGAATGTCGTCCAGGGTGGTGCAGATGGTGATATGTCTGCTATTACTCTCCATTTCAAGAATTATCACGATGGCTATGATTATAATGGCACTCAGGATGTTAACTTTAAGACTGATGTAGTTTTGGGTCGTATTTCTGTCGATGCTAATAACGATAGTCAGCGCCAGTTCTTCCTTGGCGAACACAATCTTAAGTGCGTTGATGGTTTGACATTTACTCCTAAAACAGGAGGATTCTTTGGTATTGGTAATATTACTGATATTGATAAGGCGTTCGAAAATTATCCTTTTGTCTGCACTAGTAGTATCGCGCAGGGTGGTCTTACTTTGCCTCTCAGTGGTACTTCTGAACGTCAGTTCTTTATGGCAACTGAGAAAAATGGTAATCTCCTTAAAACTACTGTGACTGTAGCTCCGAGAAGCGCTGTTGATGGTTACCTTACTATTGTACCATGTAATGAGTATCATCCTTCTCTTGATGATATGTCCAATGCTGACAAGTCATCATACGCTACTGAATACTATTGGCGTGTAAAGTGGGATGGCACATCAACTGACCCTGCTTTCAACTATACTTTCTATTGCCCGTTGAATGTGGGACGACTTAAATCAGGTAGCCGATACTTATATAACTATTATGAATATTGTACTCCTACAGGAGAGACAACTCCTCGTTGGATTGCTGTTCATGTGATAGATAGTAAAAATGCACCAAATGCAGGTAATTATAAGTTCAACCCTGTCAATCGTAATAGTGGTGATTTTACTCTAGGCTATAATTATGACACAACTCCTGGTACTATCTTCTATTCAGTTGCTAGTGGTAATTGGGAAGATGGTAACAATTGGTCTACTTCTCCAACAGGTACTCCTGTTGCCAACAAGGTTCCTGGACTAAAGGATATTGCTGTAGTTCAGGCAGGTCATGTTGTGACAGTTAATGACCCTAATCAGAAGTCAGGCTTCATCTCTATAAATGGTACTCTTGTTGTCAAACCTTCTGCTACGGGTCTGTATACTCAGCAGTTTATTGCAAATGATGATAAGACAACATATACTGCCGATGGCGAGCATACTCTCATCTATGAGACAAATGGTACTTCGGCTGCTATTATCAATGGCGACCACACTAACCTCTGCATCAATCCTGAGGCAACAGTTGCCTATGTCAATACTGGCTCTACTGAATATGTAGTGCCATCTGTCAACGTCATTAAGTCTTATCCTTCTCTCCAGTTGGTTGGTAAAGTGAAGATTTCTGATGCTACAGTTGGTGACAACCAGTTCCTTACTATCGCTTCAGATCTCTATGCTGGTCCAAAAGAGGGTAGTGTCGTAGCAACTCTTTATGGTTCGACAACTTCAACAGTTAATATCTCTCCGGCTGCCGATGCATATGTAGAGGTAAAGGGACAGACAATTACGGCTGCAACAGGGACTCTCAATGTAAATAGAGGAGCTCTCAACACTTATGGTACTCTCGTTAATAATGGTACATTTAAAATAAGTGCCGATGCCAGTGTCAATGTCTATGGCGATGTTGATCAGGCAAATGTGACAACTAAGAAGTTTAACGTCTATGGTAGATTGTGTTTCGTTGACAATGTGGATCAGCTTGTCGATGGATATGAGATACGTTTCTACGATGGTTCGACTCTCGTTGTTGATAAGACTGAAAGTGACAATAAGGTTTATTTTAATGCCTATGTTGTTACAAACAATGCTAGCTCTAAGTTGAACACCGATTTCCAGAAGGGTTATTTGTCATTACAGCCAGTTAATGGTAAGAATAACATCTATTTTGGTGATGAGGGTGGTGAATTCCTTACTATACCTGAAACGTTTACTCTCGTAGCATCTAATAATAATGGAAAGGGATGTACACTTACATTCCAGACTTACCTCCATCTCGATGGTAAGCTTATTATCAACGATGGTGCAACGGTTAATGCATACTATGGTATTG
>JAKSLF010000019.1 GCA_024401355.1 Bacteroidales bacterium | reverse complement strand
ATAACCATCCATATTCTTGATGGTGTTGTTTTCGAATGCCTTTAGGTTCTTAGCACCTCCATACGTTGTTGAGAATCCACAACCGAGTCCGCCGTCAATCGTACAGTTCTTGACAGAGACAGAACCATCACCGTAGGTTCTCAAGACACCAGAATCTTTTTCGTTATTCGAACCGCCATTCTTCAAGACAACATACTCCATCTGGTTGTCGGAACGGTTGGAAGCATATTGGATATAGCCCCATGATCCTTTGTTGAGATTGTTGACAGGTCCCTGGAATACGATTGGTTTTTCTGCTGTCCCGACCATCTTCAATCCTGCATTTTCGCCCACTTCGATGATACCGTTAGTTCCTGTAAAGGCGATTGTTACACCTGGTTCGATGGTCAAACAAGCATTTCCTTCTACGTAGAAAGTGCCATCGATGATATAGTCGATTGGCAAACCGAGGTCTTTCAATGTCTTGTTCTCGCTCATCGATCCTTCGAGTTTCTGCTGCTCTGTGAGGTCGCCTGTGCCATCGCCGCCACCGTTGCCTTTCTCCTTGAACGAAGCAATGAATGCTATATTCTTTGTTACTGTTACCTTACGTGGGTTCTCTGTGTTATTGTCATCCCACTTGAAGAAGTAGAAGCCTTCCTTTGGCTCAGCTTTAATTATTATCTCGGCATCCTTAGGGAATGTACCGCTACCTGTTACAATTCCCATTGTTTCGTCAGCCGATGTAACGGTAACCTTAAACGACTCGTCTTCATCGTCGTCTGAGCATCCTGTAAACACCACAAAAGCGGCAGCAAACAGCATGCTTGTGAATCTCTTAATTGTGTTAGTCATAATAATTTTTATTTTTTCTGCAAATTACTACATTTTACCACTTTTATACAATTCCCCAAATGGGGGGTACAACAACCATAAAAATCGTTAAAACTCAAAACTATTAAAACGTTTTCAGTTTTCTTTTGTTATCTTTGTAATGCAATTGTTACCAAAGACTATGGATGATAAGATAATCGAAACATCTACTAGACTATTCTTCGACCGAGGAATAAAGGCTGTGTCAATGGATGACGTAGCCCAGAAGCTCGGCATCAGCAAGAGAACACTCTACGAACACTTCACATCGAAGGACGAGCTTCTCATGCGATGCATGGAAAAATGCACCGAAGATGCACGCATAGCACACCAAAAGCTGTCATGCGACGACAAAGATGTGTTACAGATCTTCATGGAACATATCGAACTCACAATCATGCACATCAAGAAATTATCCATGGCCTTTCTGCAGGACATTGCACGCGCCAACAAGCCGAGTGTCTCGTCTAAGTTCTACGAACAGCGAGAACTCAACAAGCAGCATCTCGGCTCGCTCATCAAACGCGGACAAGAGGAAGGACTCATCAGAACTGACATCAACCTGACACTAATGGTTAATCTCTTCACCGAACAGAGCCAGACAATCAAGGAAATCTACAGCACCGGAAAATACTCGATGGAAGAGATTTTCGACAACGTCTTTATTAACTACCTGAGAGGTATGTGCACCACAGAAGGAGTCAAACGAATAGATGAAATAAAACGACTCCAGAAATAACAAGCAACATCAACAGGGACAACAACACATAGATAATAAAAAAACACAAAACATAAATGAAAAAGATCATCGTAGCTCTCGCATCTCTCATCTCAATGGCCGCCATGGCACAGGAGAATACAGGCGAGATGCAACTCAGCCTCAAACAGGCTGTAGAAAATGCGCTTAACTACTCTAAGCAGCTGCAGTCGTCAAAGCACGACGTCGATATCTACAAGGAGAAAATCCGCGAAGCCATTTCTTCCGGACTTCCCCAGGCTAGTGCCCGACTCGGCTATACTACTTACTTCGGCGCAGAACTGAAGATGGGATCGCTCACAAGTGGCGGAGGCGCTATGCTAGAAAGCATGGGTAAAGTATTTCAGACTCTCCCAGGCATCGATATCGACAAGATTGTCGAAGCAGCAAACAACCAGACATCAGGCGGCATGAAAATGGAAAACAACCTCCAGCTCACCGCTTCTGTCTCTTACACATTGGCTCTTCAGCAACTCGCCGGCGTAAAAGTAGCACGCATTGCTGCTTCTATTTACGAAACAACCGACGAAAGTGCAACAGTCGATGTCAAGGCTAATGTGACTGACACCTACTACGCTATCCTCGTCTACAAGAGAAACCTCGACATCCTCGCAAGCAACCTCAAAGACCTCGAGGAAATCGAGAAGCACACAGCACACTCTTTTGCTGCTGGCGTCTGCGAACAGACTGACGTAGACCAGATCCATGTAACTGTAGCACAGCTCAAAAACACTATCATCTCAACAGAACGCAATTACGATGTAACAAAGCGTCTCCTCGTGCTTCAGATGGGTCTGCCTATTACTACAAGAATAACCCCTGCAGAAAGCCTCGACGCTATGATATCGGAGACTACGATAGCAACACGCGACTCGTCAAACTTCGACATCAACAACAACGTAACATACCGACAGCTCGAAAAGAGCCGCCAGCTCAACGAAGCTTCGCTTAAGATGCAAAAGATGGCATACGTGCCTACTCTCACCGCTTCTTACCAGTTCACCAAAAATATCACCGGTGGATTCATGAGCTTCCCTAACTTAGGTACACTCACACTCAACGTACCTATCTTCCAGGGCTTCGCTCGCGACTCTCGAGTTAAGCAGGCAAAACTCGAAATTGCAAAGACCGACACCCAGATGGCTCTCCTTCAGGACAACCTCATGCAGAACGACGAGCAGTATCGCTACGAGCTCAACTCTGCTATTGACGCATACCTCCTCCAGAAGGAAAACCTCGACGTCGCTCGTCGTGTTTTGGACAACTACAAGAACAAATATAACCAAGGTGTCCTCTCTAGTCTCGACCTCACTCAGGCAAACACCAACTACCTCTCGGCAGAGACTTCCTACGCTTCGGCTATCATGACACTCTTGCAGGCACACACTAAACTTAATAAGCTCTACAATAGTTTCGGCTATTAATATCAATTTAAAACAATAGCTATGGACAATATTCAATTCATGTCGACAATCGTGATGGGACAAACAATGGGAGCTACTCTCATAATGGCCACATTCATGTTCGCTGCACTTTTCATAGGACATAACACCCGATGGAAAAAACACCTCCTCGGCATGACTGGAATAACAATGCTGCTGCATGTCATATCTATTGTATATAGAATTATTGTATCTACACTCGGTAACAACGACCTCTTCCTCATGGAAGGAGCAACGCTTTTCGATATTCTCTGCATCGCAACCATCGCCGTTATTGAGGTGATGCTGACCAAGCACATGGTGCTAAGACCTCTACACATAGCATTCATCTATGCTCCGTTCATAATCTTCATCGTGGCTTACTTCACCATGCAGCACCCAATAGTACGCCAGATAGCACTTGGGTTCACAATCGTTGCAAGCATCTTCTGGGCTATCATGACATATCGCGACATGCGCCGATACAACAAATCGCTCAAGCAGGCTTACAGCGATATCGAAAACCGCGACCTCAGATGGCTTACCATTCTGCTAATTCTTATGGTTGTGGCACTCGTCATCTGGTCTTCGTCAACTTTCATCAATAGCGAAGTGGCAACCATGATATACAGATGTTGCATCATCTTCATCTGGTTCTATCTCTGTCTACAGGTATACCGACAGAAGGAGGCAAGCGAGATAGACCTCGAGAATGGAGCATCAAGATATGGACACGACGCACCTGCCGACCCTAATGTATTTATGGTAGGCAAGCATCTTGAAGAATATATGCGAACAGCTCACCCATTCCTCAAGCACGACGTGACATCACGCGATATTGCAGAAGAACTCAATTGCAGCACAGCGCTCATTGCACAATATTTTACAAGCAAGGGCACTACTTTCCATGCTTACATCAACGACCGACGACTCGACTTTGCCATCGAGCAGTTGCTTACAACCAACTGCACAATCGTCGATCTTGCCAATAGCATTGGATACCGCTTTGACAACGATTTCTTTATCGCATTCCAACGCAAATTCGGATGCACACCTCAAGAATACCGCAGCAGATACAAAATAGACACTAACAACAAATAAGAAAACAAAATAAAAAAATACAATAATGAAAAGAAGACTTTTCCTTTCGGCACTTGCAGTTCTCGCGGTTTGCAGCAGCTGCACAAAAAAGAAGGTTCAAGAGGCAGACACCCAAATTCCAGTAAGGGTGACACCTGTCAAGAGTAGCACCGTTCACCGCCAGTTGAGCTATTCAGCCAACCTCGAGGCATTCGAACGTGTCTACTTCGCGCCAACACTCGCTGGCACACGTATCAAGAAGATCTATGTTGAAGTAGGCGACCGCGTCAGCAAGGGACAGCTTCTTGTAGAAATGGACGCAACAAGCTACATGCAGCAGGAGATTCAGTTCAAGAATATCGAACTCGAATACAACCGCGCTGTAAAGCTTATGGAGACAGGAAGCATCTCACAGCAGAATTATGACAAGGCTGTCACTCAGTATGAGGTTGCCAAGACAGCACTCCAGAACCTGAAGGAGAACACTCGTATGGTAGCTCCATTCAATGGTGTTGTAACTGGTAAGTTCATGGAAGATGGCGAACTCTATTCAGGCGGTGCCTTCGGCGGAGCAACCAAGCCTTCTATTATCTCTATCGAGCAGATTTCTCCTATGAAGGCATACGTTGCCATTGCTGAGAACTACTACAACGAAATCAAGAAGGGCATGAAGGTAGAGCTCGAATCAGAGGTTTACAAGGGACGCACATTCGAAGGCAGAGTCAACATCGTCTACCCTACCATCAACCCACAGAGCCGCACTTTCCAGGTTGAACTCCTCTTCGACAACAAGGATGAAGCTCTCAGACCAGGTATGTATGGCACAATCAACATCAATGTCGGCGAGGCCGAGGCCGTTGTTGTTCAGTCAATCTCTGTTTTGAAGGTTCAGGGTTCTAACGACCGCTACCTCTTTGTTATCCGTGACGGCAAGGCTAAACGTATTTCTGTCAGCGTACTCAACCGCTACGAGGACAAGGTTGAGGTCAAAGCTCTCGACGATGTCCTTAACGAGGGAGACATGCTGGTATGCGCCGGACAGGCTCGACTTGTTGACGGTTCAGAAGTAAATATCGTTACTGAATAATAAAAAGAGTCGTAATTCGTAACTCGTAATTAATAGTATCATGAGTATTTTCGAAAGCGCAGTAGAGAAACCGATATCGACCTTGATGATTTTCTTGGCCGTAGTTGTTATCGGTATCTTCTCATACATCAAGCTGCCTGTTGACCAGTACCCAAAGATGGATCCGCCATACATCACCGTGATGACGACCTATCCTGGTGCCAACGCAACAGATATTGAGCAAAACATTACAAAGCAGCTGGAAAACCAGCTCAACTCTGTTGACGACCTCAAGGAGATGACATCAACTTCATACGACAACCTCTCTGTCATCACTCTTGAATTTGAATGGGGTATCAACCTTGACAACGCATCAAATGATGTTCGTGATGCTGTCGACAAGTCTATGCGTACATTGCCAGACAATGTCGACCGTCCAACAATCATGCGTATGTCTACCAGCATGATGCCTATTCTTGTATATGCCGTAACAGCAGAACAGTCATTCGGCGGTCTCTACAAGATTCTCGACGACAAGGTGGTCATGAGCCTCAACCGTGTTGACGGTGTTGCTTCGGCATCGGTTGCCGGTTTGCCAGAACGCGTGGTTTATATCGACCTTGACCCTAACAAACTCGATGCTTACGGTCTCTCTATCGAGAGCATTAGCGGCAAGATTCTTGCTGAAAACATGGACGTATCTGCCGGTAGCGTTAAAGTGGGTATCGATGAATATTCACTCCGCGTTGAAGGAGAATTTGAAGAGTCTGAACAGATAAAGAATATCTCACTTGCACTTGCTGGTGGCAAGACTGTCAAAATCAAAGATATCGCTACAGTTCGCGATACTCTGCGAGACATCACTCTCGAACAGAAAGTGCAGCGTGGTAAGGGTGGTATCCTCCTCGTCACAAAACAGTCTGACGCCAACGCCGTTGCCGTAGCAAACGAAGCTAAGGATGTCATCGAAGAGGCTAAGAAAGAACTTCCTGCAGATATCAAGTTTGAAGTTATCAACGACTCATCAGACTTTATCACAAAGGCTATCCGCAACCTCGAAAGCACATTGGCCTACGCACTTCTTTCTGTGGTCATCGTCGTGTTCATCTTCCTTGGACGCTGGCGTTCTACTTTCATCATCGCGATGACTATTCCTATCTCACTTATCGTGGCATTTATCTACCTCATGGCGGTCGACGGTTCACTTAATACCATCACCCTCATGTCACTCTCTATTGCCATCGGTATGGTAGTGGATGATGCTATTGTGGTTTTGGAAAACATCACTAAGCATGTTGAGCGTGGATCACGTCCTCGTGAGGCTGCTAAGTATGGTACTAATGAGGTGTGGACATCAGTTATCGTCACAACACTCGTGACTATAGCCGTATTCTTCCCTCTGACCCTCATCCCTGGCATCATGGGTATCTTCTTCAAGCCTCTCGGCTGGATCATCTGTATCTGTGTAACAACATCTACTCTCACCGCCATTTCATTCACTCCTATGCTCTGCTCAAAGTTCCTCAAGAACCGTAACGCAGCAGAAGAGGAGAAAGACGGTAAGTTCAGTTTCTTTGCATGGAGCAACCGTACATTCGACAAGCTCGATGCATGGTACGAAAAAGTCATTAGATGGGTGCTCGTACGCAAGAAGATGACAATAGCTGTGATGACACTCATCTTCGGTGCATCTATGCTTCTTCTCTACGTCATATCTACCGAGTTCTTCCCTCAGAACGATATGAACACATTCAACGTCTATGCGAAGATGCAGCAGGGCCAGCGTGTAGAAATCACACGCGAGATAGCCTTGAAGGTTGACTCTATGATTCGTGATGCTGTACCAGAACTTAAGATTCTTACCGTTTCCTATGGTACAGAGGAGACTGCTTCATTCGCATCAATGATGAACACAACAGGTAGCAACGTATTCAACATGCGAGGTCGTCTTGTTGACATCAAGGACAGAAACAGGTCAGTCTTCAAAGTAGCCGATGAAGTTCGTAAGATGCTCAAGACAATGCCTGAAATTCTTGAATATACAGTTTCTACAGGTAGCCAGGGTGCAACGGGCAATAGTGTCGATGTTGAAATCATAGGACACAATTTCCAGGCAACAACTAATTTTGCACTCGAGGTTTCACGTCAGCTCAAGTCTATTGAAGGCGCCGAGGATATCCTCATCAGCCGTGGCGATGATAAGGCCGAACTTCAGATATATCTCGACTCTGAGAAACTTGCCCGTCATGGTCTGACAACATCAGGCGTTGGCGCTGCACTTAGAAACAAGGTCTACGGTGCCCGTCAGAGCAAGTTCAAAGAGGAAGGTGAAGAGTATGACATCATCGTACGACTCGAAGAGAAGTACCGTTCAACAGTTACTGACGTTGAAAACTTCATCATCACCGATGCATACGGTCAGGGTGTCCGTGCCAACGAACTTGGTGAGATACGCGAAGGCTTTACTCCTCCATCTATCGAACGTAAGAGCAAACAGCGTTACCTCAAGGTAAGTGTAACTCCTGCCGACGGCTATAAGCTTGGTGATATCGCCGATGCTGCAAAAGAGGTGCTTAACGGCATGCAGAAACCAGAAGGTGTCACCACATACGTCGGTGGTACATACGAAGACCAGCAGGACTCATTCAAGGCTCTGCTCCTCCTCATGGCTCTTGCACTCCTCCTTGTATATATCGTAATGGCTGCAGAGTTCGAATCATTCTTGAGCCCATTCATAATCATGCTTGCAATTCCATTTGCATTCTCTGGTGTAGTATTGGCTCTTCTGATTACCGACTCAGCCCTCTCAGTAGTGGCAGCTCTTGGTGCTGTCATGCTTATCGGTATCGTTACCAAGAATGGTATCGTGCTCATCGACTACATCAACCTTATGCGTGAACGTGGATACGAACTTACTGAGGCAATTGCACTCTCTTGTCGTAGCCGTCTTCGCCCTGTGCTTATGACTTCATTCACCACAATGCTCGGTATGCTTCCTATGGCAGTAGACCACAGCGAGGGTGCTGAGACTTGGCGACCTATGGGTATCTCGGTTATCGGTGGTATGGTATTCTCTACAATCATCACCATGCTTATCGTACCTGCAACATACGCTGCAACGAACAAGAGAGGTAACCGAAAGAAGGGCGTTGACGAGAAGAAGTCATACCACTTCATGGATGATTTCGACCCAGAAAGAGACCTTCCAGAAAGCAAGAGAATAAAGTAATAATAACAACATTAAACTTTATCATCGTGAAAGCAGTATTCGTTGTATATAACCAGGCTCTGACCGACCGTGTGAAGTTCATGTTTGAACAACTTCGTATCACCGGCTTCACACAGTTCCCTCTTGTCTACGGACAAGGTACTAACGGAGGCGAGCCTCGTATGGGATCACACGCATGGCCAGAAATGAACACTTCGATTCTTACTATCGTCGAAGATGACATGGTGCCACTCATCCTTAAGTATGTCGAAAAACTCGACAACATCAACAAGGAAAACGGAGTTCGCGCATTCGTGTGGAATATCGAACAAACGTATTAATCGATCATAACATCCCGTAAGGGAGGCGCCAGTCAAACAAAATTTGACTGGCGTCTTCTTTTTTCGTCACTACAAGCTTTTTTTCTTTGCCCCATTTTTAGTATCTTTGCTATATAGATTATATTTCTAATATGAACAACTTCACTTTTTATAGCCCTACAGAATTTGTCTTTGGACGCGGAACAGAACAACAAGTCGGTGACATGTGTCTCAAATATGGGGCACAAAGAATAATGATTGTATATGGTGGTGGCAGCATCATCAAATCAGGACTTCTTGACAAGGTATCTGCATCACTCGACGCCGCAGGGCTCCCTATCATAGAACTTAAAGGTGTACAACCTAATCCTATAGACACAAAAGTGTATGAGGGAATAACTCTCGCCAAGGCATTCAAGCCCAACTTAATCCTCGCCATTGGCGGAGGATCGGTAATCGACACCGCCAAGGCAATCGCAGTCGGCTACTACTACGAAGGCGATTTCTGGGATTTCTATATAGGTAAGGCGAAACCCCAACAGGCAATTCCTGTAGGTGTAGTTCTTACAATTCCTGCAGCAGGCAGCGAAGGTTCAGGCAATACAGTCATCACAAACACTACAACACATGTGAAGGCAGGATTGCGTCAGCCTATGATTCTACGCCCTAAGTTTGCCATAATGAACCCAGAGCTCACTATGACACTTCCTGCATGGCAGACCGCAAGCGGAATAACCGACATGATGGCTCATATCCTCGAACGATACCTGTCAAACACGACAGATGTACAGATTGGCGACCGACTTGCAGAAGGTATGCTCATGGCAATCATGGAGACATCAGAAAAACTGATGGCCAATCCCAACGACTACGAAGCTAGAGCCAACATCATGTGGTGCGGCACAATAGCTCATAACGACACATGCTCTCTCGGACGCCAAGAAGACTGGAACAGCCACGCCATGGAACATGAAATTTCAGCCGAATATGACGTCACTCATGGAGCAGGGCTTGCCGTTATCTTCCCTGCATTCCTCCAATACGCATCAGAACACAATCCTCATAAGGTCGCACAACTCGCACATAGAGTATTAGGTATTGCCGATTCAGGCAACGTCAAAGAAGATGCACTCAAAGGGGCCCTAAAGCTAAAAGAATGGCTGCACAACACTCTCAACATGCCTGTTAATTTCAAACAACTTGGCATAGAGAATCCTGATCTCGAACTAATGAACACTCGTCTCCACAGACTCAAAGGTGAAATAATGCAGGGCTACATGCCACTCGATGCCCAAGCCACTATGGAGATATATCGTCTTGCCCTTTAATTTTAACTTTATATATGAAAAAGAGACCGGCTACCAATGGATAACCGGCCTCTTTTAATTTATTATTGAGGACCCACGTTATTATGCTTCAAGCGAGAATCCTAATGATTCGACAGCATCACGTATATCATCAATTTTGGCATTGCCTGTCACTTGAGCCATGCCTGACTGGAGGTCAACCGACACAGCCTTAACGCCCTTGACAGATGCAATAGCCTTTTCGGCATTCATGCGGCAATGATTACATGTCATACCCTTCACCTTGACAGTAATGCTCTTTTCTTCCTCATGCTGCTCACCATGACAGCAACAGCAATCATCGTCTGACGTTTCTCCGTGACAACCGCAGCCACCATCTTCCTTTTCTTCGTGACAACAACAGCTATCCTCTTTCTTTTCCTCATGACAACAGCAGCCACCCTCCTCCTTATTAGCATGGCAGCAACAATTGTCATGTGACACAGCATGACAATTGTGAAGACACTTCTTCAACACCAAGGCATAGAAAAGCAACAAGGCCAAAACTATAGTACATAACCACGCCCACCATGGAGTTGTCTCGTGACAGCACTCCGCTGCTGCCGTAAGTGATGACACAAACCATTCACGGGGCAAAAGATGGTCGATAACAAGCCCAAAACCAATAGCACCGGCAATAATCGATGCCAAATATATCAACATAGTCTTGCGACCAAGCACCTTACGAACCACAAGAATAGAAGCAAGATTCGAAGCCGGTCCTGCCATCAGCAGTACAAGTCCAGCACCTGGAGTGAGTCCCTTCATCATCAAGGCGACAGCAATAGGAATACTGCCTGTAGCGCACAAATACATCGGTACCGCCATACAAAGAACCAGTAACATGCTTAGAATACTATTATCAGCAAAAATAGCGAAGAAACTATCAGGTACCAACACAGTTATCAATCCAGCAACGACCAAACCAATAACGAGCCATTTCCCGATATCCGACATCATATCAACAAAAGCATATTCGAGAGCCTCCTTCATCTTGCCCCAGAAGGTGATAGCCTTACCCTCTTTCTCACATCCGCAACCACAGCCACAGTTGTCGTCATCACTTTCACCGCCATCATCATTACAATCATTAGCTATGGCTGACTTATTATCATTATCGAACCAGTTGACCATTTGGCCACCCATAAGTGCCGTAAGAAGTGCCACTATTGGACGAACAACAGCAAAAGGAAGTCCCATAAGCGAATATGTCGCCACGATACTATCGACTCCAGTCTGAGGTGTCGATATAAGAAATGACACTGCAGAACCTTTTGAAGCCCCCTCGCGTCTCAATGACATTGCCGTAGGAATGACACCACACGAACATAAAGGCAGAGGAATACCGAAAAGTGCAGCATAGAGCACCGAACTGAAAGTCGGACGTGACAAATAATTACTGTAAATGTGCCCAGGCACAAAAGAATGCATTAATCCCGCCAAGAAGAAACCCAGAAGAAGGTATGGCGACATTTCGTTGATGATGTGAAGAATACTATCCATGACAAATAAATTTTACTGCTGCAAAGTTGTCACTTTTATTTTGCAATCAGGTTGCAAACATGCCATCAGTCAACATTATGGCAACAGCATTCAGGACGATGTCCGTCGACATCAATATGTCCACAATGAGGACAAACACCTTGAACAATATATGACACATGCTTGACACGAAAGCCAGCTGGTATCTGCACGGGAGGAATAAGTTGGTTCTTAAGACAGAACGTGCGTCCACATACCATACAAGTAAGATGCACATGATCACATTCTGCTGTACATCCATCAAGTTCTTGACACAAACAATATTTCTGCTGACCGCTACCATCGGTTATTGCATGAAGCATGTCGTTTTCGAGGAAAGTAGTTAAAGAACGGAAAATGGTACTTCTATCAACAGTTGGTATAACATTTTCGACATCAGACATGGCAAAGGCAAAATCAAAGTCGCACAACGCCCGCCACACAAGAATTCTCACGGCAGTCGGTCTTACACCGTGACGCTTAAACCTTTCAATTATATCTTCTTCCGACACCATTAATTGACCCGTTATTATTCTATATTGCAAATATAAAAAAAGGTCTGCAAGTTTTTTAACTTGCGGACCCCTTTAACACAACAATTATGCAGGACCGTTGTCCCAGCAATTCACAAACGAACAAACTAATCATTATATGTAGCGCCTTGGGTACGACGCCACGTATTTAATTTGTTGTTGCAAAGATAATGAAATGTATTTTTATACGCAAGTCCTTTTGTCTATAAAAATTGTTCTTTTTTTATATGCTCCAACATTCATGCTTTATTTACGCTTTAGGAGTACTCATTTAAGCAAAAAGCACTATCTTTGCACTGATATATTTGTACGTAGTATAATATCACTAAACAAGGAAGACGGCAATGGTTACATTTTACATCAACACAAAGGGTTTTGAAGTCACCGACAAGTGGGAGGCCAACTGCTGGACAAGTATAGAGTGTCCGACTGCGGAGGAGCATAACTTTCTACTTTCAGGACTAGAAGTGCCCGAAAGCTTTCTTTCCGATATAGATGATAACGACGAGAGACCACGTCGAGAAGAAGAAGACGGATGGCAGCTCATCGTACTGCGAGTGCCATACAGGAAAGACTCTACAAGCCGAATAGACTACACAACGGTTCCACTAGGCATCATCATCAAGGATGATGTATTTGTCACTGTATGCAACTACAAGTTAGATATCATTGACGACTTCATTGTCTATTCTATACGCAAACAAATTACCGTAGCCAACCATTACGAGTTGGCATTGCGTCTTATGCTATCAACATCTGTATGGTTCTTGAAATACCTAAAGCACATCAACATCCACATGATGCAGGTACAGAACGAACTTCAGGAAACAGTACGAAACAAGGAGATTATGGAACTCCAGAGAATAGACAACTCATTGGTCTATTTCGTAACATCCCTCAAAGGCAATGATGTACTCTTCTACCGTATGGTGCATACGAAACAGATACGAGACATCTGTGACGAAGAGCTCATAGAGGATGTTGAAATCGAGCTTAAACAGGCTGAAGAGACAACCAATATATATAGAAACATCAACCATAGCTTGTCAAACAGCTATTCATCACTGATTTCAAACAACATCAATACTACGATGAAGCAACTGACAAGCATAACCGTCATCCTCATGTTGCCGACGCTGATAGCCTCTCTCTTTGGCATGAACGTCATCAACTACCTTGAGAATGATCCGTTCGCCATGGCATATATTATCGGAGCATCGATAATATCGAGCTTGATACTCTATGTATTCATGAAGAAGCGCGACTTGTTCTAACGTTTCACTTCAAGCCTATCAGGCTTTTTATTTCATTAAGCTTGTTGAGGGCTTCAAGAGGTGTCAAGTTATTGATATCTATACCCTTTATTTCGTCGCGTATCTGACTCAATACTGGGTCATCGAGCTGGAAGAAACTCATCTGTATGCCACCACCAGTGCTGGTGCCTTTAGTCTTCTTGGCACCACCTGTTTTTGAGGTAGAATCAACATCATCGATGCTATTATCACTATGAGCCTGTTCAAGTTGATGGAGGATATTGGTAGCCCTGTCGACAACAACCCTAGGCATGCCCGCAAGTTTTGCCACATGAATACCAAAACTATGTTCACTGCCGCCACGAACAAGTTTACGCATAAAGATAACCTTACCATCAACCTCCTTGACTGACACATTATAATTATGTATACGGTCATATTTCTCCTCCATCTCGTTGAGTTCGTGATAGTGTGTGGCAAAAAGTGTCTTCGCCTGAGCATTCTTATTGTCGTGGAGATATTCGACAATAGACCAAGCAAGCGAAATACCATCATAAGTACTTGTACCGCGTCCCAGTTCATCGAATAGCACAAGGCTCTTAGGAGTCACATTGTTGAGTATATTTGATGCTTCCATCATTTCTACCATGAATGTTGATTCACCAAGAGATATATTATCACTTGCGCCAACACGGGTAAATATCTTGTCGACAATGCCTATACGGGCTGCATCAGCAGGCACAAATGAACCAATCTGAGCCATAAGAACAATCAAGGCAGTCTGTCGAAGTAATGCACTCTTACCTGCCATATTTGGACCAGTAATAATAATAATTTGGTCATTACTCCTATCGAGATGAACACTATTGGCAATATATGGTTCACCCTCAGGCAGAAGTCTTTCAATCACAGGATGGCGTCCTTCGGTAATATCAAGCACATCATCATTGTCGACTGTAGGCTTGCAATAGCCATAAGCATCGGCACACTTGCGATATGAAAGAAGCACATCTATTTCAGATAGAATCGTCGCATCACGCTGTATTGGAGTGAGACAACCGCTCAAATAGAGCAAAAGATTATTATATATCTGCTGTTCAAGTTGCAAGATATTTTCGTCTGCATGAAGAATCTTTTCCTCATACGACTTAAGTTCTTCAGTAATATAGCGTTCGGCATTTGCCAAAGTCTGCTTTCTAATCCATCCTTCAGGAACCTTTTCTTTATGAGTATTTCTAACCTCTATATAATATCCAAAGACATTGTTGAAAGCCACCTTGAGACTTGTAATACCAGTCTCGTCTATGAGGCGTTCCTGCATAGCCTGAAGATAATCCTTTGACGAAGAAGAAATATGTCGGAGTTCATCGAGGTCACTATTGACGCCCTCGGCAATAGCACCACCTTTAGCGATAGCGACTGGTGGGTCGGAAGAGATTTCTCGATCAATACGCTCACGAGCTTCAATACACTCATCGAGCGATTCAGCCAGACGACGCAAATGTTCTGACGAAGAATTGGCTAGCAGATTCTTGAGAGGAGTCACAGCAAATAGAGTACGCTTCAGCAGAAGCATCTCACGAGGAGTAATGCGACAAGTGGAGACCTTACCTACAAGACGTTCAAGGTCGCCTATTGGCTTAAGCATTTCATCGAGCTGATCCTTGAACATGCCGTTCATATCGTCGTCAGTAGCCAAAGACTGCACAGAATCGAGACGCTGGTCAATGGTAGCCTTATCCTTGAGAGGCAACGAGAGCCATCTTTTAAGCATACGGGCACCCATAGGAGTCTGCGTCATGTCGATCACATCAATGAGAGACTTCGTACCATCAATACCAGAAGGGAACAATTCGAGATTGCGTACCGTAAAACGGTCGAGCCAGACATAACTATCGCCTTCGATACGACTTAATTTGCTAATATGCTTGAGATGCTCATGCTGAGTAACATCGAGATAGTGCATAATAGCCCCCGCAGCAATAATAGCCATCTCAAGGCGGTCGACGCCAAAACCCTTCAGCGACTTAGTTTCAAACTGCCTAAGCAGTCTGTCCTTAGCCTGAGATGGTTCGAAAGCCCAGTCGTCGAACGGATATGTAAGCCATTTGCTACCAAAAGCCTCTACGAAAGCCTGGCGCTTACCCTTTTCATATAGGACTTCCTTAGGCTTAAACGTTATCAGAAGACGATCGACATACTCGAAAGAGCCTTCGCCCATCATAAACTCGCCTGTAGAGATATCGAGAAAAGAGACACCAGCATATCCTTTGTCGAGATGTACGCACCCAAGAAAATTATTCTCCTTATTCTCGAGCACATTGTCACCCATGGCAACACCTGGAGTCACCAGTTCAGTAATACCACGTTTCACAATACCCTTGGCCAGCTTGGGGTTTTCAAGCTGGTCGCAAACAGCCACACGTTGTCCGGCCCTCACTAGCTTTGGCAGATATGTCTCGAGAGCGTGATGGGGGAAACCAGCAAGTTCAACAGCCGCCGCATAACCATTGTTACGCGACGTCAGTGTAATGCCCAGTATCTGGGACGCCTTTATGGCATCCTGTCCGAACGTCTCATAAAAATCGCCCACTCTAAAAAGCAGTATTGCATCAGGATGTTTTGCCTTGATACTGCTATATTGTCCCATCAGGGAGTTATCTTCTGTCGATTTTGGCATCTTTAATTATTTCTTCTTTTTGCCCTTTTTCTTGCTCTCCTTCTTAGCCTTCTTAAGCACCTTCTTAGGTGGCTTACCACTAGCCTTGGTCTTCATCGAAGACTTAGCCTGCTTGAGTTTATCATGTGAAGAGGCTCCGACAGCGATACCAGGACGCTTGCCTGCCTCCTTCAGTTTCTGATTCTGAATCTCAATATCTTTGAGAGGCGAACCAGCGATAGTGAAGTCGAGTTGTTTCTTCTCAAGATTTGCATTGGCGATGCGAATCTTTATCTTATCGCCAAGTTGATACTTTCTATTGGTATTTCGACCGACCGCGCAATAGTTGTCTTCATCGAAATAATATGTATCATCTTCAAGATCACGGAGAGGAATCATACCCTCGCACTTATTCTCATCAATCTCAGCATAGATACCCCATTCGGTAACACCTGAAATAGTAGCCTCGTAGTCTTCGCCAATGTGATCGATAAGGAACTCGACCTGCTTATACTTAATAGAAGCTCTTTCGGCATCAGATGCAAGAATCTCCTGCTCAGAACAATGCTTACAGAAATCCTCATAAGCTTCGGTATTGGCGCTCTTGCCACCATTGAGATAGCTATGAAGGAGACGGTGAACCATCATATCAGGATAACGTCGTATAGGCGAAGTGAAGTGTGTATAGAAATCGAACGCAAGACCATAGTGTCCGATATTCTTAGTTGTATAGCAAGCTTTAGCCATCGTCCTAACCGCCAAAGTCTCAACCATATTCTGTTCACCTCTACCTTTAACCTCCTTGAGGATACGATTGACAGCATCGTTGATCTCCTCACCCTTCTTAGGCTGAGCCTCGTAACCGAAACGCTTAACGAACGTAGCGAACTTATTATACTTTTCCTCATTAGGCTGATCGTGTACACGGTAAACGAAAGTCTTTGGAGTACGCTTTTTGCCACTCACATTAATCTCGTCCTTGCCGATACACTCGGCCACCTTCTTATTAGCCAAGAGCATGAACTCCTCGATAAGCTTATTGGCCTCCTTTGCCTCCTTGAAGTACACACTAATAGGCTTGCCGGTCTCATCGATTTCGAAGCGAGGCTCTACCCTTTCAAAACCGATAGCGCCTTCATCGAAACGACGCTTACGGATAATCTGTGCAAGTTCGTTGAGTTTGAGCACCTCATTTCTGTACTCATATCCAGGTAGTGACTTCGCCTCCTCATCACTTTGTGCTTCGATTAGGGCCTGAGCCTCCTCGTATGTGAAACGTCGGTTAGACTTAATAACCGTCTTGCTAATCTTAGATCCAAGAATCTCGGCATTATCGTTGAGAATAAAGACAACAGAATAGGTCAGCTTCTCTTCATCCTGACGCAAAGAACACAAGAAATTTGAAAGGCGTTCAGGCAGCATAGGGATGGTGCGATCGACAAGATAGACAGAAGTAGCACGCTTATAACCTTCCTCATCAATAATCGAGTGAGGCTGAACATAGTGTGTAACATCGGCGATATGGACACCAACCTCCCAATTACCGGAATCGAGTTTGCGAATAGAGAGAGCATCATCAAAGTCCTTGGCATCGCGAGGGTCGATAGTAAAAGTGACGACATCGCGCATATCAAGACGCTTAGCTATTTCGGCAGGAGTAATACCCGGATCAATCTTCTCAGCCTCCTTAGCGACTTCATCAGGATAGCCGTATGGCAAACCGAACTCAGCGAGAATTGCATGCATCTCAGTCTGGTTGTCACCAGCCTCACCGAGCACGTCAATTATTTCACCAAACGGGCTTTTAGCAGTACTAGGCCAGTCAACAATCTTAGCCACAACCTTCTTATAATTGGCATCGTGTGGGACACGTTCTGAAGGGATATAGATATCCTTTCCACCGAGAGTACGTGAATCCATACGAACGAAAGCACATCCATCAGGCTGATACTCGAGGATACCGACAAACTGTTCGCGTTTTCTCTCTATAATTTTGACGATCTTGCCTTCTGGAGCACGACCTTTTCTTTTCTTTATTATGGCAACCTCGACCTTATCATCGTCGAGAGCAGTATTCAGAGCATTGGCAGGGACGAAGATATCATCTGGATATTGTTCCTTGTCGTCAGCGATGACATAGGCGAAACCACTAGCCGACATATCGACAACACCAACGACAATAGGCGCACCGTCGGTAGTTTCCTTGCCAGGAATGCAATACTTACCAGCAACTCCCTCCTTGATTACACCAAGGTCTGCCAATTCGAACAACATATCTTGCACGTCGAGTCGGTCATCCTTGCTCTTGAGGCCAATCATTTCTGTTATCTGCTTATAATTGAAGCTTTCGCCCTGATGCTGGGTCAGAACTTCTCTGATAGCCGTCGATAGACGGTTTTTCTTTTCTTCCGGATCTGCCTTACGTTTTGCCATAGTCGTATATTTAGTCGATGTTAGTATCCAAAGTTAATAAATGTTTTTTACAAATGGAAGCACACAGACAAAAAAAAGTGACCACACAAAAACGTGTAGTCACTCGGAATATAATTAGTACAAAAATTTACTTCTTAGCAGCGAAACGCTTGTTGAGAATATCGACAACCTGATCAGTAACGTCAACGCCTGGTGCACTATAGAGAACAGCATTGTTGAGCATATTAGTGTTGAGGATAATCTTATAACGTCCGTCAGCGAATTCGTTGAGCACCTTAGTCAAGGTATCGTTGAGTTCCTGGCTCATTCTAGCCTGTTCCTTAGCGAGATCGTTGCTGAGACGAGCCTCAAGCTCCTGCAAATCCTGCTGAGCCTTCTGGAGACGCAAACCTTCCTTCTCGTAACGGTCCTGGCTGATGAAACCGTTGTTCTGAACCTTTCTCTGGAATTCAGCAGCATCCTGCTGGAACACGCGAGCCTTCTGGTTGAAATCAGCGCGTGAAGCCTCGCTCTTGCTAGCGAGCTCGTCGCTCAACTTAACTGCATAATCGTAATGGAAAAGGAGTGAATCGGTGTTAACATAGGCGATACCCAATCCAGCACATTCACCTTCTGAAGCGCAAGCAACAGTTTCATTCTTCTGATTCTGGCAAGCAGAAGCTGCCATCATTACAATCGCAGATGCGAAAGCGATTAATGTCTTCTTCATATATAATCTTTAGATAATCATTAAATTCGACAAGACCTCATAGTCATGCCACGTTTTGAAACGCATGTTATCACCCCACGTAGCGAAACGCGGCACAAAGATACGTTTTTTTATCATATAAACGTTAGTCGGTGGTAAATTATTTAAAAGTGGCGGCCATTTTCTCCCAATGGGCAACAAAGCCGTCAATTCATAATTCGGAAAACCACCTCCTTGAGCAGTTCGGATGGTGCGACGGAAGGATAGTTAAAACCCTTTGACTTCATATCGTACTCCCTAAGCAAATCGATGACAGCAAGGCATTTGCGTGCATTATAGTTGGAAGCGCCCATCTCGATTGGTTGAAGCATCCATGGAGACATGCCAAGGGCAGGAGCGGCAACCATGCTACGTTTATCTGGCAGATAGTGATAGGCAAAGACCTTTTGGAAAGCATCGAAGAGCACCTTTATAATGACCTGAATAGGATTCTCCTTGTCATTTTTACTGAAAGTCTTGACAATACGGTTAACCTTAGCCACATTCCTGGCTAATATAGCATTACGCAACATATAGTTGTCATAGGCATTACTTGAGCCAATATTCTTCACCACAATATCGAGCGAAACCGTAGAGACATTGGCATTATCGGCCACCTGCTTGAGTTTGTCCATCTCAGAAGAGAGATTAGCAAGATTAGTTCCGACAAGCTCAGCCATCATAGAGACAGCGTCGGGAGCCATAGACAAGTGGCGCTCGGTGGCAAAATCCTGAACCCACTGAACAACAGCATTCTCATAGACGGCAGGCGATTCCATGATGCGAGCCTTACCCTCTGACTCGAGTTTTTCGATAGCCTTATAGAGTTTGGCAGTTTTCTTTATAGCATCATACTTATAGCATATCACCAAAATGGTAGTATCCATGTGGTGTTCGGCATAAGTGGCAAAATCAGCGAAATGGTCCTTATCGCCGCCCTGATTGGAAGCCTTATTAAGTTCCTGCGCCTCCTTAATCATCACAAGACGTCGGTCGGACATCATCGGATACTGGTTGGCCTCGAGAATAATATCACGAACCTTAGCATCCTTGCCATAATAGACAGTCTGGTTGAAATCGCGCTGCGACTCAGCTATAGCATTCTTTTCGATATAATTGGACAAGACATCGATAAAATATGGTTCAACACCATGAAAGAGATAGACAGGACAGAAATGCCCCTCCTTCATCTCCTTGAGGATAGTCTTCCATTTATCCTTATCGGTAGTCTTAGCCATGGCGAATCAGAATTTCAGGTGCTTGACAGAATTGCCCTTTAAAGCTATTTCGCGGAGAGCTGCGATACCAATTTCTAGATGAGTCTTAGCGAAATTGGCCGTAACCTTCTTGTCGCTTTCGGCAGTCTTGACACCTTCGGGAATCATAGGCTGGTCGCTGACAAGCAGGAGAGCGCCTGTAGGCAGTTCGTTATGGAATCCGACAGTAAAGAGTGTTGCAGTTTCCATATCGATAGCCATCACCCTAATTTCTTCGAGGTAGCGCTTAAAATTATCATCGTATTCCCATACACGTCGGTTGGTTGTATATACAGCACCGGTCCAGTAGTCGAAGCCGAAATCCCTGACAGCCGACGACACTGCTCTCTGGAGAGAGAAGGCCGGGAGAGCAGGCACCTCGGGAGGAAAATAGTCGTTTGACGTACCCTCGCCACGCACACCAGCAAGAGGAAGGATGAAATCGCCTATTTCGTTTTTAGGCTTGAGTCCGCCACACTTACCAAGGAAAAGGACAGCCTTAGGCTGAGCGGCAGTGAGGAGATCCATGACTGTGGCCGCATTAGGGCTGCCCATGCCGAAATTGATGATAATGACATCGTCAGTAGCGGCATTAGGCATATTGCTCTTAATGACAGGCACGCCATATTTTTCGGCGAACATCTCGACATAGTTCATGAAATTGGTAAGCAAAACATACTTAGGGAAACCCTCGACAGGTCGTCCCGTATAGCGAGGCAGCCAGTTGGCTACGATTTCTTCTTTTGTTCTCATGAACTACGGTGTTATATCAGTTTATAAAATGAATCATCAGAGCGACCATTCGAAGCCGTCTTTAGTATCCTTTACGTTAAATCCCATGGCAGCCATTTCATTGCGGATCTTGTCGCTTGTAGCCCAGTCCTTGTTAGCCTTAGCCTGCTGACGGATAGAGAGAAGCAAGTCGACAGCCTTCTTGTAGGCGTCATTATTGTCGCCTGCGGCATCGTCAATTACGAGTCCAAGGATATCCTCGACATAAAGCTTGAAAACAGACTTAAGTTCCTCGAGGTCGGCGACGCTAATCTCGCCCTTGCCATCGGCAACAGTATTGATAGCCTTTGAAGCATCAAAGAGGTGAGAAATGACGATAGGAGTATTAAGGTCATCGAGGAGTGCCTCCTCGCAACGATCGCGAAGACCTGCAACATCAACAGTAGTCTTGTCAGAAGCCTTAAGCTTCATAAGTCGGCTATATGTCTCTGTAATCTTCTGGAGTCCCTTTTCAGACGCCTTGAGAGCCTCATTGGAGAAATCGACAGTAGAGCGATAATGAGCCTGAAGTATGAAGAAACGGATAGTCATAGGGCTATAAGCCTGATCGAGCATTTCAACGCCATCCTTATCCTTATGTGAGCCATTAAAGAACTCGTCGAGAGTTATGAAATTGCCGAGAGACTTACCCATCTTCTGTCCGTTGATGGTAATCATATTATTGTGCATCCAGTAGTGTACCGAATCGTGACCGAGAGCGGCAGCTGACTGTGCTATTTCACTTTCGTGATGAGGGAATACGAGGTCCATACCACCACCGTGGATATCGAACTCTTCGCCGAGGTATTTGCAGCCCATAGCAGAGCATTCGATATGCCATCCAGGGAAACCATCTGACCAAGGAGATGGCCATCGCATGATATGTTCAGGCTGAGCCTTCTTCCAGAGCGCGAAATCGCAAGTGTGGCGTTTTTCGTCTTGTCCGTCGAGGTCGCGTGTAGTAGAAAGCATTTCGTCGACAGAGCGTCCTGAGAGCTTTCCGTAACGGAACTTCTTGCTGAACGCCTCGATATCGAAATAGACAGAGCCGTTGCTTTCGTATGCAAACCCATTATCGAGAATACGCTTAACGAACTCGATCTGCTCGATAATATGTCCAGAAGCGCGAGGTTCGATTGTAGGAGGGAGGACATTGAGCTTCTTCATCGCATCGTGGTAGCGGAGAGTATAGTTCTGTACCACTTCCATAGGCTCAAGTTGTTCGAGGCGAGCCTTTTTAGCGATCTTATCCTCACCTTCATCGGCATCATGTTCGAGGTGTCCGACATCGGTAATATTTCTGACATAGCGTACCTTGAATCCGAGGTGCATCAGAGTACGGTAGAGGATATCGAAAGTGATAGCTGGGCGAGCGTGTCCGAGATGTGCGTCGCCATAAACAGTTGGTCCGCATACATACATGCCAGCTCGACCTTCAGTAATAGGCTTAAACGGCTGCTTGATACGTGCGAGCGTATTATAGATGTATAATTGTCCTGCCATAGTGATGAATTATTTCTCTGTTGTTAAAAGTGCACAAAAGTAAAAGTTTTCTTTTTATTCTCCAAACTTCCACTGACGAAACATCTCCCACAGGACGATGCCGGTAGTGACTGAGACATTAAAAGAATGCTTGGTGCCATACTGAGGAATTTCGATGCAGAGATCGCTAGCGTCGACGACCTCCTGTTGTACGCCCTTGACCTCATTGCCCATGACGATAGCATACTTTTTATCCTTATCGAAATGGAACTCTTGAAGCATAACACTGCCGTGAGCCTGTTCGATACTGCAAATAACATAGCCTTGCTGCCTTAGTTCGGCAAGAGCCTTGAGAGTATCGTCGTAGTATATCCAATCGACAGAATCTTCGGCGCCGAGAGCGGTCTTGTGAATCTCTTGCGATGGTGGACAGGCAGTAATGCCACAAAGCACCAGTTTATCGATCAGCATAGCATCGCAAGTACGGAACACCGAGCCGACATTATTGAGGCTTCTGATGTTATCCAAGACGACAACAATAGGGGTTTTCTCAGACTGCTTGAACTCCAGAACAGTCTTGCGTCCCATTTCGTCAATTTGTAATTTCCTATTATTTTCCATTATATAATGTCATTCCTTATTCATCAATACGAATCAACAGCGACACATATTGTATGAGAATCCAAAGATAACAAATTTGTATCAAAAGAGGCATTTAGTTTCAAATGAAAGTTTAGTCAACTCCATAAAATGGTGACAGCCCGTTGGCAAGCAACTGCCAACGAGCCGTCCTCAAACAAAACTCTAAAACATTCGTCCGCCACGACCGGCGTCAGGAGGAGGAGGTCCCATAGGAGGTCGGCCACCGCCGAAGCCACCGAAGCCGCTCTTCTCCATCTGTTGCTGCTGGCTCTTTGGCTTAATCTTATATGTGAACGTAAGCATCGCGTAGCGACGGAGTACGTCAGTTTCTGTAGTCTGCACGTAAGAAGTTTGAATCTGTCGGCTTACGCTCTGTGAATTATCAAGGATATCGTTGACCCTCAACTTAAGTTCGGCGCGACGATCCTGGAAGAACTTGCAGCCAACGGAAGCATTCCAATCGAGATAGTTCTTATCATAGTCCTTACCCATACCAGTAGTATACTGATGAGCGATATGATTGCTGAACGTGAAACGGTTGGCGATGTAGCATGTAAGATCGCAACCTATGCTATGATTGTAGTAGTTGTAGTTGCTAGCAGTAGTGCTTGTACTCTTCACGACATTGTAGCCGCCGTCGTAAGAGACCGTGAAGTCGACATTTTCGCTGAAAGAGCTACCAATAGTAAGTCCACCATTGAAATTGTATGTATCGCTCTTAATCTTCTTTCCATTGTAGAGTGAAGGGACACTAGAGAGACTTGTACCAAGATTAAGATTGACATTAGAACCGAGCCAAGTCACAGGAGACGAAAGAGTAAGGTTGACTCGACCCGACCAGTAGCCATTCATATTGACAGGCTTGGTATATTCGACGAATCGAGGGAGGAGGATACCCATATCAATCACCGTATCGTTAGACGAGATGAGAGAGGACTGAGCGATATAGTCGCGAGTAGAACTGAAGTTCATCATCATGAAGATAGCTCTAGACGTCTCAACATTGTTCTTGGCGAGGAACATCATGATGTTGTGAGTGTAAGACTGGTTGAGGTTCTCGTTACCGCCACGATAAGTACGGCTGTTGCTGACGTCGACAACCTTCTGGAGGTTGGAGATAGACGGAGCGTTAGTGCTTGTACGGTAGTTGAGTCGCATATTCATTGCACGTCCCTTCTGAAAGCGGATCATAGCCGATGGCATAAGACTAGAGTATGACTTGTCAGTTTCGAACTGTATAGGATACTCCTGGCTGCCGGTGAGACGAGACTGCTGGAAATCGAGTCCGACAGTAGCATTGAACTCCTTGCCCTTAAAGATATTCAGACCCAAACCAGCTCTGTGCTGCCAGTATTCAGTCGTTTTCTTATTACTCAGGACAGAAGAGAACTCATAGTCGTGTTTAACAGAGCCTTCATTGATAGGGCTAAGCCACCATTTGTCAGTAAGAGTAGTGATGGACATAGTGTCGGCACCTACAACCTTATCACCCTTGCTGCGAGTATATGAAGGGCTGTAGTTGATCTGAAGAGCCATGATATCGCCGATAGGCTCAGTGTAATTAGCGGAAGCATTAACACGAACATTGCTGCTTTCGTTTTCAGTATTCTGAGAAGTGCGGCGGCTCTTTTCATCGCTGTAGGCATAGTCATCTATATTATATGACTTGCTGTCGTTATTGTTAGTAGAGACATTAGATCCGAAATTGATAGAGATAGTTCTTCTATCCTTATTCATCTTGTGGCGCCACATGAGGTTACCGCCACCGTTGAGACCGGTAGTAGAGCCGTTGCTGCCCTGATATGAGACAAGATAGAGATTGTCGTTGTAATTATCCTGACCGAGAGTAGCACGGTTCTGCTCATTATCCTGCCAGCTGATTCGTGGTGAGAAGATGATACTATTGCGGTCGTTAATCGTCCATGTCAATCTAAGGTTAACTCGGTGGTTGTAGTTTTTACCCTCGGAATCGGACTCACTATTATAGACACGGAGAGAATCGTTCTCCTTCTTCTCATCGATGAAATAGTCCTGACGGTTCTTAGTCTCGTTAGAATTCTTATTATAATTGTAGAAATAGCTAGTCTCAATCTTTATCTTCTTCTCTTTCTCGAGAGTATAGTTGAGGCCGATAGAACCTGTCTTGTTCTTACCGCTCTGTCCCATATTGAACATGCCACGTCCGCCACCACCATTGGCCATAGCGCCAGTAACATCGTCGAAAGAGAAATTCTGCTGGTTGACATTATTGAGCATACCGATGACACTGAAGCGATGGTCGCCACGGAAGTAGTTGATATTACCACCGAGTTCGTAGCGGTCGTCGGTACCGTAGCCTCCGTAGAGACGTCCGAAATAGCCGCTAGTGATACCCATCTTAGTCATAATATTGATAGTACGCTCTTCGTTACCATCAGAGAAACCGGTGAATTCGCTCTGGTCGCTCTGTCGGTCGTAGACCTCAATCTTGCTTACCATATCGGCCTGTATATTGCGAAGAGCAGCCATTGGATCATCGCCGAAATATTCCTTACCGTCGACGAGGACCTTCTTGACTGTCTCGCCACCAGACTTAACAGAGCCTCCGCTGACCTGCATACCAGGCATCTTCTTGAGGAGGTCCTCAGTAGTGGCATCAGGATTAACCTTGAAAGCGGCAGCATTGAAGACAGTAGTATCACCTCTCTGCTCCTGTCGCTGAAGGATGCCGACAGCCTTAACCTCATCGAGTTCCTTATCCTCGATAGAGAGTTTAATAGTACCGAGCTTAAGGTCTTTGTTGATTTCGAAAGTCTTCTCATAAGGGAGATAGCCGAGGAAAGAGACCTTGACAGCATAGGAGCCGGCCTTGACGCTGAAAGAGAACTTACCGTTCTCATCAGTTGTTGTACCCTTTGGAGCCTGGCCCTCTTGAGTAGCTGTCGCCATCGCACCAGGCATCGGCTGCGATGTCTTGCTATCGATAACCGTACCGCTGACGGTATAAGTCTGCGCCATCATCTGCACTGCAGATAGAATGACAAATAGGTATAATAATAAATGTTTCATAATCGCTTTTATACATCACAAAATTAGGACATATAACATTGCTCTCCAAATAAAATCGAGGAATAGACATATTTTCTCGACAAACGCCCGATTTCAATAAGTGAACCGGGGTTCATATTTACGAGGCTTCATTAATCACCAACCTTGTCTCCATTTTTCTTCTCTATCCTATATCGTGGACGGCCTTTCACTTCAACATATATCTTGCCTATATACTCACCTATGACACCCAGCGAAGTGAGCACACAACCCGAACAAAACCACAAAGAAAGCATCAATGAGCTCCAACCAGGCACCACACTATGCTTAAAATAGGACACCATAACGTAGACAAATATCACAAAAGCAACAATCAGAAATGCAACACCAAGCCACAAAACAACATGCACAGGTACATCAGAGAATGAAGTCACACCATTCATTGCCAAATTAAGCATCTTGTGTAGCGAATACTTCGACTTACCTTCAAGGCGCTCTTCACGTTTATATTCCACAATAGCCGACTGACATCCAAGAAGTGGAACTAATCCTCTAAGATAGAGATTTCGCTCGTTAAACTCACAGAGATACTCTACCGCTTTTTTAGTCATGAGCCTATAGTCTGCATGGTTATAGACCGTCCGTACACCCATCATCTTCATCATCTTGTAAAACATCTGTGCAGTCAGACGCTTAGCCATACTGTCGGTCGACCTATCTTTCCTTACTCCATATACCACGTCATTTCCTTGCCGACTGAGTCTTATCATATCAGCGACCACAGAAGTGTCGTCTTGTAGATCAGCATCAATACTGACAATGATATCTGACGTTTCCTTAGCGACTGTAAGACCTGCCATCAAAGCATTCTGATGACCGACGTTGCCCGAGAGCTTAACACCATTAACACGAGTATAATTGTTGCGACAGCTGCAGATGAGTGGCCAAGTCTGATCGGTCGACCCATCATCTACTAGCACGATATGACTCTCATCTCCTACAAGTCCCTCTGCTATCAGATTGCTAATAAGCCCATCAAGATGCATAACGAGTTTGGCTATCATAGCCTCTTCATTATAGCACGGGACAACTATGGATAGTGTTTCCATTTTGACTGTATGGCTAATTGTTATTTAATCTTTTTACTGCATATTCTATCTAGCGTATTCTTATTGGCAATGACAAGAACAACTATCGTAACGACAAATATACCTAATCCAACATAGCTCATTGTGCCACTTCCTCGGAAGACATACAACCCATAGGCTATGAGTGACACCAACTCTATTCCCACAGCTGGTGCTATATATCGCCAATTGATTATGGCACAACACACAGCAAGCACGTCGGCCGAATACATATACCTCTCGTGCATTCCAGGTAATATAAACGAGACTAGCACAATACTTGTCAAAGCCATAAAAGTATAGACATCAACAGGCCATTCCTTCTTCCGCAACAACCAACCGGACAACAGCGATAGTGTTGCCACAGCAATTATACCCACAAAACGTATTGTAGGCACCAATGCGCTACCTTCGTCAACAAGCAGATAAATATTGGGGAAGCAGAGTTGCAAAGCAGTATATTCCGAAGCCTGATGCAAATAAGTTGTCAGCAACTCCATCATGTTGCCTCCCGACAGCCATGCGGGCACAATTAACGCTATATAAACAGCAGGCAACACAAGAAAATGCCAAACCTTGAAACGGCGCTGCATCAGAAGCACAAAGAAGAATGGCGCAACTAGTATGGTCTGCAACTTAATAGATATTGCTACTCCAAGCATCAACATCGACAACCACTTACGCTCTTTGATGGCAAAATATATCGCCCATAGCACAAAACTAGTATATATGGCGTCACACTGGGCAAGCCACATACTATTGGAAAGCACAGTAGGCAACAACGGAACAATAGCGAAGCCCCACAACACACCGTTTTTCACTCCCTGTTCACGACAAATCATTCCCACCGCAAAAGCGCACATATAGTCGAAAAGACCCGATAAAGCCTTAACGGACATGTGCCATGGCAACTCAAGCTGTACTATGGCATTCAGAGCATAGAGGTAAGGCGGTGTATAGTCAGAAAACTGGGTTTCAAAAACCGTCATACCTTTTCGCTCCATATAACCCATCCACTGATAGAGGAAGTTGTCAAAATCGCCATGTGTTAACACATCCAGATGAAGCATATAAATGTGGAGCACCACTCCCGCCACTATCAGCAGCGAAGTCATCTCGATCTCTATCATTCTCCTTCTATCCATAATATTTGCAAATATAATGCCTGCTCTGTAAATTACACACAGAGCAGGCATTTTTATATATCTACCTTACGAAAAAGGTTATTTTACTGAAATTTTCCTTGAGCCACGGTTGGTCTTAACAATGTAGACACCTCGCGAAAGCGACTGCACATCAGTCGTAGACACAATGCGACCCATAAGATCATAGATAGCTATCACTTGCTCTTCTACATCAGCATCAGCATCACCAGACTCAATAGCAGTTGCCTTTTGGATATACCAATCTTCATCAGCTATCTCATTGAGACCTTCAGGATCACTATAGTGCTTACCAGAAAGCTTACACTCATAACCGGCTATGTTACCTGGACTTGTAGCAGTTGCCTCTTTAGCCTCAACAGACTTTATCACATGAGCATCTGTATATAGCACGAATGAAGGCATTATTGAAGCCCAACTGTCATAATTACTATTAGTAAATTTGGACTTAGACTCATCCAAACCTCTCTTTAATATACTTGATATTTCACCCACGTAATGGCCGACAACGTTGATATAATCAACTGGTTGGCTCAAAGATACAGACAACACAACAACAACATTGCTCTCTCCATCATATTCAAACGGAGTGTCAAACACAAACGTAGTCATGTCATTATTCTTTATTGCCACATCGTCATGCTCATACAACTTTGACACTTGGCTTTCGCCAACGCCACGTTCAAAACTATTAGAAAACGATGATTTATCACTATTGCCAGCATAAAGTTTAACATTTGCTGTAACATCTTTTGACACAGAGATTATCATCGACAATGACGATATAGATGTTTTTTCTTGAGGCAACATCACCTTAGGAACAATGAACTGCAAAGAGAAATACTGTATAGATGCTGCTTTACTAACAAACGTTTCATCATTATAGAGCGCACTCAACAAGGAACTTTCGTGTCTCTTTCCACATTTCGTACATACTCCATCAACGAAGTCATGTTTCTCAGGCAAACCAACAGACTGGAACACCTCTTCTCCGGTAGTCGTTGTATATACGTCATACGCTGTTGCTAAACATGTTGCAGCTCCACCACCTATCTTCGTAAGCGCTCCCTTATAGGCAGTCACCTTCATTTCGCCGCCATAAAGTTCACCATTCCATTCAAGAGTACCATTCCATGCATACTTGTATTGTGGATCAAGAACATAACTGTTGACATACGAATCAGAGACTATCTCGCCCGAAATAATGAGATGCGTCACACGCTTATCGTTGTCAGCAGTAAGAACAGGTTCTGCGTCAGTACCAATGGTCTGTCCCCACACCAAATCATTATCCTCATCGTATGCAGTCTGTAGCAGATATGCCACCTTGCCCGATTTCAATTCTTCATCTGTTACCATCGTGCCGTAACTATCTGTCGATGAATAGATAGATTCAGAATAGTAGCAGTTAACAGCATTAGTCTGTCCATAAGTCGCCTTCGGAGCCTCTGAAACTGATGCTGATGGGAGGTCATCCGATTCTGTAGGGGCAGGAGACGATGGAACAAAAAACTCGTCAGAAGACTCCAGAGACTTGTTGGCTGTTTCATTCTCGTCACCAATAAAGAGAGACTTCAATGCAGACATCAATGATGAGCTCGACGATGACATCATTGGAGCCTGAGAGTAATCATCAGGGGCAACAGGCGCCGCCTCAGAGACAACAGGCGCCTCAGAGACAACAGGCGCCTCAGAGAACAAAATCTGACCCATTACACCACCACTTGAATAAGCTAGGTTGCTAATTGGTCGTTCGACATCTCCATCAAGTTTTCCCAAGGAGAGGCATGACTTTATCTCACGATACACACCAGGACGAAGTTCTCCTACAATACCACAAGACATATACGAGGAAGTAACCTTCCCTTTATTAATACAAGCCTCAACAACTCCATTTCTAAGAGATCCACAGATGCCACCAGAATAACTTTTAGAGATGACGTTTGCAGAGTTGACACATTGCTTAATAGTAGCTCTTGTCGAATTCATAAATCCACAAATACCACCAACGTATTGACCATAAGAAGAAGATCCAACAACACCCCCAACGGAACAACCGCTAATCTCTCCATTATTCTGACTGCATACCGCGCCTATATATTGCAACTGAGCGGATGACAAGTTAACCTCTTTCAGATTGATATTCTTAATCAAGCCATTGTTGACAATTACCAATGGAGCATCCTTAAGACCCGAAATACTGTATCCTTGACCATCAATTTCACCATCGAAGGTTGCTATACCAGTCCATTTTTGATTTTCTGCAATAGTAATATCAGCCGTCAACTGAGCTTTCTTGGCTCCTTCAGCAACGACCTTGCCGTCACACATATTGACGAACCATCTCAATTTTGCAACATTGTTTATCTGATAATAACCACCCTTTACTGTTGGCACTTCCACATACTCTAGACCACAGACGCTGCATATACCGTTTTGATAGTCATGGGCAGCATACTCTTCTTTGTAGTCATGCTTATCAACAACCAGACCACATATATCACACACATCTTCCTTGTATGCCGTCGATGTACAGGTTGCTGCGATATCATTGGTTGTAATAGCAGATTCACCATTAGAATTCTTATGATCACACACCTTGTAGCTGAGACTCATCTCCGACAATTGGAGTACATTAGAACCCTTCGTCGCAGTTATCTCAACCTTATAATATGAATACATAGTCGCATTGTTTGGAACACTGAATTCATACGGGGTAAAGTTCACATCCTCCATCTTGTCGTCGTTGGTCACTGTGACAAGCGTTTTCCAATCACCATTTTGGTTACTACCACTGATAGTCCAATTCTTTGGATTACGTCCTTTTTCCTTGCTGTTGTCATTAGCAGTAGTAAAAACATAACCTGTAAGAATCACTGGTTCTGATGTCTGAAAAATGACATAAGCAGTATTATTTGAACTAATACCACAACACCACTTCGTCGACGTTTTACCATCAAAAAGATTTTCTATACCTTCATTTTGGAATCCCTTTGTACCCTCGATAGAAGTACATGTAACTGTTGGTTCATCATTAGCAACAACTCCAACAGTGATAGACATAAACATGACGACGGCCATGCATGCCCGTTTAAGTAAATGATTAATCATAATAAAATGTTAAAATTAAATTTAGCGATTTAGGTTTAACTTGTTAGTCAACTCTATTTCGACACACAAAATTACAAACAAATATCATACAAAAATAGATTTTCTAATTTTTTAACCAAATAAAATTCATCATCTTTTATATATCATAACATTACCATCTGAATAACACAACACATATCCCATCTCCAACACATCAGGCATAAAAGAAAGTACGCCATAATTCTGTGCGACGATAAAGTCAGGCTTATTCTCCCTTACTTCTTTGTCCTTTTCAGCCTTCATCTCACTCGTAGCATCTTCCTGCGATGACCAATATTTGCATCCAGGAAGAGCATCTGCCCACAAACCATAACCGACCTCTCCTCCTGTATATACCATAGTCGGGTGTGGCTTATCCGACTCTTCGGCTATACACCTATTGATCTTCGACCAAGAATTGTTTGAATTCCTATATGACGACTCTAGCATAAAACCTTTCATAAAGTGTAGAGTAGTAGTCGGGGCAAAGTATATAGCACACAATGCAACTATAGCCACGCACCATTTAGGCATTTTGTCACTAATCTTTACAAGATCAAATACAAAAATCATAAAGAACACAGCCCACGTGATGAGCGGGCATAGATAATAATTATGAAAGTGCAACATCGCCGCTGCAGCCACAGTCAAAGCACTAATGAAAGGCGCAAAGCACAAACGACGATCTTTGAAACAGATTGGCAACGAACAGACAATAAGCCACAGGGCTATCTTGATATTCTTCCTGCTGTGTTCCCATAGAGCATATAACGTATCAACGTATACTTTCCACGCACCTTGATGCTCATCAGCCCCTACAGTCATCATGGTGTTGTTCACGTACTCTCGCCACATATCATCAAGAGCCCCAAGTGCAGCTAGATAAACCACAAAAGGGAACATCACACCTACGCACCCAACGGTTGTCCAAAGCAAGACTTCAATCACCTTATTCCAATTCTTGCGAAGAGCAAGAACAACAAAAGCCACGGCAAGAGCAACTCCTCCCATAAAGGCTACACTATACTTAATAAGCAGCATCGCCCCTATGGAGATTCCGGCACAAATGGAGTGCCGCCTCTGTCCCTTGCCATGCAGATAACATACTGCGACATAGAGCAAACACATAACAAATGGATAACAGAAATCTTCGGCGCGCACCTCTAAGTGTATGATATTGAAGTACAACACAGGCATTACCAGTCCTATTACAGCTGCCGGACGTCGCCCCACATAGAGCCTTGACAACTTATAAGCCAAAATCATCATAGTCCAATAAGCAACAATTGTCGGCACACAAACTCCTACATACGAAGTGTGGTCAATCAGATATGCGAAACCATAAATGAACCACAACAACGGACCCTTTGAATCACTGAACTCCACGTATGGCACCATACCATTCATCAAAGCCTTACCACACATGAAAAACCATGCGGAATCGAATCTCGACCACGGCGCATACAAAAACGAGTCGGTCGACGACAATATAACAATCAGCACAGCACAGATAAGAAACATCAAATATGCTTTCCAGTCAGAAGATTGGAATTTTTCTTTCACGCCAGAGATTATAGTATTCATACACATTTATCCAGTTAAAACTCTGCAAAGATAATTGTTTTTCTTATCTTTGCGACCGACTTTTATAGAGAAAAAACAAAACATATAAACTATGATAGAATACGTTGACGAAAACAACTACGACTACAAAGTAGCAGACATCAAGCTTGCAGACTTTGGTCGTAAGGAGATAAAGATTTCGGAGCTCGAGATGCCAGGTCTGATGGCATTGCGTGAGCGTTATGCAGACAAGCAGCCATTGAAGGGAGCACGCATCATGGGTTCGCTGCACATGACAATCCAGACAGCAGTACTCATCGAGACACTTGTCGCTCTTGGTGCCAAGGTGCGCTGGTGTTCATGCAACATATACTCGACACAGGACCATGCAGCAGCAGCCATTGCCGCAGCTGGTGTACCAGTCTTCGCATGGAAGGGCGAATCGTTGGCAGAGTACTGGTGGTGCACACTGAAAGCGCTTGACTTTGGCGACGGTCTTGGTCCGAACCTCATCGTTGACGATGGTGGAGATGCGACACTTGCCATCCACAAGGGAGTAGAGGCAGAGAACGATCCATCGATACTAGACAAGGACTATAGTGACTGTGGCGAAGACTTCCGTGAGCTCATCGAGATGCTTACGATGACGAAAGACCGTCCGAACTTCTGGCACAACATTGCCAAGGGCGTGAAGGGCGTATCTGAAGAGACAACGACAGGCGTTCACCGTTTGTACCAGATGGAAGCGAACAAGACATTGATGTTCCCAGCAATCAACGTGAACGACTCGGTAACGAAGAGCAAATTTGACAACCTTTATGGCTGTCGTGAATCGCTTGCCGATGGCATCAAGCGTGGAACAGACGTGATGATAGCGGGCAAGATAGCAGTAGTCTGCGGCTATGGTGACGTAGGCAAGGGTTGTGCTCAGAGCATGCGTGGTTTTGGTGCGCGAGTAATTGTAACAGAGATAGACCCAATATGTGCACTTCAGGCAGCAATGGAAGGCTATGAAGTGAAGACAGTAGAGGATGTAGTATCAGAAGGCGATATCTTCGTGACAACGACAGGCAACTGTGACATCATCCGCATAGACCACATGGAGAAGATGAAAGACCAGGCGATAGTCTGCAACATAGGTCACTTCGACAACGAGATACAGGTGAGCAAGCTTGAGCAGTATCCAGGCATCAAGGAAGAGAACATCAAGCCACAGGTGGACAAATTCATCTTCCCTGACGGACACTCGATCATCCTCCTCAGCCGTGGTCGTCTTGTGAACCTTGGCAATGCAACAGGTCATCCATCATTTGTGATGTCGAACTCATTCACAAACCAAACACTTGCACAGATGGAATTGTGGCAGAACAACTACGAAGTAGGAGTATACCGCTTGCCAAAGCACCTTGACGAGGAAGTAGCACGTCTGCACCTCGAGAAGCTCGGCGTGCACCTTACTACCCTCACCCAGAAACAGGCCGACTATATTGGTGTGAAAGTCGAGGGTCCATACAAAGCTGATTTTTACAGATACTAGAAGAAAGCATCATGAGAATACGACACATATTAGTAATAGCAATGGCGATGATTGGCGTGAGTGCCATGGCGCAGACCGAGGAATTGAACGTAGTGTTCAACCGTCCGGGTTATGCAAACGGCACAGGCGTGCTAAGCAAGAAATCGCTTGCCTTTGAGACTGGCATTGGATTTGGCGAAGACAAATCGTTCATGATCAACACCTCGACATTGCGCTATGGTCTTTTGAACCGACTTGAAGTGCTTGGTACGATAACCTTCACAAAGGGAGATGGCATGTCGGACCTTGGCCTGGGAGCAGAATTCCAGTTGCTCGATGAGGAGACTTCGCCAATAAGCGTCTCGGTGCAGGGACGTTACGTCAGCGACCTTGGCAACTCGTCACGTGCAGGAGTCTTCTCGCTAAACCTTGGCCGTTCGATCAATGACGTTTTCTCGCTGACAGCGAACTACGGCTATGACGTCAACAAGGATTGGGACAACTGCCATCATGCGATACTCAACGCATCGTTTGGCATCAATGACAAGTTGGGCGTATTTGGAGAGTTTATAGAAGACATCGTTGTTAAAGGCGACAACTACTCTAACCTCAACTTTGGTGTGAACTACATGCTGAACGAGCGTATGCAGGTGGACTGTTCTTATGCGCGTCACCTCGACCAGTATCATTCTTGGGACGTAGAGATAGGCTTTGCGTGGCTGATAAAGTAAGCCTCTCAAGGGACATATAAAAATCATAAACTGCGCGACTCACATTGGGGCCGCGCAGTTTACTTTTTATATATAGTTCATGTAATGTGGGTTTCTCAGAAGATGCTATCGTGACTGAAAGAGTCGGCGTCGCTGAGGACGGGGAACTTGAGTCGGAACGAAGCCAGTTTTTCGAGGTCGAGATCGGCTGTGACACAGTCGGGCTGATTGTCAGCCGACTGAGCCATAGTGCGTCCGTAGGCATCGATGAGCATTGTACCGCCGCTATAGACGCATCCTGCGGCATCGGTGCCGACACGATTGACTCCAGCTACGAAACATTGGTTTTCGATAGCCCGGGCATGGAGCAGAGTGTCCCATGCGGCGAGACGAGAGGCAGGCCAATTAGCGACATAGAAGATAGCGTCGTAGTCGCCATGGTTGCGTGAGAACACAGGGAATCGCAAATCGTAGCAAACCTGGAGGAGAATCCTCAGTCCGCGGAAGCAGACCACAACCCTATTATCACCACGTGTATAGCGCTTATCTTCACCACCGTAGGTGAAGAGATGTCGTTTGTCGTAAAAGTCGACAGAGCCGTCGGGCTGGACGAAATAGAAGCGGTTGCGGAACGAGCCGTCGTCACAAGTGGCAACACTACCACAGAGAGCGGCATTGAGTCGGGCAGCAGTCTGCTTCATCCATTGGAGCGAGCGCTGGTCGCGTTCGGCAACATCGGCGGGATCGGTAGCGAAGCCCGTAGAGAACATCTCGGGGAGGACATAGATATCGGACAGTGGAGCGTTGGCAATAACAGCCTCAGCACGCTGCCAGTTATCCTCGGGAGAGCCCCATGCGATGTCGTATTGAACGAGAGTAATCTTCATGACAAACAAATTGCGGGTGCAAAGATGGGATTTTTTTATTCAAAAAAAAAGAGAAACAGGCTCAAAATCTCAATCCAATTATTGAGACATCGTCAACCTGATAGCAGGAACCTTTCCATTCGGTGTACATCTTCTCGATAGCAGCCTGCTGGTCGCCAATAGTAAATCGGTTTAACTCTTCGAGCATCTTCTTCAGTCCAGCGGACTTCAACCTCTTACCATTAGGGAAGTCGGGATTCTGACCGCCAAACTGATCGGCAATACCATCAGAACACATATACAAAGTATCGCCTCGTTCGACCTTGACTTCAACCGTCTCAAAAGGGCACAAGCGACTATTGGCATCTCTTTCGCCGATGCTTCGTTTTGTTCCCTTAATCTCTTTTATAACGCCGTTGTGAACAAGGTAGACAGGTCGGCGAGCTCCGGCAGTTTGCAGTATTCTGGACTGTGCGTCATACCTGATCATAGCAACATCCATTCCGTCCTGCACCTCAGTCTGGCCCTTCTGGCTCAAGATGCTAATAAGCTGTGAGTCGAGATGTTCCAAAATCTCACCAGGTTTCAGTCCCTGCTCGTTGGCGCATATATCGTTGAGAAGAGTTGTGCCTATCATGGACATAAATGCTCCTGGGACACCATGTCCGGTGCAGTCGGCGCATGCCAAGAGCATCTTGTTGCCTTCATTGTGTGCCCAGTAGAAATCGCCACTTACGATATTGCGAGGCTTAAAGAATACATAGGCGCCCTCGATGCCGTTGTTTTTCAAATCGTTAATATTAGGCAGCAAAGCGGACTGTATTCGCTGGGCATAATTAATACTATCGGTGATATCTCTGTTCTTCTCGTTAATCTCCTTGGTTTGTCGGGCGACCTCAAGTTCGAGAATCTTCTTCTGCTGCTTATTTTGCCTTATTATAAACACGACAACGATCAAGACGGCCGACATCACAGCAATGATAGCAATCATGGCCCATTGTCTTTTTTCAGCCTCCTTCTTCTGCGTCTCCATCTTTGCCATGTCGAGGCCCATCAAGACGCCGACCTCCTCAATTGAAGCGCTCATACGTTCGTGACTTATCGAGTCGCTGATGTCCATTATCTGTTTAGCCAAAGTGTAGTCCTTGTCATAGGCACCGATCTTATGATTGGCTTCCAGTTTCTGGCGCAAAGTGCGCAGCACCGACTCTTCATCCTGCCAAACACCTTCATCCATCAGACAGCTATCGCAATAGGCAAGAGCCTTGCGCATATCGCCAACATACATGCAATAATCGACCTTGGTCAAATAATAGTCGGACTTGGAGTATTTCAGCACCTCATCCTCATCGTACATTCTGTCGAGCCTATCGACGAGTTTCGTTGCCTCTACCCTATCATTGTTTTTTATTGCGATCTTGAGTTTCGCAAGACAGACCTCACATACGAACGAAATCTCGTCACTTTCGCAGACATTTTCACCGGCATATTTCTTATATACGTCGATAGCCTGCATATAATCCTCGACAAAGCCATCGTCGTCGCCAGCCACATAGCTATTAATCAAGGCATTGAACTTGTAATGATTCAGTTCGAGGAAATAAATGTATAAAGAGTCGACATCTTCTCTACACATCTTGATGCCATTATCGAGATACTCAACAGCCAGGTCGCGTCGGCCAATATTGACATAGGCACAACTCATATTCTCAATAGCTGCGGCGACAACCATCTTGCCATCTATCGCCCCGATCTTTTTATTGGAGAACTTATTCTCAATCATATCCATGCCGGCATCATAGACCTCCTTGGCATGCTCCATTGCGAGTCTGTACTTACCTTTATTGATATAAGCCTCAGACCTATATGACATCATGATGTAGAAACCTCTTGGATAGCGCTGTTTAATAATACCGTCATGCTCAAGACTATCACAGAACTCGATTACTCTGTCGAAGAGACGCAAATTGAAATAGGTGGCGACCTTAAGCATAGTAATTGACGTTTCGGAATAGAGGTCGTCGGCTTCATGTGCGCATCTTATACCCTCTTCGCAATGGGCGAGACATTCGTAGGAGCCAAAAGAGCTATTGCAGAGAGCGAGCAGAGAGTCCTTTTTGTCGGACCACTTATCGTCCAGAGCCAAACAAGCTACCGCTTGCAACATTAATATAACAAACGCCAATGCTCTTTTCATGTCAGAATGTTTACGTATGCAAATATACTTTATATTTCAATGAACGGGCATCTAACAATTGTTAAAAAAAGTCGGAAATCAACTTTGACCACTTTGACCACGACCATTGTTAACGCGAGTTAAAGAAATGCCTTTTTTAATGGTGTCAAAAAGGTATGGTAAGGTTACGTTAAGGTACCGTTATCCCTCCGAGAAAAGTGTCTAAAGTCGAGGGTGGGCCAAACTGCAAAAGATTGCTAAATATAGTTAATGGATCGATGTAATTTTTAACATTTCAAGTTTGTTAAAAGCCGCAAAGAAAGGTTAAATCACTGGAGGATAACGCAGAAAAATTGGAATGGTCACGGTCAAATGGTCAAAGTTGTTTTTTTGGGGGGTGGGAGCGTAATTTGCAACAGTTGCATATTTAGCAACAGTTCGAATTACCGGCAGTAGTCAAATAATTTTTGACAACTGACTACCAAATCAACTTACACTATTTCAATATATTACATAATAGCAACAAACAACTTGCTTTAAGGTTCCAAAAAAAATCCTGCTATCTGCTTGCATACAATTAGATTATGTTCCTTTCGTGCAAATGAACTTTGGTTGTAAAAAAGGAGTGTCAAGAAATTGGACATTATGGGGGATGAGAAGTGGGTTTGGGGCTGGGAAATGAATTTTTGTTATTATTACGACTCATCTTTGCAGTACAAAAAACGAATGATATGAGACGAATTATTCTTTCGATGATTGGTGCTGCAACAATGACCACAATTATTGCGCAGGAACAGATAGAGCTGACGCTCAACGAGACAATCGCGATGGCACAGAAGTACTCGCCAAGTGCTGTGGCGGCACAGCATACGATTGAGAGTGCATACTGGACATACCGTTATTATCAGGCGAACTACAAGCCGTCAGTTACATTGGGTAGTTCACCTCAGTTTAATCGTGGCATTGACCGCGTCATGCAACCAGACGGAACGAACAGTTTTGTGCATGTAAGTCAGGTAAGTAGTGACGTCACGCTGCAGGTAACGCAGAACATTCCACTCACAGGAGGCAGAATCTTTATCAACAGTTCGCTTCTGCGTGAAGACCAGATAGAAGGAGACGGGAACACATCATACAGGTCGCAACCAGTCACCATCGGGTACCAGCAGAACCTGTTGGGATATAACGAGATGAAATGGAACCGCCGGATAGAACCACTACGCTGGCAGGAAGCCAAGAAGCAATATAACGAGACAATGGAGCTCGTAGCGGCGCAGGCGAGCAACTACTTTTTCAACCTAGCAGCGGCGCAGACCAATGTAGACATAGCGCAAAGCAACCTTGCCTCGGCAGACACGCTATGTCATGTAGCAGAAGGACGCTACAACATAGGGACAATCACAGAGAATGAGATGCTGCAACTGCAACTAAACAAATTGCGTGAAGAGACGAACCTGCTTGATGCAAACGTTTTGTTGCAAGAAGCCATAGAGAACTTGCGAAACTATCTTGACATGCCAACGACGACGCAGATCAGCGTAGTGACGGACGACAATCTGCCACAAATGGAAGTCCCTCTAGCAGAAGCAATTGAGCTGGCGATGCAGAACAGTCCGGACCCTGACACGTATCAGAGGCGGCAGCTGGAGAGTCGTCAGAACCTAGCATACACCAAGGCCAATACAGGACTGAAGGCGGACCTCTATTTCCAGTTTGGTCTTTCACAGGCAGGACAGGATTTGTGCAGCACATATCGTGACCCGACAGACATACAGTACGCCTCGATTTCAGTATCCATACCGATATTGGACTGGGGGCGAGGCAAAGGTCGCAGACGCACGGCCCAGTCGGAAGTCAACCTGGCAGACATACATGCCGAGCAGGGGATGAAGAGCTTTGAACAAAACGTAAGAAAAATGGTACAACAGTTCAACCTGCAGTCGAAACGAGTAGCAGTAGCCAGCCAAGCAGACAAGACAGCAGAGAGACGATATGAAGTAGCGAGACGCCTGTATGTGATGGGTAAAAGCACGATACTGGACCTCAACAGTGCGATAAGCGAAAAAGACACAGCACGCAGGAGCTACATCCAGAGCCTTTCGACCTACTGGTCGCTATACTATGGGTTGCGCTCCATGACAGGATATGATTTTGCGATTAATGCTCCGATAACATGGCAATTGCCAACAAACCGTTAACACTTAACACTTACTATATATGGACAGAATATTAGAACAGAAGCCTTGGTATCTTCGCTATAAGTATTATATTGTATGCGGCATGGCCGTCAGCGCACTCATCATATATGCAATCAGCCTTTCTGTAGGTCCTTCGCACCTTTACATCGACGAAGAAGAGATGAAGACAGATGAAGCCAAAATGGCTCCATTTCTCGAGTATGTCGATGTGGAAGGACTCGTACAGCCTATTCGAACGCTGAGAGTCAACACACGTGAGTCGGGCAATGTACTCCGCATCTTGGCAGAAGAGGGTCAGACAATTCATCAAGGAGACACAATACTTGTATTGAGCAATCCTGAACTAGAACGAACCATCGAAGACCAGCGTGATGACCTGGAACGTCAGCATGCGGCATACGAGGAGCAGAAGATAGAACAGGAGAAGCTACGTATACAGCTCCAAAAGCAAACCTTGCAGGCACATCATGAAAAGCGACGTCTTGACAAAAACATCATCCTAGACCGAGAGGAGCACAGCATGGGCATCAAGAGCAAAGCGCAGCTGGAGGTGGCAGAAGATGAATACAGCTATCAGCAGCGACGCACGGAGCTGGATATGCTTTCGCTACGCAACGACTCGGCTTCGGCCGTGCTGCGCAGTCAGATTATGGCTCGCGACATGGAACGAGAGCAGAAGAAATACAGACGCTCTTGTGACCGACTGGAAGAACTTGTCGTATTGGCCCCATGCGATGGTCAGCTCAGCTATATCTCGGCCACACTAGGTCAACGCATAGGAGCAGGTGAACAGATAGCAGAGATAAAAGTGCTGACAGACTACAAAGTACACACCTCACTCAACGAATACTATATAGACCGCATTGCCTCGGGTCTGCCAGCCAACATCAAGTACCAGAACGAGAAGTATCCGCTGCACATCACGAAAGTAGTGCCAGAAGTACGTAACCGCACGTTTGACGTTGACCTAGTATTCGAGCAGGATCGCCCATCGAATATACGTGTGGGTAAATCATACCGAGTGCAGATAGAACTAGGGAAAGCAGAGGAAGTGCTAGTCATATCTCGTGGAGACTTCTATCAGAGGACAGGAGGACAATGGATATACAAACTCGATGCATCGGGCGAGAGAGCAGTCAAGACACCTATCAGCATCGGACGTCAGAATCCATCGCAATATGAAATCATAGAAGGCCTCAAAGCAGGAGACCGAGTTATTACGACAGGATATGACAAAATGGGAGACACAGAAGTGGTGATACTAAAGTAGTGTCAAAAAATTGGACATTATTAAATTCGGGAACCGCTTTTTGGACATTTATACCATATAATAAAGAATAAAGTGCTAACGTTGCATTACGAAAAAAAACAAGAAAAAAATGGTCAAGCATTATATAACCTTAGCCTTCCGCAACCTGTTGCGAAATAAATTCCAGTCGATATTTTCCATCGTCGGTCTTGCCGTGGCTTTTTTCTGCTTCGGACTGTTTGCCTATTTTGTACATGCATTGACCTCGCCCAATGACTGGGCGGCCGATCATGACCACATGGTAAAACTTACCGACCAATACTACTTGAGAAGCACGCTAGACATTAATGCGGAAGAACTGGAGCAGATAGAAGCATTGCCCGAGGCAGGTCGCATCTGTAGTATTAATTTCGACCAGTACGAATACTTCAAATATGAACATGATGAAGATTACCATGACTTACAAATACCTTGCATAAAGACCGACACAACATTTCACCAGATGTTTAATCCAAGGCTCATAGCAGGCTCGTGGAACGACGTATTGATGTCTGAGAATAGTTTTGCGATGTGTGAGAGTTGCGCTATACGCTGCTTCGGTTCGACAGAAGCCGCCATTGGACAAACCTTGATCTCTAACCAATTCAGTTATGTCGTTCGTGCCGTGATAGAGGATCTTCCACAAAGCAATACGATAGCATTTATGGTCAACGTTGGGGGGCTTATATTTAACGACATCAAAGAGAGAGACTCTATCAAGATGTACTATATAGAGGTCCAAGAGGGCTATAACAGCGAACAACTGAAGACCGCCATCAACAATTTGGGACTTGTGCATTCCTCGCCATATTTTGTCAATGATGGAATCAAAGCGGTAAAACCTACAATTATTCTTCCAATATGTGAAGAATCCTTGGGCAGTAAAGCAAGTCATTGGTTCGGCTATTCCTTAATCTCGCTCTTTATCATGTTGCCAGGATTGCTGATTCTGCTATCAGCTCTCAGCAACTTCTTTCATCTTCTGCTCAGCAATATCATGATGCGTCGCAGAGAGTATGTCCTGCGCCGTGCCCATGGAGCCCACACCTGGCACCTATGGCTCATGGTAAGCACCCAAGTCATCGTCATGATGTTGCTGGTAGGCTTCTTCTCACTCATAGTAGTAGAGATTGCAGCACCATTTCTTCAGTTCCATGTAGCGAACTATCTATCCATAGTCCTCGATGCGCACCTAATGTTTGTGCAGAACATCGAACATATAGGCATCCTGCTCATCATCGGCCTCGTCGTTGCATGGCTGGTCGTAGCACGCATACGTCGCGACTCGCTACAGGAAGCGATGAAAACATCAACAGGTACGCGTCCGAGCCGTCACATCATGCGTAACATCCTGCTATGTTGGCAGCTGGTAGTCGGTTATCTCTTTATCACCATTCTGGCAGCCGTCTATCTGCAATTGGGGCAGAACCAACGATCTATCTTACCACAATTCTCGAAGACAGACAAAGAGAACACCCTGCTCTTTAACATCGAACCTGGGGAGAACAACGAATACGCGAACATCCTCGAAGCTGAACTGAGTGCATCGCCCGATGTCGAGTGTTTCACCACAAGTGAAAAACACTCTCCAGCCAAGGGTGGCTGGAAGGAATACATAATCAACGAACTTGGTGACACCCTCATGATTTCGTATATGCGCATGAGCCAGAAGCAGTTCGAGTTTCTCGGTATTCCATTGCTCTCTGGCAAATGGGCTCAGCAAGAGAATGAGGCTGTGGCAGATCCAGACTTCCTCGAACAATATCATCTGGAGCTTGGCGACCAGATTACTGTAGCGAATCATTATTTCCATTATAATGAACAGGGCAAAAAAGAAGAAGTGTATCAAAACAATACCTATACCATAACCGGCGTAGTGGATTGCCGAATGACAGATTTCAATCAGAACATGACTGGAGGGTTGAAGTCTGACCCTGGAATCTTCACATACCACTCCTATAATTATTATTACTGGGTCAAGTGCAGCCCTGGCTCGGTTGACAAAGTAAAGCGAACAATCACCAACGCCCTTGACAACGTTGGCCTCGGGATGGACATGCACTTCGATACGCTCAAAAACAATATTGACCATGAATTTGAGGGCCTCTCTCAGTTCATCCCAATCTTTTGGCTCTTCTGTCTCATAGCATTATCTATCGCGCTATTAGGCATCTATTCGGCCATCACAGTCGACACTACATACCGCAGGAAGGAGATGGCCATCCGCAAGATCAATGGAGCGAAAGCCAGACACATCGCCATGCTTTTCGCGCGGCTCTATGTGCGTCTGCTGGCCATTGCCGCAGCCATTGCATTCCCACTGGCCTACATACTTATAGATGAAATAGTGACCAACAACTTCATGACGACATTTAATCATGGCATCGGATTCTATCTAGGCATCTTCCTGCTCGTTGCGACATTTGTGACATTGACAATAGGTGTACAAATATGGAAGATATCGCGCATTGAGCCAGCGAGCGTAGTGAAAGCAGAGTAAAACATTAAATTGAAAACGAAAAAAATAAAGATATGGCTATAATTGAAATCAAGAACCTTCAGAAAGTCTTCAGGACAGAAATAGTTGAAACGGTGGCCTTGAATGGCGTAAACCTCATCGTTGAGAAAGGTGAGTTTGTGGCAATCATGGGACCATCAGGTTGTGGCAAATCTACATTATTGAATATCGCAGGACTGCTAGACAGCCCCACCAGTGGCGAGTATCTGCTTGATGGAGTAGATGTGAGCAAGAAGTCGGAGTCGGAGCGCACAGACATCCGCAAAGGCACCTTAGGCTTTGTCTTCCAGGCCTTCAACCTCATCGAAGACTTGAACGTAGAGGAGAACATCGAATTGCCACTGCTCTACATGGGTCTTCCTAAAGCCGAGCGCAAGAAGCGTATCAAGGATGCCATGGAACGCATGAACATCGTTCATCGAGCAAAGCACTTTCCTGCACAGTTGTCGGGTGGTCAGCAGCAACGCGTAGCCATTGCCCGTGCCGTAGTGTCACGCCCATCACTCATATTAGCCGACGAGCCAACAGGCAACCTCGACTCGAAGAACGGCCATGAAGTGATGGAACTGCTATCGGAATTGCACAAAGAAGGGACAACCATCGTAATGGTAACCCACTCGCAGAAGGATGCTATGTATGCTGATCGCATTGTGAATCTGTTCGACGGACAGGTGGTAGAGAAAGTGGAGATGTAGAATATATCATCAAAAACATGATCAAGCATTATATAACCTTAGCATTCCGCAACCTGCAGCGCAACAAATTCCAGTCGATGTTTTCCATCGTAGGACTGGCCGTGGCATTGTTCTGCTTCGGAATCTTCTCATATCTGGTATATAGTCTCATATTTACCGACACCTGGTATGAAAATCATGACCGCGTAGTACAGATCAGCCGAGTGGACGACGACCTCCCACTGCGAAGAGGGTATATTCACGGAAGCTTGATTGAAGGCAAGCTCGACAGCATCCCCGGCATCGAATGTTACTGCAAAGTATCGGGCATGTCAGCGTACTGGCATCTAGGAGACAGCCGTTCCGTCAGTCTACAGACCATCGAGGCCGACACCACGCTGCGTCACATCTTCAACCCGACATTACTCGCTGGCTCGTGGGAGGATGCCCTACGCTCTGGTTCGAGTTTTGTGATGATCCGAAGCTTTGCCCAGCAGTTGTTTGGCTCACCCGAAGCCGCCATCGGTCAGAAGATGTGGTGCCATACAGCTGCCAATACTATACGCGCAGTGGTTGAGGATCTGCCTTCGAACAACTCGATGCAGCCACTCTCGAACATCGGAGGCTGGACCCTAAACACCCCGCCCCGAGACTATGAACCGTACGTCCTTGTGTATATCTTAGTCAAGAAAGACTATACCCGTGAGGAGGTGAAGCAAAGTATTGACCAGCTTGACCTTTTTGACCAAGAGGACCAGACACATTACACCGTATGCTGGTTCAACCCGTGGCAGTGGAAGTTCATCGCAATTTTCGGCGTGATCTTCCTCATCATCACCCTGCCGGCCATGTTGCTGCTCCTTGCTGCGCTCTCCAACTTCTTCCATCTGCTGGTGAGCGACATCATGATGCGTCAGCGCGAATACACCCTGCGTCGCTGTCATGGTGCCCATACCCGCGACCTCTGGCTTATGGTGAGTTGCTACGTGACGCTGATGCTCGTGCTGACGGGCGGCTTAAGTATGCTGTTGATTGAGCTCTGTTCGCCCTTCTTTACGCTTCATCTGCTCAATGGATACACTTTTGTCCTCGACATCAGCCAGATGATGTACCAGAACAGCTGGCATATTGCTGTGCTACTGCTCGTCGGCCTCGTGGTGGCGTGGCTGGCAGTGATACGGGTGCGGCACCGTTCGCTGCAGGAATCGATCAAGAGCTCATCGGGCCGCCGTCCAGGTCGCCACATCGGGCGCAACATACTGCTGGGTTATCAGCTCACATTGGCAGTCTTCTTCCTTTCGCTCATGTCTGCCCTGATCATGCAGTTGCGGTGCAACAGACATGTATTCCTTCCTCAGATGACCGAGCAGCAACAGGAGGATTGTCTGGTGGCTACGTTGCAAGGTGTAGCAGTAACGGATGAGTTAATAGACGAACTCAAAGCGTTTCCTGAAGTTCTGGAGGTGGTACGCTACAAGGATGGCTCACCGCTTTTTGGATACAATTGGACCCATGACTTTCTCAACGAACAGGGAGACACTCTTCAAGCCTGTCTTGTACAGTTTACGACAGAATGCCTCCAGTTCTTAGGCGAAGCTGTCACACAAGGTCGCTATGCAGAGACTCCGCAGGAGGTGGTCGTCGATGAAGGACTGCTCACTCAATTCGGCCTACAGCTGGGCGATGTCATCCAGCTCTCTGTAATTGTGAAAGATGAAAACGGAGCTCTAATGTCCGATGAGCGAGGTTGTGCGCTAACAGACTGGAGACCACACACCATTGTCGGCACTGTGGCTCAGCTACAGGAACGCCTGAGCAATAACGATGTCCGCCAAATATTCAACAGCATCTATTATAATGATGCCCAAACATATAATAGCAACAACTTATGGATCAAATGCTATCCAAGCAAAGGAGCAAAGGTGAAAGCTCTGCTTAAGGAACGATGGAAGGACTATACTGGCGAGTGGTGGTACATTGATCACGAAGAAATGAAGTTCACTCAGTATAGCACGGTCAAGAGTTTCGCCCAATTTATCGATGAAAACGAAGGTCCTTTCCGTGAATTTCTTCCTTTCTTCATGCTGCTATCTGCATTGGCACTCACCCTCACACTCATCGGCATTTATTCTGCAGTCGCGGTAGATACCCGTTTCCGCCGCAAGGAGATGGCCATTCGCAAGATTAACGGTGCCAAGGCATGGCAGATAGCCATGCGCTTTATCCGTCTTTATGTCATTGAGCTCGTCGTTGCATCGGCAATAGCCATTCCTTGCGCCTACATGCTCATCGACACAATAATCACCGAGATGTTCCGTGTACCTTTCGCACATGGAATATTCTTCTATGGTGGAGTGCTACTCATCGTCATTGTACTCATCTCACTTACCGCTGGCTATCAAATATGGCGAATATCAAGGATTGAGCCAGCGAACGTGGTGAAGACAGAATAGATTAGAATTGCATAATAAACATTGCGCCGCCAGACTCACAGCTCGAACAGGTAAGCGAACCCTTGTGAAGATTCATTATCTGTCGGCTGAGTGCCAAGCCTATACCTGAACCTCCAGTTTTAGAGGTATAGAATGGCAAGAAGATTTCTTCGCGCTTGTCCGCCGGAATGCCTGGACCTCGGTCACTCACAGTGATTCGAGGACGGCCTTCTGGAGCGGAAGCGGTGATCATGACAGCTGGCACCTTTTCACTCATTAACTCTTTAACCTTATCACTTCCCATTGCCTCCATGGCATTCTTGACCAAATTGATCAGTAGTTGCTTAATCTGCCCTTCATCGCATTGCAACTTCAGACCTTGCGCACACTCGATGCTGATGCCCTGGTCGGGATAAAGACGCTCCACACGCTGAAGCAGAGACTTGGCATCGACCTCACGGAGCTCTGGCTTGGGCAGATGTGTGAGTTCATAGTAACTATCGAGAAAAGTCTTGATGGAAGTGCATTGTTCATTGATGACCTCAATGGCCTCATGACTGTCTTCAGCAGTATACTCACGTTGCATCATATCTTCGCTGAGAGAAATAACGGGAGTGATGGCATTGCGCAATTCATGTGTCATGATGCGGAGGATGCGGTCGTAATACATTCGCTTCGTCTCGAGTTCCATTTGGCTCTGTCCGTACCGCTGCATAATAAGATTCATATCGGCATACATCTGCTGAAGTTCGCAGTCAGCAGACTCAGGGAAGCGACTCATCGAGTCATTGCTGCGCAGACAACCCAAGAAGTAGTTGACCTGTTCGGGAAGGAACGAGGCACCTCGCCACATCATAAACAACAAAGAGAAGCAAAGCACAGCACAACCACATATCAGCACCCAACTCCATCCACAGAGCCAGGCGAACACAAGCACAGCTCCTGACGCAACGAGCATGAGGCCGACAAACAACATGTAGAGATGATAGTGACGTTGCTTCATCATATAATAACACCAAATTTCTTGAGTTTATTATAAAGTGTCTGGCGTGAGATGCCAAGTCGCTCGGCAGCATTGACCAGATTACCATTCACCTGATCGACGACCTCGAGGATATGCTTCTTTTCGAGTTCCTCGAGCGAGAGTTGCTTATTGGCCGCCATTTGGTTATGGAGCGAAACCGCCTCAGCAGCCAACGAGACCGTCTGCTGTTTGGCGCGATGCTTTGTAATGGCCGCTTCCAGTTTCTGAATGAGAGTTTGGTTGTCCCAAGGTTTCGTGATAAAATCCTCAGCGCCCTGCTGCACACTACGCACAGCCAAGTCGATGTCGCCAAACGCAGTTATCAGCACCACGGCAGGAGGGTTGGGCATCTCGTTGATACGATTGAGCCAGAAGAGACCTTCCTCACCGTCGAGCTTTCGGGCATCAAAATTCATGTCGAGCAACACAACATCGACATCGCCTACATTTAACATAGCGGGTATCAGTTTAGGATCAGGCACCGTCACCACAGTCTTGAAGACACCGTTGAGCACCAGTTTCAGTGTACGCAGCACCGAAAGATTGTCGTCTATGACTATTATCTTATATGGATTCATAGGTCTAACACAAACTTATAGACATTAAAAAGTCTGGTATATATTCAAAAGTAATATATAGACGCAAAGATACATACTTTTTCCAAAAATTGAAGAATAAACCATTAAAGGGGGAGGCAAAGGCACCGATTGTATATATTTCTAAGCAAATAGCTTTATTTTGTATTAAAACGAAACTATTTCGAAATATACACTTACATTTTATAGTTAAATAATGTAAATATACTTTCAGATTAAAATATTTCATCTATATTTGCAGCGTAATCGAAAGAGAACAAGACCAAAGAGATTACAAATTATAAAATAAGACCCTGTGGCGGGATTGCCACAAACAAAAAAAAAACAACAGGATGAAAAAATTAATCATTGCAATGGCATTGGCCCTCGTAAGTGTAATGGGCTATGCACAGAAGACAAAGACAGCTGAAACAGCTATCATCATCATCGACATGCAGAACGACTTTGTGGACCCTAAGGGTGCACTTTGTGTGGCAGGTGCGAAGGCAACAATTCCTTCAATCGACGATCTTGCAAAATATGGTCGTTCGAAAGGCTGGCAGGTAATTCACATCATCCGCGAGCATCGTCCAAATGGTCTTGACGTAGACCAGCCAAGAGTAAAACTCTTCACAGACGGCAAGCCAGGCTATTGCGTACCAGGCACATGGGGATGCAAAATTGTAGACGGCATCTCGATAGAGCCAGAAGACATGACAGTAGTGAAGTTCCGCAACTCGGCATTCTTCCAGACACAGCTCGATCTCATCCTTCGTCGTATGGGCGTAACACGCGTCATCTTGGCCGGCACACAGTATCCTAACTGCGTAAGAGGCACAGCAAACGACGCAATGTCATTGAACTATGAGACAATATGCTGCCTTGATGCATGTTCAGCAAAGACTCCAGAAGTAGCAGAAGCAAACATCTATGACATGCGCAACATGGGCATACAGTGCATCTCGCTGAAGGAGATAAAGGAGAAATTCTAGATCAGCGAATTAGGCACTTAGAATAAGATAGAACCAGAAACAAATCCATCCCGATTGCTTCTGGTTCTTCTACATTTATATCAACAACAGACAACGACAAGATGAAAACAAACATAATAGTGGCACTGGGCATGACGATGCTTGCTGCCATAAGTGCGAGTGCACAGATAAGTATAAAGACAGAATCGGGCGACCTGAACGTAAACTTCAAGGGAAGGACCCACTTTGATGCAGGCATATATGGTGGTGACATGGGCAAAAGCCACGACCACACAACAAACGTAGTAAGACTGAACGACACCCGAATAGGTTTCATAGCAACATACGGAGGAGCATGGAGTACGAAAGCGGAAGTAAGATTCACAGGATCTTCGGTAACATTCACCGACCTGTATTTTGGCTACAAGATGTCAGAGAGTTCGAGCTTACAGCTTGGCAACTTCTGGATGCCATTTGGTTATGAGACACTGGGACCTGCATACAGATTCATACAGAACTCATCAGTAGACAAGGCAATAGACGGCATATCGCGCAAGATGGGCCTGGCCTACAACTACAACAGTGATGCGGTGAAACTGACAGCAGGAATATTCTCTGACGGCAACGTGAACAACATCAGCAGCAACCAGGGCTATAACATAGCAGCCAAATTGATAGTACGCCCGGTAATCACAGAGAGCAAAGTACTACACTTTGGTGTAGCGCCATTACTAACCCACACGCCAAACACAGCAACGTTCAGCACATACACATTGACACAGTGTAAAAGCATGAAGCTGATAGACGAGTCGTTTGACGATGCGAGCCAGTATAACATCTTCAGAGGCGAAGCAGAAGTAATATTCATAAGTGGCAAGCTATACGCCGAAGGTCGATACCAGCATGCCCACGTCAACACACCTGGCCCAGAGAATGCCGAAATTGGTGGATTCTATGTACAAGCTGGTTTCTTATTGAAAGGATCGCAGCAGAACTATAGCAAAGCCAACGGCTATGCGACGAACGTGTCGGCCGGCAACCTTGAACTTGTAGGCAGATTTGGGCATGTAGCCTATGACCAGGGCGAGGATTGGCAGAAGACAGAGAACGACATAACCATAGGACTAAACTATGGCATAAACAAATATCTGCTGGCACGCCTAAACTACATGCATGGACAAGCACATGCAAAAGACGACATAGCAGACAAAGCCATGGAGGGCAAGAACTACAATGCCATCGAAGCGAGACTGCAATTCGTCTTCTAGGGCGCTAAAAACATGATATAAAAAATCATATTTATAAATCGTAAGGTAGTTGGAGAATACAAATTGAAAATATCGCAAGAGAGCGCAAAAAAAAACGCTCAAAACGATGTAGACTTCAAGAAAAATGTATACTTTTGTGAACTTATATAAACTAACCTAAGAATAATAATAGATATGATTAACCAACCCGTAGTGAAGCTTGGTGTCGTAGGTGTTAGCCGCGACTGCTTCCCTAGAACACTTACACAGGCACGTGTAAAAGCCCTTATGGCTGAAGTTAAGAAGGCAGGCCTCCCAGAGGTATATGACTGCCCTGTAACTATCGAGAACGACGTTGACACTTACAAGGCTCTTGACTGGGCTAAGGAGAATGGCATCAACGCAGTTTGTATGTTCCTCGGCAACTTCGGTCCAGAGGGTCCTACAACATTGTTCGTTCAGAAGTTCGGTGGTCCAGCAATGGTACTCGCTGCAAAGGAAGAAGGCAAGGCAAACCTTGCATCTGACCGTGGCGATGCTCTTTGCGGTGTCCTCAACTTCTCTTACTCAGTAGGTCTTCGTCGCCTGAAGGTATACATTCCTGAGTATCCAAACGTAACTCCAGAAGAGGGTGTTAAGGAACTTGCAGACTTCCGTAACATTGCACGCGTTGTTAACGGCGTTAAGAACCTCAAGGTTATCGGCTTCGGTCCACGTCCTTGGGACTTCCTC
>JAKSLF010000018.1 GCA_024401355.1 Bacteroidales bacterium | reverse complement strand
CAGAGCAGCTGATTTGTAATCAGCTGGTCGGCGGTTCGAATCCGTCCAGAGGCTCACTCCATTTTTGGACCATTGCTGCGGTCTGGAGAGTGTGCGGAAATAGCTCAATTGGTAGAGTGTCAGCCCTCCAAGCTGAATGTTGCGGGTTCGAGTCCCGTTTTCCGCTCTCTATTTTTTCCTCGTGATCTTCTGATCTCGAGGTTTTTTGTTTTTTGTCAATCATATATCTATTCCCCCTTTTGTTTTTGTCGGAATAATTACTTATCTTTGTCCGATAATGTATTCGAACGAATCTGTCATAAGATGAAGAACATAACTAAGCATATATTCTCTCTGGCCGCTTTGTGTGTCTGGGCTTTTGTCCCTGCTGTCGCTCAGCAGAGTCAAATTACTGTGAACACTACCTATGGCAATGTCTCGTATAATTCTGTGGTTGTTGATGGCTCTCTTGTCGGTGCTGCTATCGATGAGGTCAACGACTATCTTGGATTCGTCTACTCTTCAAATCAGGTAGACGTCTATCGTGCAACTGCCTCGAGTCTTGGTACTGGTATTGAAAAATTGAAGGACGGCGTTTCCGGACTCACCTGGAATGCTACTATCTCCGGACTCGACCCGTCTCAGAAATATTACGTTAGGGCTGTCTATGGTGTCCCAAGTGCCGGTGGAGGTATTCAGCGTTATTATCTTGGCGGTGTAGCATCTTTTACTACCGAAAGTGTTGCTCCTTCTGTCGGAGATGCTAATCCGGTTGGCTTGTTCTCGGCTACGCTAAACGCCACTTTGCCTCGCGTCGTCGCTGATGCAGAATACTATTTTATCTATTCTGATTCCTATCCGACCGTCAACAATATTTCGTCTACTTCGATGCCGGGCTTCCAGCTTACGGCCTCTGTCGCAGGATCGGCAATCTCTGCTGGTGTCGATGGTCTGGAATCTGATAAGACATATTATTTTCGACCTGTATGCGGACTCCTGCAGCCTGATAATACTATGAAATATTATTATGGCGATATCAAATCTTTTAGGGTTGGCCAGGTCTCTCCTGTTACCAATTTGGCTACCAATGTAGGCTATTTCGACGCTAAACTCAATGGTTCGGTCTTACCTGTTGCTGAGGCTGAAAGTGGATATATGGGTTTTGTGTATTCCGCTACATCTTCTTCTCCTACTTGCGAAGATGGCTCTTCTACTATTACTTATGGAAGCACGAATGTCGCTGCAGGAGGTGATTTCTCCGAAAACCTGACGGGACTTGATGAAAACCAGACATATCACTACAGAGCATACGTTTATCTTAGTGTGCCTGGCGTTGGCAGCAAATATTATTATGGCGCTGTTAAGACTTTTACTACATCGTCATATAGTGTCCGGACAACGAGCGCTTCTACTTCTGGCTATTTCAGCGTGTCTGCTACCGGAACAGTTCCCGACATAACTTCTCTCGGCTCTAATGTCGAGTGCGGATTTGCATATTCTTCAACGCAAACCAGCCCTACTGAAGCCGACAATGTGGTCTATGCCGCAAGTCCTTCGACTTCATTCTCTGCCAATCTCGTCGATCTTGAAGCCGGAGTGACATGTTACTATCGCGCTATCGTCAGAGCGTATGTCAACGGTCAGTATGTCTACTATTATGGTAACGTTAGGTCAATTGCTACAGCTCCAATAACTGTGACTACTTTGGAGTCTTCCGAAATAGGTTATTACAAGGCAACTCTTGCTGGCCGTGTTAGTGGCGACCGCAATGGATATACCTATGGTGTTATCTATTCGGCAACTGCTGGCGTATCCGCTACTAATGGAAAAATTATTGAATGCGATAATGCTTCGGTCGATGGTGAATATAGCAAGGATGTTACAAAATTAAGTTGGGGTACTAAGTACTTCTATGTCGCATACGCTCGACAGCCATTGTCTAATGGACAGTATCGCTATTATTATGGACTAGAAAAGCAGTTCTCGACTAAGGGTTCTAATCCTAACCCTGTTACGCTCCCAGCTTCGTCTGTGTTGACTGATGGGGCAACTCTCTGTGGTGTGATGTCGACTGAGTCCATTGATCTTGGAACAACCACCCTTGGTTTCATCTATTCTGCAACCAACAGCAATCCAGTCTTTGGTGATGTAGCGTCTACTTCCGCGCCATACGAGGTTCAGGAAGGTTTTGACGGTTCATATAGTGTTGCTGTCTCTGGTTTGGAGTCGTCTACGAAATATTATTATAGAGCCTATGCTCAGGTGACTATTGAAGAAACCACTACTACATATTATGGCGATGCGTTGTACGTTACAACAGGTAACGCCTCAATGGTCGATCTTGGACTCAGTGTAAGGTGGGCCAACTGTAATGTAGGCGCGTCTTCGCCAGAAGAGTTTGGCTCGTATTTCGCATGGGGCGAAACTTCGACTAAGACAACTTATGATTGGAGTAGCTATGTCTTGTGTGCAGGCTCTGATACTACTATTACCAAGTATTGTACTGATGTATATTATGGCAATGGTACTAAGGACGGACTGACTACACTTTCCACAGCCAACGATGTCGCTACTATCGTCAAGGGTTCTATGTGGAGAATGCCGACAAAGGAAGAGATTAACGAACTCATAACAATTTGTACTTGGACGTGGACGCAGAAAAATGATGTTTATGGCTATGAGGTTAAGGGTCCGAGTGGAAACTCTATCTTCCTTCCTGCTGCAGGTTACATGATAGATGGTAATGTTAGATATCAAGGGTCTTATGGCCACTATTGGTCTAATACTTTGGGAGATGTTAGCTCGTCAAGTGCTTATGCTATTTTCTTTAGTGCAACCCAAAGACAAATGACAACTGATAATAACAGCAGTTATCTGCGTTGCCAGGGATTTAGTGTTAGAGCAGTCGCTCCATAAAATGTCATTTTGAGATAGTTTCAGATAGAAAAAGAAATAAAGAAATGGATTTGTCTATAGTTGTCCCTTCGTACAACGAAGAGGAGTCACTTGGTGAACTTGTTGCGTGGATAGGTCGTGTGATGGCCGACACGAAGTGGACATACGAAATAATTATAGTAGATGACGGCAGTCGTGACGCTACAATGAAGGTTGTCGAAGACCTTTCCGAACATAACAATGCAGTTAAGGCAATCAGCTTCAGAAGAAACTATGGTAAGTCTGCCGCACTTAATGTAGGTTTTGCTGCTGCTCAAGGTAGCGTGGTGATAACAATGGATGCCGATCTTCAGGATAGTCCTGATGAAATTCCTGCCCTGATGAATATGATCCTTGTCGAAGGCTATGATATGGTCAGCGGATGGAAAAAGGTTCGTCATGATCCTCTCAGCAAGACTATCCCCTCAAAGATTTTTAATGGCGTTGTCAGAAACATATCAGGTATTCAGCTCCACGACTTCAACTGCGGACTGAAAGCCTACAGAAGCGATGTGGTAAAGTCTGTTGAAGTATATGGCGAGATGCATCGTTACATTCCGCTCCTAGCTAAGGAAGCCGGTTTTAACAAAATTGGCGAGAAGGTCGTTACACATTACGAGCGTAAATTTGGAGTGTCAAAGTTTGGCATCGAACGCACAATAAAAGGATTTCTCGATCTTCTTTCGGTTACCTTCATGTCAAAGTTTGGCAAGCGTCCAATGCACCTCTTCGGTGCTCTTGGCACATTGATGTTCTTTATCGGCTTTGTTGCTGCTTTGTGGCTCGGGTCAAAGAAGATCTGGTGCGTTTGCAATGGTATCCCTATGCCACTATTGACGTCAAGTCCTTATTTCTATTTGGCGTTGACATGCATGATTCTCGGTACACAACTTTTCTTGGCAGGTTTTATTGCAGAACTTGTTACACGTAATGCACCTGAGAGAAACGTGTATATGATTGCAAAAAAGATTGGCGTAGAGTAGACTAAGATGAAGACTGCTGATGTCGTTAGGACTATTGAGGCTCCGTTTGGCGGCAATTTGAATGGGGTCTCTGTACTGGTTTGTGGAGCTTCCGATCTTGGAAAGGTCGCAATATTGCTCGCAAGACATAGTGCTAAAGTTGTTCTCCTGACCGAAAGCGCTGTCCATTATGAGTCCGTTAAAAACGAAATGCCACAAGCTCTCGACATGACTGCAATTCATACTGACATTTCTGGATGGATTGTCGCCAATGTCCATGGCAGATTCGATATTGTCGTCTCTTTCGACTGCTACCTGAGCATGGCTTTGATGCTTTCTGATTGTGCTAAAGTCGTAAGTCTGCATTATGCTGATGGTGATTATTGTATAAATGTAAATTGATTTTCGAAATAGGTTAGTTGATGGTGAGGAATATGAAGGAGCATCTCGGGCACAAAGTGTTCGGGGTCGTAAGTGATATAGTGGAGGAGACTGGTGAGCAAGCTTTTGTTATAGGCGGCTTTGTAAGGGATTTGCTGCTCGAAAAGAAATCTAAGGATATTGATATAGTCGTCGTAGGTAAGGGAATTGAACTCGCCGAACGCGTCCATAAGGCATTCCGAGGCTCTCATTTGTCTGTTTTTAAGTCGTTCGGAACGGCTATGGTAAAGATTCGCGACCTTGAAGTCGAGTTCGTTGGCGCAAGACGTGAATCATATCGTCGTGACTCAAGAAAGCCTATTGTCGAAGACGGTACACTTGAAGATGATCAGAATAGACGTGACTTCACTATCAATGCTCTTGCGTTGAGTTTACGCAAGGAGACTTTCGGCGATCTGGTCGATCCATTCAATGGTGTTGAAGACCTGGAAAATGGCATCATACGCACTCCGCTCGATCCTGAAATCACTTTTTCCGACGATCCTCTGAGAATGATGAGAGCCATCCGATTTGCTACCCGTTTCGGATTCAAGATAGAAGACAAGACTCTCGATGGAATAGTAAAGACAGCTAGTCGCATAGAGATTATCTCAATGGAAAGAATATGCGATGAGATGAATAAGATGATGATGTCTGAACGTCCGTCCATGGGCTTTAAGTTGATGGATAGGGTAGGACTTCTCGGATATATACTTCCAGAGCTTAAGGCAATGAAAGGTGTGTCTAAGGTCGGGGGCCGAGCACATAAGGACAATTTTTATCATACAATGGAGGTGCTTGATTGTGTCGCCTCATATAGCGATAATTTGTGGCTTAGGTGGGCTGCACTTATGCACGACATTGGTAAACCTCGTACTAAACGTTTTGATCCAAAAATCGGATGGACGTTCCATAATCATAATTTCATCGGCGAAAAGATGATTCCATCTATTTTCAAGCGACTCAAGTTGCCGCTCGATAATAAGATGAAATATGTCCAAAAACTGGTCGGTCTTCACATGCGTCCTATCGTATTGAGTGAAGAGGAAGTTACTGATTCTGCTGTAAGACGTCTCCTTTTCGAAGCCGGAGATGATATTGAGGATTTGATGACTCTTTGCGAAGCCGACATAACAAGCAAGAACGAAGAGAAGGTACAACGCTTCCTCAGGAATTTCAAGATTGTTCGCCGAAAGCTTAAGGAAATTGAAGAAAAGGACCATATTCGCAATTTCCAGCCGCCTGTTACTGGCGAAATGATAATGGAGATGTTTGATTTGCAGCCATCGCCAACTGTCGGTATATTGAAAAATGCACTTAAGGATGCAATCCTTGATGGCGTCATTCACAATGACTTCGATGAGGCACGATGCTTTATTGTTTCTAAGGCTGCCGAACTCGGACTCAAACCAATATCTAAAATTGAAGATGGAAATGGAAAATGGTGAGATTACGATACATTCAAGGGCGTTGTTTGACGGAAAGTCAACAGGCCCAGATGATGCTCCAATTATAGTTGCTGACCTTTTGAAGACACCAGAAAATATAGGTAGTCTTATACGTATGGCTGCTAATATTGGCATTAAGCGTATTGTGAGTATTGAGACCGAACCTCATCGCGAGAGTAAGATCAGAAAAACTGCTTGTATGGCTTGGGATTATGTGGAGCTGATTCATGCGACCAAGGATAATTATTCTGATTTCATCCCAGATGACTATAAACTTGTCGCTCTTGAAACTTCAAGTATCTCGCAGAATATATACAAGGCCGAATTGCCTCGTAAGATGGCACTTGTCGTTGGTAACGAAGTCGATGGTGTCAGACTTGATTTGCTCAATGATTGTCCGTTGCATGTTCATATTCCAATGACAGGTCCTGCTACAAGCATGAATGTGTCTCATGCTACTTGTGTCGCACTTTTTGAATGGGTAAGGAGATTCGCTGTATGAGGTTCTGGAGTAATGTTATCATACTTGGGATTGTGACGTTGCTGAACATCTGCGTTGTGTCTGCACAGCAGAATGTTCTAACATGTCCAGAAAAGCCTAAGCTTGTTCTGATTCTACTGATTGACAATCTTAATAATGAACAACTTGAGATTATTAGGCAAAAATGTGGCCCAGATGGGTTCAATAGGATATGTGGTTATGGCACTCAGCTCCGTAATGCTCATTATGATGCTGGTGGCAACTATTCAGGTAAAAATTTGGCTACGCTTTTTACGGGCTCTCCTGCTTCCACTCATGGCATAGTGGCCGAACAGTGGATTGACAGGTTCTCTGGCAAAAAGATTCATGCAATTTATGGAGATGCTTATGACCAGGCTGGCCACTTGGATACTGTTGCTGTTCCGCAAAATGGCAGTTTGCTTTGCTCGACCATTGGTAATGAAATAAGAAAGATATACAATGATAGGGCTTGTTTCATCTCTTTAGGCTTTGACCCTAATCTTCTGATGTGGAGTTCCGGAACTAATGTTCCCGAACCTGTCGTGTGGCTTGATAAGAAAACTGGCGATTTTGTGTCACAGAATGTGTCTGGTGACACAATACCAGGAATCCTCCGCGAATTCAATAGTAAACGAATGGCCGATATTTATGTTGAAAAGACATGGGCGCCTAAAAATGACATCGGTGACTATCATGAGTGGAAATATTTTAATCAAGGTGCTGGACAGAGGACTTTCTATTATCCTTTAAAGCAGGTTGGTGCCAAGGAAAAATATGCAAGGATGGCAGGTTCTCCTTATGGAAATCAGTTGATGCGTGATATGGCCGCATCTATTTTGCTTTGCGGTGATTTCGGTAAAGATGATGTGCCCGACGTTATGACATTACAGTTTGCTGCAACTCCATCGTGTGGACATAAGATGCAACCCATTGATGCCGAAACTGAAGATATGCTTCTTCAACTCGATGAAAATATAGCATCTCTTCTTAAGGTGATTGACCATGACATCGGAATGGACAATACTCTTGTTGTACTGACTGCTGCTCAAGGTTCTTATGATGTGTCCAATACCGATACTGAACATTGGAAAAGTTGGGGCGCAGTTAGTCTTCGCAGAACTACCGCTTTGCTAAATCTTTATCTCATGGCTAAACATGGACAGGCGAAGTGGGTTAAGAATTATGCAAGTGGTGAGATTTATCTCGACAGAGAACTTGCTGAAAAAAAGAATCTTTCATTCGACTCTTTGCTTGTTGAATCAGCAGAGTTTATGAAACAGATTTCTGGTGTAGGAAATGCTATTGTCGCCAAGCATTTAAATAGCATATATTCTGATTCTCCTGTTGTAGAGGTGTTGCGCCGTAATTATTGTGAAAGACGCTCAGGTGATATCCTCATAAGTCTGTTACCTGGTTGGGCCGAAGAGCAGGACGATGGTAGCGAACTGACTCAGCTTTGGGGACAGGAGTATGTTCCTCTTGTGTTCTATGGCTGGAAGATTCCACGTCAGACGATATTCGAGCGTCATAATATGGCTGATGTGGCTCCTACTATATGCTCTTTTATAAGGGTGAATCAGCCTAATGGGTGTTCTGGTGTCCAAATACCTATCGTTAAATAATATATCTGTAGAAATGAAGTGTTATTCTAGAGTTTTGACAATTGCTGGTAGTGACCCAAGCGGAGGCGCTGGTATTGAAGCAGACATTAAAACGATTTCTGCGTGTGGCTGCTTTGCGACAACCGTAATTACTGCTGTTGTTAACGAGAATACTCAAGGAGTCTATGGCATTCATCCGATTCCTGTAGATATGGTCGTCGGACAGATTGAGTCGGTGCTGAACGATATAGGTACTGATGCTGTTAAGGTTGGTATGTTGTATTCTGCAGAGCTAGTTAAGGCTGTTGCTGATACGTTGAAGAAGTATAATGTGGGTAATGTTGTCGTTGATCCTGTAATGGTCGCTACTTCTGGCGACCCATTGGTCAAGACCGAAATCGGTGATGCGCTGAAAAGCCAATTGTTCCCAATAGCATGTGTCGCCACTCCTAATATTCCAGAGGCGAAACATCTGCTTGGCAATGGCTCTCCAATAGCTAATATTGATGATATGAAGTCTGTCGCAAAGTCAATGTCATGCTATTGCAGTAATATTCTTCTCAAGGGTGGCCATTTGGATTCAGATAATCTTGTTGATGTCTTGTATTCTTCGTCCGATGACAAATACTTTGAGTTGCATTCAAAGAGGATTAATACTAAGAATACTCATGGCACAGGATGTACTTTGTCGTCTGCGATAGCTTCTCATCTAGCAAAAGGTGAGTCTGTCGCTGATGCTGTAGAATCTGCCAAGAAGTACATCGACACAGCTATTCGCCTAGGCGCAGAATACGAAATAGGAAAAGGCTGTGGTCCCGTGAAGCATTTCTTCGATATGTAGGTCCTCGATTTATTCAATGAATAAAATCATTGATTGTGGTTTTCGAATTATGCTTCTTGAACCCAACAAGTCTGTCGTTTGTGTCTCCCATTTCTCTATAGTATACTGCTATGAAATAGTCATTTTCTGTATCGGCGAATGATCCGTCGGTGTCAGAAAATGAAAGGGTAGTGGAGTCGTTCTTCGAACCGTTTAGTGCTACATACGAGTAACTGTGCAGACCCTGTTTGAGAAATATATTTGCATAATAGGCATTGTTGGCTTGGTTGTACTGCATAGTAACTGGCTCGTAATTTGTCAGTTCTCCATAAATGGCTATGTCTCCAATGTTTTTGCTTAGATAGATGAAATGCACAAAGTTGTAGTCTGCGGCATATTCTGCAGGATTATAAATGTCCCTGGCTTCTATGTATTGCCTTCCGTTGAAGTCCTCGTGGAAATAATATCCTGCTGGTAATGACTCTGGAGCAAGTGTGATGTGGTAATATGGCGCATGAAATTCTATCCCTGCTACGTTTAATCCATTGTATTTTAGGCTCCTGTTGTCTGCCCAATGGTATTCGTTGCCTGGTGAAAATGATGCTGCGTCATCGTATACTAATTCATTCTGGCGGATGAATGTTGGTGAGTCAACAAGTGTCCATGTCCAATGACATAGATTTTGCCATATTGCTATACGAAATTCCGATGCGGCATTGCTTGTATGTATTTGTGGGTGAATTATTTTTATGCTTAATGATTGTTGCGGATTGGATGAGGCAACAACAGTTGAGGTCCTGCTTATTCTGCTCTGTATTCCGATTATTGGTTCGTATATTAGGAATGGACGTGTTAATAGTTCGTCTCCTTCATCGTCATAGACAGTAACTGTATAATTACCAGAATGTAATATTGGCGATGTGGGTATGTTTATAGAATAGTGTATGTAGTCTGTTGTCGTGTTAAACGAAGCCCATGATTGGTCGTTGTCATATATGCGATTAAATCCATCTATAATTTCGACTTCCAATAGGTCGGAGGGCGTCCAGTCTATGTTGTAATGACGGATAGAATAGTATAATGTTCGTTGGTTGTTTTCTATCTCGTCAAACGACAATAAAAGTTCTTCTTCTGAGCCTAATTGTATTATTGGGTCTGCCATTATATCCGATGATGGATGTAGTTGGACTGTGTGTATTGATGCCCTTTGTTTTGAAATTGTCGATATGGGTATTTGTGCGAATGTAAACGTTTGCACAAGCGCTATTACAATTATTAACGTAGAAAAACGCAAACTATTAAAGAAATTTTTCCGTAAATATTCGCAAATGATTGTTACTTTCATTTTCTTTGCATTGTTTTTTGTAGATGAGCGGATTTTGTTCCTCTTTTAGCGGCCTTAAGGTTGGTTATAGGCACAGATAATCCGTTTCAACATCTGCAAATATACCAAAGAATGATTAGAATAATATTAAAGTAAGAAATAAATTTAAACCATTCATTTCTAAACAATGTCTGATGTAATAAAACTCAAGAAAGGCCTCGACATTCGCTTGACAGGAAAAGCGGAGACTGTCTTCATGCAGGTTGCCCTTCCAGAGCTCTATGCCATTCAGCCAACAGATTTCCATAATCTGGTGCCAAAGATGGTAGCTAAGGTAGGTGACAAGGTGCAGGCAGGTAGTGTGCTCTTCTATGACAAGAAGCAGCCTGAGGTTAAATTCGTGTCGCCTGTGAGCGGCGAGTTGGTTGCTGTCAACCGTGGCGAAAGACGTGTTATTCTGGAGGTGGTCGTAAAGGCTGATGGTCAGAATAGCGCTGTCGATTTCGGCAAGGCAGATATCAATTCTCTCAGTCGTCAACAGGTAATCGACAAAATGCTCGAAGCCGGCGCATGGCCTTATTTCAAGCAGCGTCCATACAATGTGGTTGCTGACGTGAAAGCTGAGCCAAAGGCTATTTTTGTGTCAACATTTGATACAGCTCCACTTGCCCCTGATTATGATTTTGTAATAAAGGGCAATGAAGAGGCTTTCCAGAAGGGTCTTGACGTTTTGGGCAAGATCGCTCCAGTTTTTGTTGGCGTTCATAACAATGGTGCCGCTCCTGTATTTACAGGTGCTAAGGGCGTTACTGTAACAGCATTCCAGGGACCTCACCCTGCTGGTTGTGTCGGAGTACAGATTAATCATGTAAATCCTATCAACGCAGGCGAGAAGGTATTCACAATTGGTGTACAGGAAGTTGTCGCTGTAGGTAAACTCTTCATGACAGGTGTTCACGATTTCAGCCGTGTAGCTGTTATGACAGGTTCCGAGGCTAAGAATAAGGGTTATTTCCGTACTGTAGTTGGCGCTCAGCTTTCTACTGCAGTAAATGGCAATTTGAATTCTGACAACGTACGTGTTATTAGTGGTAATGTTTTGACTGGTGCAGAGTCAAAGGCTGAAGGTTATCTTGGCTATTATGATTCGCAGGTGACAATCATTCCTGAGGGTAACCAGTATGAGATGTTCGGTTGGGCTTTGCCTGGCTTCAACAAGTTTAGCGCGGGAAGAACTTTCTTCTCATGGCTAACTGGAAGCAAGGAGTATAAGCTTGATACTAATACTCATGGTGAAAAGCGTGCATTTGTTGTGAGCAACGAGCTCGATAAGGTATTCCCAATGGATATCTATCCAGAGTATCTCTTTAAGGCTATTTTGGCTCAGGACATCGACAAGATGGATCAACTCGGAATCTACGAGGTCGTAGAGGAAGATGTTGCTCTCTGTGAGTTTGTCTGCACTTCAAAGTTGCCACTTCAGAAGGTGCTTCGCAACGGTCTTGACTTGATGGTTAAGGAAGTAGGCTAGTAACAATTGACAATTAAAAATAATGAGTTCATTAAGAGACTTTATAGACAAAGTGAAGCCCCAGTTTGAAGAGGGTGGCAAGTACTCAAAATTGCGTTCGACTTTCGGCGCGTTTGAGACTTTCCTCTTTGCTCCAAACACAGTGAATAAAGGTGGCGTTCACGTACGCGACGCGGTGGATTTGAAGAGAACCATCTCTTGCGTCATTTTGGCTCTGATACCGGCTCTCCTTTTCGGTATCTATAATACAGGTTACCAGCATTTCCGTATGCTTGGTCAGCTTGATACTGTTTCTTTCGGTGATATTGTTCTCGAGGGTATTATAGCAGTATTCCCTATTTTGGTAGTATCGTATGTTGTAGGTCTTGGAATCGAGTTCGCTGTAGCACAGATGCGTGGTCATGAAGTAAACGAAGGTTTCCTTGCAACCGGTATGATCATCCCAATGGTTATGCCAGCTGATGTGCCACTTTGGCTCGTAGCTGTAGCAACAGCATTCGCAGTTATCTTCGGTAAGGAAGTATTTGGTGGTACAGGTATGAACATCTGGAACCCAGCACTTGTGGCTCGTGCCTTCCTCTTCTTTGCTTATCCAACTAAGATGTCTGGTGATCAGGTGTGGTATTACGGCTTTGATGCTGCAAAAGAGGCTGGTCAGGTTGCCGACGGATTCTCTGGCGCAACTGCTTTGGCACTCAATGGTCAGGGTGATGCTTCTATTTTTAACTTCTACAATGAGTTTATCGGTCTTATCCCAGGCTCAATCGGTGAGACAAGTGCATTGTGCTGCCTTATAGGTGCAGTGATACTTCTTCTTACAGGTGTTGCAAGTTGGAAGACTATGTTCTCTGTTTTCGTTGGTGGTGCTTTAATGGGTTACGTATTTAACCTGACAGGTGCTTGTGAAATCTGCTGGTGCGAACAGCTCGTTATTGGTGGTTTCGCTTTCGGCGCTGTCTTTATGGCAACTGACCCTGTTACATCATGCCGTACAGAGAAGGGTAAGTATATTTATGGTTTCTTGATTGGTGCAATGGCAGTCATCATCCGCGTTCTCAACCCTGGTTATCCAGAAGGTATGATGCTCGCAATCTTGTTGATGAATACATTCGCTCCTGTAATCGACTATTGCTTCGTTCAAGCGAACATTAGCCGTCGTAAGAACCGAGTTAAGAATAACAAATAAAAACGACGAAAATGGCTAGAAACACAAATAGCAATACCTATACGATACTCTATGCGGTCGTTATGGTGGTAATCGTGGCATCGCTCCTTTCGTTAGTTTCTTCTTTACTCAAGGAGCAGCAGGACAAGAATGTGAAGCTTGATATTCAGAAGCAGATCTTGCGTGCTGTTAATGTACAGAGTGATGACACAGAAAGCGAGTTTAACGCTAATGTAAAGGATTATGTCCTTAAGAATGGTGAACTCGTAGCTGTAGATGCAAAGGATTTTAAGACTCAGTATGCAGGTGAGATAAAGGAAGGTAACTTCCATGTCTTCGTATACGAGAAGGATGGTGACACTAAGTATGTATTCCCATTGGCTGGTAATGGTCTTTGGGGTGCTATCCGTGGTTACATCTCTTTGAATTCAGATAAGAATACAGTTTACGGAGTTGATTTCTCTCACGATTCGGAGACTCCAGGTCTTGGTGCTGAAATTACAGCAGACAAGTTCAAGGGTGACTTTGTAGGAAAAAAAGTGATGAAGGATGCTGACGTAGCACTTAAGGTTGTAAAGAGTGGTACAGTACAGGATCCAGAAGTAGAAGTAGACGGTGTGTCGGGTGGTACTCTTACATCAAATGGTGTAAAGGATATGCTCTATAATTGCCTCAAGAACTACAAGGATTTTCTTTCTGCAGTTCCTGCTTGCACAACAGACAGCGTAGCAAGCGAGAATGAAGTAGCAGAGGTGGCTGAAGCAACAGCAGAAGCTGCTGAGGTTACTGGAGGTCCACTTCAGATCAAGGTAGTTGAAGTTGAAGAATAATAATAGGAGGACAAACAAATGGCATTAAAAGATAAAGACGTATTCGTAGGTCCTCTGACACTTAACAACCCAGTGACTGTACAGGTACTTGGTATCTGTTCTGCATTGGCTGTTACAGCGCAGTTGGTTCCTGCTCTTGTGATGGGTCTTTCAGTGACTATCATCACAGCTCTTTCGAATGTAGTTATTTCACTTCTTCGTAAGGGCATTCCAAACCGTATTCGTATCATCGTTCAGCTTGTAGTCGTTGCCTCAATGGTAACAATCGTAAGTGAGGTATTAAAGGCTTTCGCTTATGATGTGGCTATGACGCTTTCGGTGTATATCGGTCTTATTATTACAAACTGTATCCTTATGGGTCGCTTGGAGGCTTTCGCTATGCAGAATTCTCCTTGGCAGTCATTCCTCGATGGTGTAGGTAACGGTCTTGGCTATGCTAAGATACTTGTTATTGTAGCTTTCTTCCGTGAGCTTCTCGGCTCTGGTAAACTCTTGGGCTTCCAGGTTATCCCTGATTGCGTTTACGAGTGGGGCTATGCTAACAATGGTCTTATGTTGATGCCTCCAATGGCCTTGATCATCGTGGCTTGTATCATTTGGTATGAGCGTGCTCATAATAAGGATCTTCAAGAAAAATAATTAGTAAGGTAATAAATACATAGTAAAATGGAAAATGCAAATTTGATCAGTCTTTTCGTCCGCTCAATTTTTGTGGACAATATGATCTTCGCTTTCTTCCTCGGCATGTGTTCTTACCTTGCCGTATCGAAGGACGTAAAGACAGCTCTTGGTCTTGGCGCAGCAGTTACATTTGTGTTGTTAGTGACACTTCCTGTTAACTTCTTGCTTCAGACTAAGGTACTTGCAGCAAATGCAATTGTTGAGGGTGTAGACTTGAGCTTTTTGAGCTTCATACTCTTTATTGCAGTAATTGCAGGTATCGTGCAGCTTGTAGAGATGATTGTTGAGCGTTTCTCTCCATCGCTCTACGCTTCGCTTGGTATCTTCTTGCCACTTATCGCTGTAAACTGTGCTATCATGGGTGCTTCACTCTTTATGCAGCAGAGAATAGGTCTTGAGCCAACAGATCCTAAGTTCATTGGTACTGTGGGTGATGCTGTTGTATACGCTCTTGGTTCTGGTATAGGTTGGTTGCTCGCTATTGTAGCACTTGCAGCAGTACGTGAGAAGATGGCATATTCGAATGTTCCACCAGCATTGCGTGGTCTTGGCATCACATTTATCGTGGTAGGTTTGATGGCGATGTCGTTCATGTGCTTCTCAGGTTTGAACATTTAATTAATAATTGGAGATTAAAAGATGACAAATTTAATATTAGCGAGTATAGGTGTATTCCTCGTAATCATCCTTCTCCTTGTTGTTATCTTGCTTGTTGCTAAGAATTTCCTCGTGGCTTCTGGCAAAGTTAAGATTAACATCAATGGCGAGCAGGATGTAGAGGTAGAATCGGGCTCTAGTCTTTTGAGCACACTCGCAGCAGAAGGCATCTACTTGCCATCAGCATGTGGTGGTAAGGGCTCTTGCGGTCAGTGCAAGTGCCAGATAGTAGAGGGTGGTGGTGAGATACTTCCATCAGAGAAGGGTCATTTCAGCCGTAAGCAGCAGCAAGACCATTGGCGTCTTGGTTGCCAGGCTAAGGTGAAGGGTGACTTGAAGATTAAGGTTGACGAGTCTGTAATGGGCGTCAAGGAATGGGAATGTACAGTTATTGGTAACAAGAACGTGGCTACATTCATTAAGGAGTACAAGGTTGCTCTTCCTAAGGGCGAGCACATGGACTTTGAGCCAGGTAGCTATGCTCAGATTCGAATCCCAAAGTTTGAACTTGACTATAACAAGGATTTCGACAAGAGCCTTATTGGCGATACATATCTTCCTGCATGGGAGAAGTTTGGTCTGTTCGGTTTGAAGTGTAAGAACGAAGAGGATACAATTCGTGCTTACTCAATGGCCAACTACCCAGACGAGGGTGATATCATCACTCTTAATGTACGTATTGCTACACCTCCATTCAAGCCAAAAGATCAGGGCCCAGGCTTTATTGATGTGAACCCAGGTATTGCTTCATCATATATCTTTAGCCTCAAGCCAGGCGATAAGGTGATCATGAGTGGTCCTTACGGTGAGTTCCGTCCACAGTATGGTTCTGGTCGTGAGATGATATGGGTAGGTGGTGGTGCCGGTATGGCTCCTCTCCGTGCTCAGATTATGCACATGCTCAAGGGTAATGGCATAGCTCCTGAAGACCGTCAGCGTCCAATGCACTATTTCTATGGTGCACGTGCTCTTGAAGAAATTCCATTCTTGGATGACTTCCTCGCACTTGAGAAGGAGTTCCCTAACTTCCATTTCCACTTGGCTCTTGACCGTCCAGATCCAAAGGCAGATGCAGCTGGAATCAAGTATACAGCAGGCTTCGTTGCTCCTGTTATGGGTGACACTTATCTTAAGGCTCATGAGGCTCCAGAGGATTGCGAATACTATCTCTGCGGACCTCCAATGATGGCTAAGACTGTTCTCGATCTTCTCCACTCACTTGGTGTTGAAGATGAGATGATTCGTTTCGATAACTTCGGCGGATAGTCTATAATAACAATTTTTTAAGAGCCGTTCACTTGCGTGTACGGCTCTTTTTTGTTCTATATGGGGGCTTAGAATGCGTTGTTTTTGCATCATGTTTGAAAATACTTGTTGTTGTGTTTCTTTTTCTTAAAAATATATTATATCTTTGTGTTGCAGAAAATGCAAAGCAAAAATTTGATTAAGTGAAAAGTGGTGTTGAATTGGCCCAGCAGGCCTCACAAAAAGTAGCGGTTGTTGCTCAGCGCTATAAGGCTCTTAAGCAGAGAGTAGAATTACTCGAAGCTGAATGCAAGAGCCTTAATGAGCAGAAACAGCAAATGGTTGAGGACTATAATCGTCTTTCTGAGCAGTTCAACATATACAAAATGTCGATGGCATTGTCACACAGTGGTACCGACGGAGCGCAGGCTCGTAAATATCTTGATCAAATGTTGCGAGAGATTGATAAGTGCATTGCACTACTCAACCGTTGAAATTGATGAACGTCAAGGTCCTTGTAGAACCGGCGACTTAATTATACGGCCAAATATAAAGAGTTATTGACAATATGCCTAGCGACAACGTTCAACATATAACCATAGAGGTTGCTGACAATAGTTTTTCACTCTATGTGCGTCCTGAACAGGAAGAGTTGATACGATTGGCATCTAAGGATGTTAACGAGCGTATTGCTGTCTATCGCAGTAAGAATCAGAAGGCGGATATTTTACAGATTCTGTCTTTTATTGCTGTTGAATACGCGTCTAATGTTAGACGTTTGCAGATGGATAAGGATGAAACGCCTGTTGTTGCGCAAATGGAACGTGTCAATGATATGTTGGACGATATTCTCAACGAAGAGTTTTAGTGTTTTTTTCTTTCATTTCTCTCTTTTGCTTTAAGGATGTGTAATTTTTTGACTTTACAGAGGAAGTCTATGTCTCCTTTGTGGTCGTTTATTATTATATGTAATCGTTAATAGAGAAATGATAACAATCTTCATTGGTGCAGCCGTTGGTCTTTTGTTGGGAGGGCTTCTGACATGGATCTTGATGAATACGGCTTTAAAAAGCAAGAGTGCCCAGATAATTAAAGATGCTGAAAATGAAGCTGAGGTGATCAAGAAGGATAAGATACTTCAGGCCAAAGAAAAGTTCCTTCAGCTTAAGGCAGAACATGAGAAGGAAGTTAATGCCCGTAATTCTAAGGTGGCTGCTTCTGAAAATAAGATTCGCCAAAAGGAGTCTGATCTCAGCCGTCAGCAGGAAAATCTTCAGCGTAAGCAAAAGGAATTGGAGACTGAGCAGCAGAAGTTGAGCATTCAACAGGAAACTATTGATCGTCGTAAAGAGGATATTGAAAAACTTCACAAGCAGCAGGTCGAAAAACTTGAGGCTATTTCTGGCATGAGTGGTCAGGAAGCTAAGGAGAGCCTTATCGAGAGCATGAAAGCTGAAGCTCGTACTGATGCAATGTCATATATAAATGACATTATGGATGAAGCTAAAATCAATGCCAATAAGGAGGCTAAGAAAATAGTTCTTCAGACTATTCAGCGTGTTGCTACCGAAACTGCTATAGAAAATTCAGTTACGATTTTCCATATCGACAATGATGAAATAAAGGGACGTGTCATTGGACGCGAAGGACGAAATATTCGTGCCCTTGAAGCTGCTACTGGTGTTGAGATAATTGTTGATGATACTCCAGAAGCTATTGTCCTTTCTGCTTTTGATCCTATGCGTCGTGAAATCGCTCGACTGGCTTTGCACCAGCTTGTGACTGACGGACGTATCCATCCTGCTCGTATTGAGGAGGTTGTTAATAAGGTTCGTAAGCAGGTTGAGGAAGAAGTGATAGAGACTGGTAAACGTACTACTATTGACTTGGGTATTCATGGCTTAAATCCTGAACTTATCAAGTTGATTGGTAAGATGAAATATCGTTCATCGTATGGCCAGAATCTCCTTCAGCATGCACGCGAAACTGCTAATCTGTGTGCTGTTATGGCATCTGAACTTGGCTTAAATACTAAGAAGGCTAAACGCGCAGGTCTTCTTCATGATATTGGTAAGGTTTCTGATGAGGATCCAGAATTGCCACACGCAATACTTGGTATGAAGCTCGCTGAGAAGTACAAGGAAAAACCAGAGATTTGCAATGCTATTGGTGCTCACCATGATGAAGTAGAAATGACTACATTGATAGCTCCAATTGTTCAGGTTTGTGATGCTATTTCTGGTGCTCGTCCTGGTGCTCGTCGTGAGATTATCGAAGCTTATATCAAGCGTTTGAACGATCTTGAGAATATGGCAATGTCTTATCCTGGCGTTATAAAGACTTATGCAATTCAGGCCGGACGTGAACTCCGTGTTATTGTCGGAAGCGAAAAGGTGTCGGATAAGGAGGCTGAGACAATTTCTGCTGATTTGGCTAGAAAGATTCAAACAGAAATGACTTATCCTGGTCAGGTTAAGATTACTGTCATCCGTGAGACACGTGCAGTAAGTTATGCAAAGTAAAAACCATTCGGCATAGATATGAGCCGCAATACTTTATTGGTATTGCGGTTTTTTTTGTTAGCATGAGCGAGAGTCAGACTGCCCCATATTGCCGCCTATGGGTGAACGAGGAAAGGCGAAGAAAAATGGCTTGAGTGTGGATATGGTTGAGTGTAGAATATAAAAAATGAGGGTGACTAATGTTAGTCACCCTCTTATTTTGCTTTCTTATAGAGCGTCTATAATATCCAGCTTTTCATTTGCTTGTTCAATATTCCTTTTGGCTGTCTTTATTTTGTTTTCAAAGTCGTTCTTCAATGCTTCAGAATTCTTTGATTTAGAGAAGAATCCTATGTTGTTTTCAAGCGTATGAACATCGTTCTCGAGCTGAGTGATTTTGGCAATCAGTCTGTTGCGTTCTGCCGTCAACTTGCTCTGACCATCTGCGCTGTCTTTTATGAGTTCCATTTTAGCCCTGAATCGCTGTATGTTTTTAGAGCTGTCGTCAGATGCGCATTTGTCATATAGCTTGTTGACGATGTCCATGAATTCTTGGTGAATCTCGCGCTTTTTTCCAGGAAGAGGTCCAATGCCGTTCCATCTCTGCTGGAATCCCTGTACTGCTTTAAACAGCATATCTGGCTCCTCTGGAAGGGTAGTGGCTTTCAATTCTTCAAGAATGGCTTTTTTGAGTTCGTAGTTTTTCTCTCTTTCTTCGTCCTCTGCACTTGTCGCCTTGTCTCTCTCCTCGAAGAAATAGTCACATGCACTTCTGAATTTCTTCCAGATGTCTTCGCTGACTTTATAAGGAACCGGACCTATTGTTTTCCACTTTTTCTGGAGTTCAACTATCTTGTTGAATATTTCTTTCCATTCCTTATTTTCAGTTTTTAATGCTTCTACTTCGGCTATAAGTTGCTTTTTAAGTTCAAGATTTGCCGATAGTGTGGCGTTTTGCTCTTTGAAGAATGCTCTGCGCTTGTTATATACTTCATCGCATATCTTGCGGAATCGTGTATAAACTTCGGTATTGACTGCTTTTGGTACAATGCCTATTGTTCTCCACTTTTCCTGTATCTCACCGACTTGTTGTGCTGCTGCCTCTATTAGTTTGGCACTGCTTAAGTCTCCTTTCGCTATTTCTTCTACTTGAGCAATTAACTGCAGTTTTGCTTCGTAGTTCGCTTTTTCGCGTTCTTTGTTTTCGTCTATATATTTGTGAAATCTTTCGTTTACAATGCTCGTCGCTGCTTTGAATCGATTCCACAATTCTTCTCTAACCTCTGCTGGTACTGTTCCTATCTGCTTCCACTGGGAGTGCAGACGCTGAATTTCATTGAAGCTTTTGATTGCTGACGTTTTCTCGGCCAATGCTTCTGCTTCTTCGCATAACTTTATTTTCTCTTCATAGTTGCGTTTCTGGTCAAGAACACGCATATCATGATTTAACTTCAGATTATCGAAGAAATGGTCTACGTGCTGTTTATATTTTGTCGAAATATCCTGATAATCAGCCTGGGCTACTGTCCCTATTTGTTTCCATTGAGCGATGAGTTCTCTGAACTGCTGATTATATGTGTTGACATCTTCTCCTTCAAGAAGTTTGCCCATTTGTTCAATGATAGAACGTTTCGCCTTGCTGTTGGCTTCATGCTCTACATTTAGACGATTACGATATGCACTATATGCTGTTTGCATATCAATGTCGGCATTGTCAGAGAAGTTTTCGTATCCTTCTTCTGAACCATTATGTGAATCCCTGTAGGCCTCGCGTCTGTTGCTCTGAAGCTGCTCTGTTAGGGAGTCAAAGCGTTTTTTGATTTCTTCTGCCTCTTTCTGTATTGACGTGACTTTGTCTACATCTAACATGCTTGACAATAACGATGCAAGCTGTTCACGTGAAAGATTGTTTATGTCGGTGGCAGCATTGGCTGGCTTTGCTGCTACGTCCGAGACGTTGGCATTTGCCGATGTCTCGGTAGTTTGGTCTGCACTGGCGTTGCTAACAGACGTCAGTTCAACCTCTTGGCGTTCATTGTTCTCCATAGTTATTATATGGTGTATAGTTTCTTTGTCTACAAATATAAAGATTATTTGAAGATAATAAGCATTTTTTTGCTAAAAAGTGATTCCGATGTTTCTTTTATAATCTGTTTCGGCTTCTGGCACTCGATGTTCGCCTTTTTTCTTCCTGTTTCTGATATCCTTTTAGCCCGCTTTCGTCCAGGTCTTTGTGGAATAGACTTCTATATAATTTTCGCATTTTGTCTGACATTGTTTTATTCCATTGCCCGCCACTCCTTCTCTCTAGATATGCCAAGTACGACTCTGTGTTTTTGTCGTAGTCGATTATTCTTAGCAGATAGTCTGCTATTGCAGCTTGCCAGCTGTCGAATTCCATCAAGTTTCCTCGGTAATCTACTATCTGGAACAGGTTGTTGTTTCTTATCGATTTCTCGTTAAAGTGGTTTGTTGCCCACAATACGTGTATGAATATAAGTCCTGTGTCTACTTTGTTGGCTAGTGGTTGAAGCGGACCAAGCGATATTCGTGGCTGAATCATGCTTTTGTCTGTAGCAGTTATTGCGTATGCTTTGTCGTATGGTCTCACTCCTTTGCCATATTTCATTTCTGTCTCATCATGTCCCAGGCTGTCATATTTCGCAAATTGCAGTCTCGTTTGACCTGTTTTCCACGTATGTAGTTGTTTCTTATGATTATATTCACTTCCGTATAGCCCTTTGTATATTTCCAAGAGTTTTTTCGACATTCTTGGGGTCCAGTTCGTCTTGGGTTTGCGTTCGAGGTAGTCTGTATACGATTCTTTCTTGATGTCATAGTCTGCCATGGCGAGTGTGAATCTGGCTATGGCTTCTTCTATTGTTCTGAATTTTCTAGGCTTCCCATTTTGGTCTATCATTTGAAATGGGTTGTTGTTCTTGGTTAGTTTTTCGTTGAATCGGTTTGTTGCCCAAAAATATTGTGCGTATATGATTTGCGGGTCGACATGTGGTGCAAGGTACCCGAATTTCATTATGGCTTCTGTTTTGTTTGCATTTATTGAGTCCTGCCTCGTTACAGTCAATGTGTCTGAATACTGAGCTGATGAAATAAGTGCATTTGCCACTATCACTATCAGTGTGATCACTATTTTTCTTACCATGGCAATCCCCCTTTTTTCTTTCTCATTTCGTTCTCTTCAATCGAACGTATAGGTAGTGGTTTCCCAAAGTACATTTCATGGTATTTCGACATTTCTACCACTTTGTCTCTGTTGTGATGTGACGTAATGCAGTCAAGAAGGTCTGCTATGTTATAGATGTCTTCTCTCAATTCTTGATAGTATATCGATAATATGTCTGTTACCGATTCACTCCAGTGCTTATAACGAAAATATTCTCCAAGGTTTGTCTCGTCACACAGACAATAGAGGTTTTGCGCTTCCATCAATTTGTTGTCTTTGAATCTTTTTGTGTCTGTCAACGCAAGACAAAAGAATACACGCGATATGTTCTCTGGCAATTTGTAGTAGTTTATGAGTGCTTTCATCAGTCCCTCATCAGGTTTCTTGAATGATCTGACCCATTGTTCGTCATATATTTTCTGATTGTTGTTTGATGTTGTGTCACTAGCTGCTATGTTGTTGCTGTTTGTATATGTGCTCGCAAAGCTGTCTAGTGTGACAATATATATTGTTGCTATGACTAATATGACTTTTGCTATTTTGCTTATTCTTCCCATCCTTTTGAAATATGTGGTTGATGTCTTATATTACGTATTTGTTTCTCACTTGTTTCATGTCCCCATATAAAAAAAAAGGGAGGACCAAGCACGTTTGCGAGGTCCTTTTTTCCCTAAATCAGCTAACTAAATCCAAGTTTTATGAAAAATCCCAATGCAAAGATGCAACTCTTTTTTGAAATAGCAAAACAATTTCTCTTTTTTTTTACTGAAAATACGCTTTTTTTTGCCGTTGGTCACTCGAAAACGCATTTTAGTCAATCCTGTTCCATTTTTTCGTACATATAGATTACCGTTCGTCACCAGTTTTGCACCGTTCGTCACCAGTGCTTTTTTCATCCTTGCATCAAAAAAAATTTGTTTTTTCTATATTTTTCTCTTTTTCTACCATTCCCATGCTTTCTCGTCGTACTTCGCTTCTACTTTATTTTCTATGTTGTCGGGAAGATTGCAGAAAAAGTCTATTCCTGTTATTTCTTCTAGTTTGTCTATTGACACTGCGTTCTTTTTGAAGTCCTTGCCTGTATATGTCCTGTCTTCATATTCTTTGTGTTCTACCAGAAAACCCATTGCCTGATATTCGTCTCCTTTTTGAGCCAGTATCGCCATGAAGAAGTATTTTGGTACTGGTAGTCCTTTTTCTGTATATCCGTTGGCGTTTGTTGTCGGATATATGTCGTTCTGGGCAATTTCTCCTTTGTAGTTTTTCAGAAGGTCATTAAGTGTTCCTCCTTTGGTCACGTATACATGATCATATTTAGGACTTGTACACCATCCCCTGAAGAATATTTCAAGGAAGTTCCAGTATCCTTGATTGAAGTTTACTCCTACCTGTGGAAAGCAGTTGCTGTAGTAGAATGTCTGGTCTTTGGCTTCCTGGCTATAGTCCCTGTCCATTGCTGCACAAATGTGCCCTTTGTCAAATCCGTTCATCGAATGCATGTAGTTGTTTACCTCGTTTTTCCCAGTCAGCGTTGTGTCCCATTCCCATTTGTTCGATCTGCTTATGTCTTTCTGCACTTTTGTTGTTTTGTCATATTCGTATGCCACCCAGTTTGCGCCTTTCTTTTGGCTGTTCCATTCTACTGCATAGTTAAACACTTCATCCTTGCCTGCGTCACTCACATAATACTCTTTGTATGTGTTTGTTGGGTCTAGATGTGGTATTGCTAAGTTCCCTTCGATTTTTCTGTTCCCTGTGTTTGTGTTCATGTTGATGCTCACTTCCACTTGTGTCTCTTCTTTCGCGGCTTCCTGGCTTTCGCCAATCTCCTTTTTCTCTTCGCGGCATGAACAAAGTGCTGCTGATATTATCAATGCATACAATATGGGTCTCTTCATCTTGCAATTGTTTATTCTGTTATTTTACCATAAAAGCGAGAGAAGGACTTTCTATCCCGCTCTCGCTTTATATTTGTTTCTGTCTGTTTTTTATAGTTCTGTCAGCGAATCCTCTACATATTCAAATGTTGCAGGACCAGTCACCTTGTATACAATCTGGTAGTTGTGGCTTGCACCGTCATACACTACAAAGTTGATTGTATATGTCACCTCGAGTCCTTCTATCGCATTTGCGGTAGGGTAGAGCTTGGCAAGTACATGGCTGTATACCTCAATGAGGTTATTCTTTACTGTTTCCAGTATTTCTTCTTCGCTCATGCCTGCGAATCCATCTGCATACTGTCCTGTGATTGCCGATACTCGCCAGTCAACGTTGTTCTGGTATGCTGACGATCCTGTGTAGTATTCGTTGTTGCCATAGCTTGTGACATAACCGTCACCCTTCGTTGCGATGCCGTTCTTTGTGTCAACGTTCTCCCATACCCAGTCTGTTGCTGCCTGGTAGAATGTTGCTGACACTTCGATGCCCTTGCCTGCTGGCAGGTTAATTACTACGCTAGGGTCATACATCCACGCACCGTTGGCCTTTACTATCTGGAACGACTTTTCTTCTGTCGCAGCTGGCTTTGTCCACTTCCCGTTTTCAAATATGTATTCGTCTGCACGGAGTGTTGTGGTCTTGTCTGTTCCATAGTAGAAGTATGCTATTGTCTTTGACATGCCTTCAGTAGGGTAGGCTACTGTGTTGTTCAGATATGCTGGCAGATAGTCTGCTGGCAGTGCCGTTGAACTGAGGTTGCCATATTTCTGGCCCATGGCGGTGTAGTCTTCGGCACTAAGCATTGTCGCCTCTGTCGCTATAGTCCACTTGCTGCCGTCGTACTTATAGAGTGCATATTTGTTCGCTCCCTTGATGCTTTCGCATTTGCTTACGACTACTTTCGATTCCTTGAACACCTCAACATCAAGCATTGGTGTTTTTGTTTCCGCAAGTTTCTTGTCGTCGTATGCTCCGTATGAGTTGTATGACGCGTCATATTTGACTGTTTTGCCCATTGCCACATTTACCATCGCATATTTTCCGTCATTGGCTGTGAACGTAAAGTCGCCACCCTCTGAAACCGGATAGTCACCTATGTTGAAACTGTTGTATGTCCCCTTCAGATACAGACACTTGTTGTCAGAGCGAACTACGGCATAACCAAGTTCTGTCTTCTTCAGTGTTACTGCATATTCAAGGGCGTCTTCCAGTTTGTTGCCATTCAGTGTCAGGGCTGCCGATTCACAATATCCGTATGTCTTTGATGCATCTGCAAAATAACCGAATGCATAGTATTTACCGTCATTGTTGGCTGCGATTACATAGTTGCCTTCTGCAATTTCTGTCACTTTTGTATATTCTGCTGTTACCTCGTCGTCTGCAGCATTTGGCTCATAGTTGTCAAACTTGTATGTCACGCCAACGTATGTGTCTTTTCCCGCATCAGCAATTTTGCTTGCCAATACATCTGCTATCTTTGCCTCTGTTGCTGGCGAAATGTATTTTGCTGGCGTCTCGCCCCAGATTGTCTTGTAGTCGTCTGCTGTAAGCGTATAGCTCATTCCGTTGTTTATTCCGCTTACTATTTCCGATTCTTCTGTTGCTACGTTGCATGCTACGTTTACTGCCGATCCGTTGTCAAGCATGCTAAATGCGCTCGATACATATTTTACAAGGCCGCTTATCGCTTCATCGTTTGTTCTGAAGTATGTTGTGTTGCTGCCTGCTGTCTTATAGTCGGCTTCTGCAAGTGTGTACGCTTTTGTCTCGACCACTTTGCTCGATTCCTCCAGCATCTCGTCTAGATCCTTGAAGTTCTTTTCGTTGTAGTCACAGGCTGTTAGCGCTACAGCCGAACATGCAAGTGCTTTTATTATATTGTTATTCATTTTGTCGAAGCTTTAATTAGGTTAGAAAGCAATCTTGAAACGTACTGAGTATGTGCGTCCAAAACCATAGAATACTCTGTATGCTGTCTTCCAGTCGTGGTCTTCTCCATCGTATGCATCTGCTATATACTCCTGGTCCAGAAGGTTCTCCACATTGCCCGAGAAGGTTCCCTTGATGTCCTTGCAGATATTGAATGTGTATGATGCATGCATGTCCACGGTGCTTGCTGCTGGTATCTTCCATGCTTCATCTGCATATTTGACAACTGCATTTGGCATGATGTCATAGCTGCTTATCGACCAGTCTGCAAAGTTGCGGGCTCTGAGTGTCCAGTCTGCACCAACTTTCAGGCCTTTCATTGGCTTGAAGTTCGCACCGATTGCTGCTGTTGTCTGTGCCGAACCACCTACTTTTACCTTGTCTAGAATGAATGTCATCTTTGCATGGTCTTTAGCTCCAATGCCCGACGCTATTGTTCCATTTGTGTCTGCCATAGGCTGCGATGCCGAGTTGTAGAAGTAGCCTGTCGCTTCGCTGTCCCATACCCAGTCACCAAGTGAGAGCATTCCTGTCAGTTCTACCCATGTGGCCGGACGTGCTACGAGTTCTACTTCTATGCCCATGTGTCGTGCGTCAACACCTTCCATGTTCACTGTCCACTGGTCCTGTATTCCGTCTTTGGTCATATAGTCACCCGATCTTGTCATTGTCTTGTCCATCCACTTCGTATAGTATGCGTTGAGCGTTGCCTTGAATGTGCTGCTCTCGTAGCCATAGCCTACTTCAACTGAGGCAATCTTCTCGTTGACTGCATTCGGGTTGGTCATGTTGCTTACTGTGCTGCTCAAGAATGCACCGCCCGAGAAGAATGGTGCACGGCTGATGAAGCCGGCATTCACAAAGACGTTGTTGTGCTCATTCAGGTTGTAGTTCGCTCCACCTTTGATTGTTCCTGCCCAGAAGTTCAGTTTTTTCGACTCCGCATGGTCCGCATCATAGTAGTAGCGGTCATATCTCCAGTACTTTGTGTCCGACACCGAACCAGATACATATACATTCAACTGGTCAAGTGAATACTCTGCCTGACCAAAGAGTCCTGCCTGTACTGTGTAACCATCATAGTCTCGGTATACTACGTCACCCACGTGCAGTTTCTCTTTTGTGAAGTTTGGGTCGTTAGCCGCATCATTGTTTTCCTTTTTCACGTTTTTGCGGAATCTGTCGACATAGTATGCACCATTATATAGGTCAATAAGTTCGTTCGTGTGAACACCCTTATACCAGCGGAAGTCTACACCACCCGAAATGTTAAGGTTCTCGTTGATGTCGTTGTTGTAGTTCGATACAAGACCGAGCCATGTGTGATAGTTCTTCGATATTGACATTACCATGTCCGAACCATGGTCGCTCTGCTCGTTCATCTCCTGAATCTTGTCGTACGCAAATGTTCCGTCTGCATTTCTGAATGTCGTGTTCAATATGCCGTCTGACGATCCATACCATCCGCTAGAATACTGGCTCGCAGCATATTGTCCACTGTAACCATATCCACGTCCTATTGATGTGTATATCGCTGTCGAAAGGCTCTGGTTGTCTGCTATCTGCCACTGGTGGTTCAATGATATCTGTGGCTTGTGATATTTGTTCTTGGCCGATGTCTTGCGTTCGCCATTCTTGCCAAAGCCGTATGTAGCATTATATTTATATACACTCTCGCCCTTCATGTAGTCTTTCACTTTCTGCCATCCGTCAATGGTCAGACCGTCATACGAACTACGCTGGTTGTGCCACTGTGGAGCACCAAAGGCTGTGAGTGACAACTGGTGTTCGTTGTTTATGCGTTTCGAAATGTTCACAAACCAGTTGTGACCCTCAAATTCTGTACCCTGAATATATCCGTTACCCCATGTCTTAGCAAGGAGAAGGTTGAAAGCCCATCCCTTGTCGTTCATGCCCGATGATATCGCAGCTGTAATCTTGTTGTATCCGTCGTTGCCAATTGCGTATGACACCAGTCCGCCTCTCTTCGCGTCTATCGATTTTGTAACAATGTTTATTGTACCACCTACTGAAGGCGATGATATCTTCGAAGCACCCAGACCTCGCTGTGTCTGCATCGAGCGTGTTACGTCCGACAATCCTGTCCAGTTCGACCAGTATACGCCGCCCCATTCCATGTCGTTCATTGGTACGCCGTTTACTACTACTGCCACGTTCGCCGACTGGAAACCACGCATGTTGATCTTCGAGTCACCATATCCACCACCGTCTTTTGACGCATGAACACCAGGTGTCGACTTCAATACCTCTGGGAATTCCTGAGTTCCCAGTTTGTCCTCTATTGTTATCGGGTCAATTGCCGACAACGCAACAGGTGTCTTGCGGGCTACTGCCACCGAACCTTTGACTATCACGTCGTCAAGGGCTTTCGCATCTGTCGCCAGCTTTATTGTTCCGGCATCACTCTTGGCACCCGTTTTCGCTACTTGTACTTCCTGGCTCTTGTAGCCAAGATAAGAGATGTTTAGCTTCGCTGGATCCGCTGACACTTTTATGCTGAAGTTACCATCTATGTCAGTAACTGTGCCGTTCGTTGTTCCAGTTTCCATTACAGCCGCACCTATGATTGGCTCGCCTGTCTTTTCGTCGACAACTTTGCCGCTTACCGTGTACTGCGCCATCACGCTGACTGTAGCAAGCATTATCATCGCCAGTGAAAATAGAATCTTCATCGCGTTTTCTTGTTTTGAGGTTTATTTTTGTTTTCTTTGTTTGCTTATGCAAATATAATTCATAATCGTTTTTTATCCAATGCTTTTTGCCATATCTTGGCATATTTTACAACATTGTAACATTTCCACATTGCCCCCTTTATTTCAGCAGTTCCGGATATTGTATTCTTCCGTGATATATGTTCTTCAGCTTCTCCTTGAACACTTCCTTCGCTATCTCTATATCTCTGAACGTGATAGGTGCATGCTTGAACTGGTCCATCTGCGAGTTTATTATCTTCTCAACAAGCTCGTCTATCGTCTTGTCCGTATACTCTTTCAGACTCTTCGAGCTCGCCTCTACTGCATCCGCCATCATCACTATCGCCTGCTCCTTGGTTGTCGGCATCGGACCCGGATAGCTGAATTTCTCTATGTCTGGCTCCTCGCCCGGATGATGGTTACACCATGTCCTGTAGAAATATAGCGCTGTCGACTTTCCATGATGTGTCTTGATGATGTCTATTATCTGTTTCGGTATTCCATGCTTCTTCGCCAGCTTCACTCCGTTCTCTATGTGCTTTATTATCATCTGAGCCGACTCCGTGCATTCCATCCCGTCGTGCGGATTCTCTCCACCTGCCTGGTTCTCTGTGAAATAGCCCGGAGTAACTATCTTGCCTAGGTCGTGATACATCGCACCTGCTCTCACCATCATTCCGTTCGCACCAATTCTTATCGCCACTTCCTGACCAAGGTTGCCCACCTGCATCGAGTGCTGGAATGTGCCCGGAGCTTTTTCCGACAATTGTCTCAGCAACGCCGTGTTGCTGTCCGACAACTCCATGAGTGTCACTTCCGAGATGAAGCCAAACATCTTCTCATATATATATATAAGAGGATAACTCAACAGCATCAGCAGTCCATTCACAGCAAACATAAGCATCACATACGGATTGATGTTCGCATATTCACCCGTCTCCCAGATTATATAACCCGTGTATATCAAGGCGTATGTCACAAACACTACTATCGATGTCCTCACCATCTGACCTCGACTCGAGAGGTTGAACAACGATATTATCGCCACCATTCCAGCCGGAATGTGCAGTATGATAAACAATTGGCTGTTGTATGCCAAAAATGATATTATCAATATCGTTACCGTGTGAACATACATCGCCAGACGCGAATCAAGGAATATTCTCATAACTATTGGCGATACCACAAATGGCAACACAAAACTGATGTTTCCATGCCTCTGCGACACAAAGCCAGCACCAACCACAAATATCGTCATCATCAGCACAATGAAGTTCAGGTTGCTCAGCTTCTCAAATACGTCTTTTCTGAAGAATCTCAAGAACAAATAAACCGTCGCCAGCAATGTCAATATAATGATGAACTGACCAGCATACACAGGCTCCGACCTGTCTACAAGTCCATACTGAGTCTCCATCGCTTTCTTTAGCGACTCTATCAGTCTCACCGACCTGTTGTCCACTATGTCTCCTGTGCTTATAATCTTCTGTCCTGCCAACACTTTGCCCGATGTGAGCGACATGTTCGCCAGCCTGCTGTTCTTTTCTATCTCTGTTCGCTCGCTGTCAAATGTTATGTTCGCATTTATAAGGTCACTCAACGGAAGTCGGTCCACCAACACTCCTGTCCATGTCGCCGCAGCACCAAATTTCTTCTCGAATTTCTTCTCGAGCGAACCAATCATCTCCTTGTACGCCTCGCCCATCGTCATCAACTCACTCAGCGAATATGGCTCAAGCACGTTGCCGTCTATCACCATCATCTCATAGTCCTTGCTCGCATCCACCTGCTCCGGCAACTCCAAAACTCCCTTCTTGTATGTCTTGCTCAATAGGGTAGTGAGCTCCCTGCTCATGAAGTTCCTCACCGTGTCTGTGTTCACACTCTGAGGACATATCATCGACAATTTGTTCGCATTCTGGTTCAGCAACTTGTTCACCAGCTTCTCCACCTCAGCCATACCAATGCTGTCTCGCTTGTAATATGGTCTGAAGTTGTTCAGTATGCTGTCTCGCTCTACCGTGACTTCATGGTCCGTCTTGTATATTGGAAAATCAAACGGAGCTATGATGTTGTCATATCTCCATGGCCTCTGCAACTCATATTCATACTGCATCTTGTCCGCATTCGGAAACGACAATACCATCAGTACCGCCGCAACAATGAATATCGCTACTCTATACATGGGCTTGTAATATGCCGCCCACTTCTTCTTCAGCCACTCTTTCATCCTAAGGGTTTTTATTCAATCAACCCCAAAATTAATAATACTTTCTGATTTCTACAATATCAACAATTCTTTTTTCTCCACATCCTCCACTCGCCGCCTCGCTTCTCCTTTCATGCGTCTCGCTTCCCTCGTCCCTCGCAATGCTCTCTTCCAGCTCTTCTCTATCACTATTACATCCCCATAACCTCTTTCTTTATAGGTCTTTATCTCTGTTGCTTCACTCTTGTTTTTGTCATAATTCTCCATCTCCTTCATATCACAATTTTCCCTCTTGTCCCCACCATAATTCGCCTTCCCTTCCACGCCATTATTCTTCCTCCTCATCTCCTTTCCCCTCATTTCCGACATGTACCATGCTCTCGCACAGCCAACTGCTGTCTTGTATCCCATCTCCTTCGCCTTCCTTGTCCAATATTCCTTCCGTCCATCTCTCGCCATGTCTTCTCGCACCATCTTGTTTGCCTCCGTCAGCATCTCCCTACATTCCATCTGCGCCTCCGTATTCGGCTGACTACAAGTTACTTTCTTTATCGTATACAACTTTCCATATCTCTTGGTTATCCTGAACATGCTGTCCCGCTTCGTCAATATCCTCCTCGCACCACGCAATGTGACGCCCTCACTCAATTCTATCCTTGCCATCTCCTTGTCTTTTTTCTTTTTACTCTTTCTTTGTTTGTCTTTTTAGTCTACACCTTTTTTATCTTTCTTCCTCATCCTCTTCATCTCCATCATTACTCCTCTCTCCCTCTCTTTCATTTCTCCTTCCCCTTTTTCATACTGCAAATATAATAAAAATTTTCCGAAACACGTACTCTCGACCTAGTTTTATGCTATCCTTACCCTTACTTTGTCCTTATTTTGTCTTCTCTTTGTCTTCTCTTTATCTCATCTTTATCCTCTCTTTATCTTATCTCTTGCCTTAATACTTCTTTCTAAAGACACTTTTGCCCTTTTTTTCTTATATTTGCATTGTCATTTAATAATACATAAACGGAAATATGCCATTCCTGCCAACATCTAAGAAGGAGGTCGAACAACTCGGTTGGGACCAACTCGATGTTATCCTCTTCTCAGGCGATGCCTATGTCGACCATCCGTCATTCGGCGCCGCTGTCGTCGGACGTGTCATCGAGTCTTGCGGACTCAAGGTTGCCATTGTGCCTCAACCTAATTGGCAGGACGACCTTCGCGATTTCCGCAAACTCGGACGACCTCGCTATTTCTTTGCAGTATCTCCCGGAGCCATGGATTCCATGGTCAACCATTATACTGCTGCCCGACGTCGACGTTCCGATGATGCATATACTCCTGGCGGACGCTCCGGCGCCCGTCCCGACTATCCTTCTGTCGTCTACACAAAGATTCTCAAGATGCTCTTCCCCGACGTACCTGTACTTCTCGGAGGCATCGAGGCTTCTCTCCGTCGTGTCACTCACTACGACTATTGGCAAGATCGTCTCCGACCATCTATCCTTGTCGATTCCGGTGCCGACATTCTCGTCTATGGCATGGGTGAAAAACCACTTACCGAAATCTGTACTCTCCTCCGCAAGGGCGTCCCTTTTAGCTCGCTCAAGACGGTTCCGCAGACGTCTTTTCTCATCCCTGCCGACTCTCCGCTTCCGAAGAATAAAAACTGGGAGACTATCGAACTCTATTCTCACGAACAATGTCTCGACGACAAGATGTGCTATGCCAAAAATTTCAAGCACGTCGAGGAAGAGTCCAACCGCAAACATGCCGCACGACTCACTCAGCAATGTGGCAACAGCATCATTGTACTCAACCCCCAATACCCACCAATGACTCAACAGGAAATCGATGCTTCGTTCGATCTCCCATATATGTATCAGCCTCATCCTCGCTACAACGGCAAGGGCGATATCCCGGCTTTCGAGATGATCAAGAATTCTGTCAATCTCCATCGCGGATGTTTCGGAGGCTGCTCTTTCTGCACTATTTCTGCTCATCAGGGCAAGTTCATCGCTTCACGTAGTGTCAATAGCATTATGCGTGAGGTCCAGAATCTCGTCAAGCAGCCTTGGTTCAAAGGCTACATTAGCGACCTCGGCGGACCATCTGCCAATATGTATGGTCTCCACGGACGCGACGAATCTATTTGCGAGGTCTGCCGTCGACCTTCATGCATCTTCCCCGAAGTGTGCAAGAATATGAACACCGACCTTTCTCCTCTCATCGAGCTCTATCACAAGGTCGACGCTCTCCCCGAGGTCAAGAAGTCTTTCATCGGAAGCGGTGTTCGCTACGATATCCTTCTGGCCGAAGGACGTACTCCCGACGAGACTCGCAGCCATCACGACTATACTCGCGAACTTATAACCAAGCATGTCTCCGGACGTCTCAAGGTCGCTCCCGAACATACTTCCAAGGCTGTACTCGACATTATGCGTAAACCCGATTTCTGCCTCTTCCATAAGTTCAAGCAGGAGTTCGACAAGATTAATAAGGAGGAACATCTCAACCAGCAACTCATCCCTTATTTTATCAGTTCGCATCCCGGCTGCCACGATGTCGATATGGCCGAACTCGCTGCCGAGACACACGATATGGATTTCCGACTCGAACAGGTTCAGGATTTTACTCCAACTCCGATGACTGTCTCTACCGTCATCTACTATAGCGGCATTCATCCCTATACTCTCAAGCCTGTCTACACGGCTCGCACTCCCGACGAGAAACAGCGTCAGCGTCTGTTCTTCTTCTGGTATAAGCCTGAATATAAGCCTCAGATCATGAAGGCTCTCAAGGATCTTCATCGCTTCGATATTATCGAACGTCTCTTCGACAAGTCTGCAAGCATTCCTCGTGAAGCCCGATTCTCAGGTCCGTCTTCCGATTCTTCTCGCGACTCTCGCAAGCCGCATGGCTCTTCCAATGGTCAGTCCAGTCGTCTGTCTTCTCCTTCCGTGAAGTCTCCCGACCGTCATCATCCTGCCAAACCAAAGTCTGGCAAGAACAAGACGTCTTTCAATCCTAATTTCTACAAGAAAAAGTAACTTGTATTTTTCAAGTTGTGGTAATAAAAAACGGCATCGAAGTTCGTTCACTTCGATGCCGTATCTTTTTCTATGTTTCGATATTTAGTCTTTCGTCCTTACCAGATGATTATTCTATCTTCTTTTGGTACATACATCTTGCAGCTGTCTGTAATTCCAAAGGCGTTGTAGAAGTAGTCTACAAGTGGCAGTGGCACGTTGACTCTGAGGTGTGCTGGTGAATGTGGGTCTGTCTTCACCTGCTGGAACAAATATTCGTCACGTACGTTTGTTGCCCATACTCGCGAATATGCATAGCAGAATCTCTGGTCTGCTGTCTGTCCGTCAATCTCCTTTGGCTCTACGCCTTTCTGGGCGTTGCGGAATGCCTGGTACGATATGTTCAAGCCACCAAGGTCGGCTATGTTCTCGCCAAGTGTGAGCTCTCCGTCTGCCTTGAGGTCGCCTACTGCTGTGAATGATGCATATCTGTCTACAAGCTTTGACGTCGCTCCCTTGAATCGTTCTGCATCTTCGTCTGTCCACCAGTTGTTCAAGTTTCCGTCTTTGTCAAACTGACATCCCTGGTCGTCAAATCCATGTGTCATTTCATGACCTATCACTACGCCAATGGCACCATAGTTGACTGCATCGTCTCCCTCTGCATAGAAGAATGGAGGCTGAAGTATTCCGGCAGGGAACACTATCTCGTTGCCCGATGGATTGTAGTATGCGTTGACTGTCTGTGGAGTCATGTACCACTCGTCTTTGTCTACTGGCTTGTCAATCTTGCTAAGCATTCTCTTGTGTGAGAATTTGTAGTCGTTTATCACGTTGCCCATGAATCCAAGTTTCCTGTCTATTGTGAGTGAGCTGTAGTCTGTCCACTTGTCTGGGTATCCTACTTTTACTTTTATTGCAGCAAGTTTCTCTTTTGCCTTCGCCTTTGTCGCGTCACCCATCCATGTCAGGTTGTCTATGCGTTCTGCAAAGGCTATTCGCAAATTTTCGATGAGCTCTTTCATTCGAGTCTTTGCTGAAGGTGGGAAATACTTCTCTACGAACAACTGACCAAGCTGCTCTCCATCAACAACGCTCAGTACTCTCTTCCACAATGGCTTCATCTCTTCTACTCCCGAAAGCACTCTTCCCGAGAAGTCAAATGCAATGTTTACATAGTCGTCTGACAAGAACGAAGCGTTCTGGCGTATGATTGACAATTTTAGGTAATCCTTTACTGTAGCAATCTCTGTTGAGTTTATTACGCTACCCATTTTCTCGAAATAGCCTTTCTGACTCGCATTGATTGAGTCCGGACGTATTCCTATCGCCTTGAAGTATGTCTCCCAGTCAAAGTTTGGAAGCTCGCTGCTTATATTGTCACACTTCACCATGTTGTACAGCGCCTGTGGGTCACGGTTCTGCTTGCGTGTATACATGATGCCGGCGATTTTTCCCTCAAATGCATATACTTTGTTGACACGCTCTTCGACATTTTCCCACTCAAGCTTCTCGGCATACTTGCCAAGCATTACTTTGTATGCTTCCTTTATGGTGTTCGATCTTTCGTCGTCGCTGAAGTAGTAGTCTCTGTCCGGAAGACCGATTCCTGTCTGGAATAATGCAGCAATTGACATGTCGCTGTTCTTGGCGTCGGCGTCGTTTGTCAACACTACAAGTGCTCCTACGCCCATCTCCTGCAATTCACCGATTGTTCGTGATATGTCTGAGCTGTTCTCTATCTTGTCTACTTTTTCAAGATATGGTACGAGGGCTTTTATTCCGTCTGCGTTTCGCTGTGCCGTGTCCATTCCGCTGAGATAGTAGTCTGCTATCTGCTGAGCTGCACTTCCTGGCTTGTTCTCTTTTGAACTTACTTCGTCTACTATCTCTTTCAGATGTTCCTGGTTCTCGTCAAACAGCAGGTCAAATGTTCCCTGTCTGCTCTTGTCTGCTGGCAGTGGATGGTTCTTCTGCCATCCTCCATTTGAGTAAGCGTAGAAGTCATCACCTATATTCACGCTCAAGTCCTTGTCTGCATCTGTATAGTGTGCGTTTCCGTCTTTGGGCTCACTACATCCACATAGTGTACCACCAATAGCTGTGCTGGTCGTAGCTATGATCATCATCAATTGTTTGGTTTTCATCGTTTAGCGTTAGTTTTTGCCTATATGATATTCCTTTTGCCTTGCGGCTCTTTTTATAACGCTGCAAATATATAAAAAATGAATAAATATACTATTATAATTTGGTGAGATATTTTGTGTTTTTGTTTGGTCTGTTGCTTTGTTCTTCCTGTGTGGTTTCAGTAGGGTAGTGGTATGCTTTTCTTGATGTGGCTATAAAATAAAACAGAACCCGAAGCATCACGCCCAGGTTCTGTATATGTGTGTTGAAAAATATCCTGTGTTTGAAAATATGTTTTATTCAGCTACAACATCAAATTCGATGTCAACCTTAACCTCGCGGTGAAGCTTGATTGTAGCTGTATACTGACCAAGGTCTTTGATAGCCTCGTCCTTGATCAAGATGATCTTGCGATCGATGTCGAAACCAGCAGCCTTCAATGACTCTGCAATCTGGATAGTGTTTACTGATCCATAGATCTTGCCTGTTGAAGATGCCTTTGCGCCGATTGTCAACTTGAGACCTTCCATCTTTGCTGCAAGTTCCTCTGCATCCTGCTTGAGCTTTGCGAGCTTGTGAGCACGCTGCTTCAAGTTCTCTGCAAGTACCTTACGTGCTGACTCTGTAGCCAATGCAGCAATTCCGTTAGGAATGAGGTAGTTACGTGCGTAACCTGGCTTTACTGTGATGATGTCATCCTTGTGGCCCAACTTTGCCACATCCTGCTTAAGTATTACTTCCATTGCGTATCCTCCTCTTTAATTATTTCATCAAATCAGTTACGTATGGCAGCAATGCGAGATGACGTGCACGCTTTACAGCCTTTGCCACCTTGCGCTGATACTTCAATGATGTACCAGTGATTCGACGTGGCAATATCTTACCCTGCTCGTTCAAGAACTTCTTGAGGAACTCAGGATTCTTGTAGTCTACATACTTGATACCGCTCTTCTTGAAACGGCAATACTTCTTTTTCTTAATCTCAACTGTAGGAGGTGTGAGATAGCGAATTTCTGATGGAGTCTGTGCCATGTCTTAGTTCTCCTTTACTTCTTTTTTAACTGCATTTCTTCTTGTCTCGCTGTACTGTACGGCGTACTTCTCCATCTTGAATGTCAAGAAACGGAGTACCTTCTCGTCACGGCGATAAGCTGTCTCAAACTTCTCAATGAAGCTAGGCTCTGCCTTGAACTCAAACAGGTTGTAGAAACCTGTAGACTTCTTCTGGATTGGGTATGCAAGCTTACGCAAGCCCCAATTCTCTTCGTTTACGATTTCGCCTCCGTTCTCAAGGATGAGATCCTTGAACTTCTGTACCGCTTCCTTCATCTGGGCATCAGACAAAACGGGAGTCAAAATGAAAACGGTTTCATACTGATTCAACATATAAATATTTTTTTAAGTTTAGATATTATTTGTAATATCGGGCGCAAAATTACTGATTTTTTCCTAATTGACAAACTTTACTCGTTTTTTTTTGACTCTCCGACTTCCCTAAGGTTGCTTTATTCGTCACTTTGACTGCCTTTATAACATTTTTTCAAGTTTCTCTACTGCTTCTTTTAGCTCCGAGCCAAATCTGTCACTCGCTCTCAGATACTCTTCCCGTCCCGAGGATATCTTCTCATAGAGTCTCTTGTCCATCGTGTCTATGTAGCTCCCAATGGCATACTCTATGTCTTCTTTCTGCCAGTCCATGGTCGAGTATTCATATACTCTCTGCTTCTGGTGAAAAAAACAATATGCTGTCTCTATCGCTTCTTTGCTCACTTCTTCTTCCTGGTCGTAGCCTATCGGACGCACTTGCTTCTGCTCTTCACTATAGGTATAGCCATTCTCCTCAAGATATCTCTTTATCTCTTCCGGCTCTCTGTTGAAGTTGTAGCATATCGATTCCAGCGTGTCAAATTCCTCGTCTCGCAATAGCATGTTTATGCTCGATACAAGTATTGCTGGGTCGGTCGGTAAGTATTCCATCTTTTTGTCTCCGTTTTCTATTGGCCGTTTCTCGCGTCCATCTGTTCGTTTCCAAGCAGGTGTTTCACTGCAAGTACAAGGAACATGTAGTGGCTCGATCCTCCGCCAAGTACGTATTCTGTTTGCTGCCACAGGAATGGGAAGGTCAGCAGTTCTGGGTAGTTCGGACGTATGAGTGCTGTGCCCGATATTACTCCTCCTGGTATGTAGCTCCAGTCTGCTCTGTTAAGTCCATATCCTACGGTAGCCGATTTCGCTCCAACTCCCGATGCAAACGAGGCCTGGTTGCTGCCCGGATGACATCCAAGTACAAAGTTCAAGGCATTGCATACTGGCTCTTTCGAGAATAGTTCTGGATATGTGTCGGCAAGGAAGAAGTTCTCGAAGCCGAATCTCTGTATGTCCCATCCTGCTCCCCAGATTGATGGCTCGTATGGAACTCCGTATGGTGTCTTCTTGACTGTTGCCGAGAGTTGTTCACTGTATTTTTTCAATGACTCTTTGTAGGCTTTGCACCATGCCTTCTCTTTCTTGTCTTTTGATGTCCTTATCTGTTTCTCTACTCGTGCCAGATACCATGGCGCACCATAGTTTAGGCTCTCTTTGTTGTTGGTTATATACTCTATATATTCTTTCGCGTTTGCAGCGAGGAATAACTCTGCTGCAGCTTGCATCTTGGCTCTTGAAGCTCTTCCACTGGCGTCGGTTTCTGCATATAGTTTTTTCGCTATCTCCAGACATTCTTTGCTGAGTTCTGGGTTGAACTCCTTGAGTGCTCTTGCTGTTCCGGCAAGCTGTGCTGCTGTCGTGAGTTCACGTGACGGATTGTTCTCTGTGAATATCCATCTGTCGTCTGCAGTGCCTTTTTCGTGGTCTGTCATTGCTGCCGCATCACCAAGCATCGCATATTGTCTTAGGCTTGGACAGATTATTCCTCTATAAAGACGGCCAAGTGCTTTATATCCTCCGACGATGCTCAATGCTCCGTGTTCTATCTGCTGGAGTATGTCGTTTTTGCCGTCTGGCTGATGTATTTCGCATGTCTTTGTTGTCTGGTCTATTGCTGTCGCGTCTATCTCTGGGTGAAATGCTTCGTAGGCGAGTGATAATATATAGCATTCACCTGCCTGCGATTCTATTCTCAAGTCAAAGTCGCCTGCGTCGTGCCAGCCTCCAAGGTTCACTCCTTCTACTGTCTCGCCAGCCTTGAATGGCGATATGCCTGGCTGCTGGTCATAGCCGTCGAAATGGTTGCCTACTGGAGCCATTCTAGCATCGTCTAGGTGACATCTGTCGTGCCATACTCTGTATTTCTCGTTGACTCTCATGTGGCACATCTGTACTGGCAGGAAGTATTCGATGACTGGCTGCCATACTCCACGGTCATATACGTCGTTGGCTATTCTGAATGTTGCTGACTGGCTGTTGCCATACTTTATTAAGTACAGACCTTCTTCTTTGATGTCGCTGAAGTCTACTTTCAGATATTGGTATCGCAAGAATGTTCCCCATTCTGTAGGTTTCTGTTCTGCTACTAGTTTTTCCCCATCATGTGTTAGTGTGTAGATCTTGGCTGTCTCTGTCTTCTCGCTTCTCTTGTCTGTTTCGATTATTGCCTCTTTCTTTTGACTTGTTGCATAGCCAATTTGTGATGTCTGCACTACTGGTTTGTATTTCCATTCTTTGGTTACGTATGGTCTTATTCTCCATTTTATGGCCGAAGTGGTTGCGTTGGCTGGTATCTCGCTTCTCAATACAAACCATCCGTTGTTGTGGTTCATTCGTCCGTCATATAACTTCAGGTCTGCTGTGTTCAGACTCTCGATTGTCACACGGCTCATTGGGTCGTCTGGACATGAGGTGAAACTGCGTCCTGTGGCGTATGGTTCTGCTATGATGTCGTCGGCTGTTATTGGTGAGTATGTTTTCCCGTCTCCTTTCAGTTTCTCTGCGTCAGCCAATGGTCTTCCTTCTGGGTGGAAGTCTCCGATGTGCTCTATGACGGTTTTGCTTGTCGCTACTGGTCCGTTCGGCTGTTGTGGATAGATTCCCGATTTTGAGTCCATAATCCATGGTTTGCCAAACAATATTCCAGGGAAGAATTCCATGTTGAATCCTACTTTGCCTATATATTCACTAGGTATTGGCTTTTCAAGGTCCACTGTGACTATTACTCCGTCTCCTTCAGCTTCCAGTCTTACTTTATATTTTATCTGAAGGTCTGGGTATATCATCGGGTTGAATCCTGTCAAGTGTCTCGACGAGTCAGGGTAACATAGTGTGGTCTCTATGTTTGTTGCGTTTACTTTTCGCGAGATCTGTTTTGGAACAGCCTGCCACTGGCCTGGTGTTTGTTCAAGACGAATGTCGCCGTTTGTTGCTATACGTTGTCCGTTCATGAGCAGGCTGATTCCACCCTGATGACCTTCTGGATAAAAGTCACTGAATGCCATGACGTCTACGCCTTCGCAGTTGAAGTATCCCGATTCATTTAGTTTGAAGTCTTGTGCCGACATTTGAGCTGTTGTTGCTATTGCGGCTAATAGTGCGATTGTTTTTTTCATAGATTAAGATTCTTTTTGTCTGTGCAAATATAAACATTATCAATTGAATTATGCTAGTTCCGTTTTGTTTTTTTTGTTCAGTGACTGTCGGTCTATTGGGTTGTCTGTATAATAAAAGCCGCAAGCAGTTGGTGTTGTCCTGCTTGCGGCTGTTTTTTTTAGGAGTCAGTTTTTTGTCTAGTCGATGGCTTCCGAGATTGTCGTTCTGATGACGTTCGCTTCTGTTATTCCTCCTGTGTCCCATACTGTCCAATATATTCCACAATCTCCGTCGTCGTCTTTCAGTGAGGTAAGATAGCGAATGTCTCCAAGTTCGCACGAGTATGTCTGCTCGCCAAGTCCTCTGAGGACTATGCATCTCGATGGCAGTTCTGCACCCAGGATGTCGGCTACCGAGCATATAATGCCAATTCCCCATCCAGTCATGTCTACCATTTGCCCGTATTTGTTCAAGCCCATCATCTCTCCTTTGGTTTCGAATGTGAACTGAACAAGTGCGTTGTCTGAATATCCTTCGAACTGGTCGCTCGATATCATTCCAAGTTCCGACATCTTCAGCTCTTTGGCTTCTCCGTATTGGTGTAACTTGTCGAAATATGCGTTCTTGACGGTCATCTCACACATCGTGTCGCACATGAGGAATATGCTTTTGACTTTCCCCTTGTATTCGTCGGCTAGTTTTACTTTTATTGTTGTGTTGCCATTTACTATTGTTGGAAGGTCTCTGCTGATGAAGTCTGTGCCTGCATATTTTACTATTAGGTTCATCTTGCTTACCGGACCTTTGATTCCTGTCAGGTCGATTACGACTCTGTCATACATGCTGACGTCGGCGTATGTTGTCGAGTCGTTTTCTTCTCCAAATATCCAGCCTCTTGCTCCCCATGCGCTCTGAATGTCAATGGCGTGTGTCTTGGTGTCATATTCGCTCGACCATCCATAGTTCAAGTCGTTTATGTCGAGTGTCGGCTTCTCTTGGGTCTTGCATGTGCTGAAGGTCAATGCGACTAATATTAAAAGGAATAATCTTCTCATCTGATATGTTTTGGTTTGTTTGTTATATTCTTTTGATACGTCTTTGGGCATGATTTGTTATGGTTGATGGTTTCTTTTTTATAGTGTATTTGTCATCTGGTTTCCTTTGTCCTGCTTCTGCTTGTTTTTTTTGTATTGTTTTATTATCTTTGCGCGTATAATAATAAAGACTTAAACTATAACTCGATAAATGTAATATTATGGCGCAACAGCTTCCTCCTTTATACGATCAGCTTACTGTTGAACCTGACCGTTTTATTCCTCTTGAGCATATTTCCTATGGTGAAGGTACTGACGACCCTCATGCACATTTGCTTGATGTCGACCAGATATATGAGGCTAATGTAGGACATGACTATCCTTATATAGATCATTCGTTCTACTATAAGTTCTGGAATTTCTTGTATTATCTCCAGTCTCGTACTCTTATCAATTTTCTTCAGTATTTCCGCTACGGTTTCCGCCTGAGAGGTAAGGAGAATATCAAGAAGAATCGCCATTTGTTCAAGAATGGTGCAATGACTGTCAGCAACCACACGTTCCGTTGGGATATGTCTGGTGTCTTTACTGCTATCGGCTGGCGTCAGCTCCGTTTCCCTATTTGGCGTGACCAGCTTGCCGGAAAGGATGCTCGTCGTATGCATACTATGGGTGGTATTCCTGTTCCTGAGAGTGTCGCTGATATGCGTAAGTTCTATGCTGCTCTCGACTACTATCACAAGGAAGGTTACTGGTTGCATTTCTTTGCCGAGGAGAGCCGTTGGGAGTTCTATACTCCTATCCGTCCGTTCAAGAAGGGTGCTTTCGTTTTTGCTAAGCGTCTCAATATTCCTATCATTCCGATGGCTTATTCATATCGTGAACGTAAGGGTATCTTGAAGTGGTTCGGCAAGGAGGCTTGTGTTACTTTGAATGTCGGGGAGCCTATTCTCCCTAATCCTGATATTACTGACAAGAATGAACAGATCGATGATATGCGTCGTCGTTGTCATGAAGCTATGGTTAAGCTTGCCGGTATTACCAATAATCCATGGGTTTATAATCAGACTGAAAAATAGTCTGCATAGGAGATTTGAAAAATGATGCATGTTAAATGCTTTACGATGTCTACGTATAAGGAGAATACGTATATCGTTTTCGATGATTCTAACGAGGGCATTCTTGTTGATTGTGGTTGTCAGACGTTTACCGAACGCCTGCAGCTGGCCAATTTCATCGAGACTCACAATATTAAGATTTCACGACTGCTTTGCACTCATTGCCACCTCGACCATACTATTGGCAATGCCTTTTTTAGCCATCGCTACAATCTTTATCCCGAAGCCAATGAGAATGACCGTCGTCTGGCCGAGATGACCAACTATCAGGCTATTGCCTTGGGCGTGAGCGAGAAGATTGAGGAGAAGATGCCTATATATACTCTCGATGATAATGCTATCATTCCGTTCGGTTCTTCAGAACTTCGTGTCATCCATACTCCGGGACATACTCAGGGTAGTGTCTGCTTCTATTCTGAAAAGGAGAAGTTCCTCATTTCGGGTGATACTCTGATGAAGCATACTGTTGGTGCTTCAAGTTTGCCAGGAGGTAAAAAGAAGATGCTTCGCAATTCTATTGAGTCGCGTCTCTTTGTTTTGCCTGATGATGTTCTGGTTTATCCAGGTCATGGCGAGACTACGACTATTGGCGAAGAGCGTTTGTGTAACGATTTTGAGGACGCGGCAAGTGTCAGAGAAAAATAACAACGTAGGGTAGTCTTATTTTATGATGTCTGCCCAGTCCATGTTGTTGAAGCCTTCGGTCTTGCCGATGTTTTTGTGAGTGTTGATGATGACGCAGTCGCATCCAGCATTCTTGGCTCCCATGCCGTCGGTGTCTGGTCTGTCGCCGATGACGAGAATCTCGTTGGTTGATATTCCTAGTCTTTCTGCAACCTCTTTGAATGGTCTTGCACCAGGTTTGAGCGCTCCTTTGGTTTCTGTGCTCCACATTCTCGATGTGTCCATGTTGAGTCCTATTGCCTTGACTCTCTGTTCTACCATTGGATAGTCTGACAAGACACACACCTTTATTCCCTGTTCTTCCAATTTGTCTATCAGTTGTTGTGCTCCTTCTCTTGCATTGAAGTGTTTGCGGAGCACTTCTACCATCGTCGGAAGGTATTTCTGGAAGTACCAGTTTCTGTGTTTCTCGCCCATTTGCGAAAAGAACTGGTTGTAGAATTTCTCTGCATCTCCAAAGTCTTGTCCAGCCATGGCTTTTCTGATGATGCGTTCCTTGCGTGATTTGAAGGCATTGAGTAAGTCGGCAAATACAAGTTTCTTTCCAAAGCCTTTGCCTTCATATAGTGTGCCGTCAAAGTCAAACACTACGGCCTTGTACTTGCTCCATTCGATGCTCGATGTCTCCATGTCTTATCTGTGTTTTGTGGTTGCTTTTATTGAAAAACCTTGCATAACACTTTGGGCTATGCAAGGTTTATTTTGATTTTACCTTAATGTTTTTGAGCAATAGTTTGAGGCTTATTTGATGCCATTTTTCTTCATGTACTCTTCGAATACGGCATCAAGGCCTGCTCCTGTAGTCACTTCGCGTTCGCCAGTAGCCTCATTCTTCATTGTGTCGAGCTGGAGAGCGTTGAGTGTGTCTGGACCAAAGATACCATCTTCCTTAACTCCGAGGTACTTCTGAAGTGCCTTGATTGTCTTAGGACCGATGATGCCATCAGCAGTAAGTTTTGCGTCTACTTTCTCGTTCAGCATTTCCTGAAGAGCTGCGATTGTTTTCTTGCCAATCATACCGTCGGCCTTAACGCCGAGCTTTGTCTGGAGTGCTTTGATTGCATCGACATCAAGCTGATAAATCGAATCAATCTTCTTTTCCTCTGCCATAGTTGAGTATTTTAGTTATTGTTTTTTTTGTTCTGTAGGCATTTTGTTCTGCCTTTCATAGGTGTTTAACGAATGTCGGCCTAAAAAGGTTATATGTTTATGCCATTTTTTTTCATAAAAAAACGTGGAGGAATATTAGTTATGCCTCCACGTTTTGTTTTATTGTCTGTATAGGTTAGTCCTTTACGACAAGCTCCTTGAACTTCGCATGTCTCTTTTCGTCGTTGAGAAGCAGAAGAAGTTTGAACTGACCGTCTCTTGCTCCCTCGGCAATACACTTTGCCTTGAAGGTCTCGAATGAGTTTTCGATGAGGCGGAATGTCTGTGGATCCTGTACACGGAACGAGTTACGCTTAGCTTCGTACTCGCAGTTTATCTTCTTTAGTCGTGCGTCGACTACTGCAGTGAAGTTTTCTGCCTGTTCCTGTGTTACGCTACGGTCGTCAAATTCGTAGTAGAAGTCGTAGCCAGAACGTTCTGCATCGGCAAATCCGATGTGGAAGCGAACCTTCAAGCCAGTCTCCTTCTCTGCGTCCTGTACGGCCATGATGAACTGGCGTTCGTGGAGTTTCTCACCTGTGAGTGTCACGATGCCGTTGACTTTCTGTATGAACTGTATTGTTGGTATTCCGTGGTCGAGACCAGTAACCTCAACAAGGTCGTTCATGTTATATCTGTAAAGTCCGCTCCATGTTGTTACGTACATGCAGTAGCGCTTGCCAACTTCGAGCTGGTCGAGTGTGAGGAATTCAGGGTTCTCGTTTTCTATGTCTTCTGCATGGATGAATTCGAAGAAGTGCATGTGTGCAAAGAGTGTAGTGTCGTCCTTGCCGTTCATGACAAGTCCTGCACGACATTCTGATGCGAAGTAGCCGAACTCAGGCTGACCACATGTCTCTGGGAATACGCCTTCGAGCTTGTCGAGGTAACGCTTAGTGTTGCCGCAGTGCCATGTTGCTGCAATTGCGAGGTCTGGCCAGTAGTGCTTTGGCAATACGAATCCGTGCTCTGCCTTCAACTTGCGAAGTTCTGCTGCACGTTCTGGATTTGGCTTCAGGCGAGCTTCAAGAGCTGTACGTACATGTGCAGGAACGTCGAGGTCCTTCTTTATGATACCTTTCTCGATGTCGTCAACCATATCTTCATAGTTGTTGTTGATGTTGTTGATCATCTCAACGTATGTCGATGGGTTGGCAGTCAAAAGGAGGGTAGTGTTGAACTCTATGCCGAGGCGGAAGAGTACGTAGTTACGCACCTTGTAGTCACTGATTTCAAATGCGATAGGAGGTGCCGAATATACTTTCTGTACGAACGATGGACAGTTGGTGAACGAAACTCCGGATACCGAACCATAGACTGTTCCGTCTGGTGCGTTACCTTCGATTGCCTTGCCTACGATTGTGACAACGCCACCTTTGAAAGCGTCGGCATTCTGGCAGATGAAGTTGTCAAGCCATAGCTTGTTCATCTTTCCATATACGTCTGAGAAGTATTTATATGTAATAGGAATCCACTTAGGCTCTGCTGTTGTGCCTGATGTTGTTGCATACATCTTTGGCTTGCCAGGGAAGAGGATGTTCTCTTCGCCATGTGTGTGGCGGTTGATGTATGGACGGAGGTCTTCGTAGTCGTTGTCCTTTACGTTCTGCTTGTAGAGTTTGAAGAGTTCGTCGTCGCTCTTAGTAGCGAGTATTTCGTCAAATTTGTGCTCTTTGCCATAGACTGTGTCCTTGGCGTATGTCAAGATGTCGCGAAGCAAGTTTGCCTGTGTCTTCTTGACGTTCTTGCCACCTTTGTAAAGGGCTCTGCGCTGGAAGAATCCAACGAAGTGCATGGCCATGTTAATTTTGCGCCAGCCTGCTAATGATTTTCCTTTCATAGTTATTTTGTATCCTTCTTTTTTGAATGTCCAAAAAATCTATGCCTAACCAATAGGCACTTTTATCCGACGCAAAATTAATATTATTAGTTTATGCTATTGTGGGTATAAATACCCATTTTTATTGTTGTTTTGTGGTTTAGATCACCCAGTTGCCTTCGTCGTATGCTCCGTTGTCGTTGACTATTGCACATACGCATGAGTCGCTCCAGACGTTTTCTGCAGTCTCTACCATGTCGATGATTGTGTATATTGGCAATATTATTCCCATCACTCCTACTGCAGCTCCTGTTCCTGTCATCAGCGACAAGGTGAGGAAATAACATCCCATCGGTACACCTGCGTTGCCCACAGCCGACACTACAGACACCAGCAGCCATACCAAAAGTGTTGGCAACAGGTCGGTTATTGGTGAGTCGACTGAGAAGAATCCGCTGTTCTGCATTACAAACAATGAAGTGACTGCTATGAATGCCGCACATCCGTTCATGTTTATTGTCGTACATATTGGCAGTACGAATCGCGACACTCTTGGTGATATTTTTAGTCTGTTCTCTGCTGACGAAAGTGTAGTTGGCAGGGTTGCAGCCGAGCTTTTGGTGAACAATGCGACGAGTATTGCCGGAGCCATTGCTTTGGCTACTTTTATCGGGTTCAGTCCTTTGGCTATCAGGAACAGAGGCAATACGATCACCATCTGCAATATGTTGCCACCCATTATTACCAGCACGTATTTGCCGAGTGAGTCTGCTATGACTCCTCCGCTCATCTCTGCAGTCAGTCGTTCAGCAAATGCGACGATTCCTATTGGCAATACGGTTATCACAGCCTTCAGAGCCAGGAACAGCAGTTGCTGCAGTCCTTCGATGAAGTCAACCACTTGTCTTTTCTCTTTGCTTTCTTCCATGTGGGCCAATGCAAGTCCGGCACCAACTGCTATCAGCAGTATCGACAATACGTTGCCTTCAAGTATTGGTCTGACAAGGTTGTTTGGGATGACATTCAGAATGTGGTCGTAATATGATGTTGTGTTGAGGTCGGTTGGCACTTCTGCGTTGCCTCCGTCGATGAGTGCGCTAGGAAGGTTGGCAGGTGCTATGACAACATAGAGGATTATTCCAACGAGAGCTGCTGAAAGGGTAGTGGCAAGTGTGTAGCCTATGGCATGTGCAAATATCTTGCCTGTCGATTTCTGCTTTCCGAATGCTGAGAGTGTACACATCACGGCAAGTGCAATTGTCGGCACGGCCAGCAGCTGGAATACTCTTGTAAATACTGTCGACACGAAGCTCGACAAGTCGTCTATCCATCCGATGTTGAGCAGACCCAATATTGTTCCGCCAGCCAGTGCAGCCAACCATATCAATATCTGCCTGTTGAATATTTTCCCTAGTTTGTCAATCGCAGTCATAAAGTCTTAATCTTTAAGGTTGTTGTATAACTTTGTTTTTACGATGCAAAATTATCTCATCCTCGTTGTCCTCGCAATACCTTTATTATGGTATAATTGTAGATTAGCTTTGTTTGATGTGAGTTGGGTCGGGATAGGAATGACTATTGTTAAGGCGAGTTAAGGAAATGCTTTTTGTGGTGGTGTGAAAAAGGTATGGTATAGTTACGGTATGGTTATCTTATCCCTACGGGAAAAGTGGCTGATGGAAGTGGGTGGTGGATAGTGAAAGATTATTAAATATGGTTAAGAGGGATTGGGTGGGATTAACAGATGTTTTTCTTTCGGTTTATATAACTAAATGAGAAAAAAATCGTAATATTGCGATGTGCCTCCACGCTGAGGGCATAGCTCGATGGAGCTGTGTGGGTGTGGAAGTGCACTTTATACATAAGAATGGCGCTATAATTCGCCTGTCGGTTGACGGCTCGGAAATTAGGAACTTCACGAATTTACTGTCAAAAGACAAGGTAGAGATAGACGTCACGGGATGGTATATACCTCCTGATGGTGTACTATGAGCATTTAAATGCTTATGGTGCACCTGTGGGAGTACATATATACTTATCAGCGTGGATGTCGCTCTGTATCTGTCAACAGTAAAGGTCTCCTAATACCTCGAGTCGTGGACAGTCAGAGAATGACTCCACGTTTTTTTTGTGTATTAAGATGAATGAGAGTTATTGAAAAATGCTGGTTTATAGTTGGGAGTTGACTGGCGGAGAAAATTAAATTGTTATGAAAAAGAGACTAATACTTTTTCTTTTTACTATGTTGACTACAGTGGCCAAGGCTGATTGGTCTTTGTCTTCTGATGGTGTGTTGACAGTAACAAGTGATTATAGTTATGAGTACCAATCGTTCTATCCATGGTATTACTCGCGAAGTGACATCAAAAGCGTTGTTATTGCCGATGGCGTGACTTCGATAGGTGAGGGGGCATTTTATGGTTACAGCGGTCTGACTTCTGTCGAGATACCTTCTAGTGTGACTTCGATAGGTTTGGCTGCATTTAGTTGCAGCGGTTTGACCTCAGTCGAGATACCTTCGAGTGTGACTTCTATAGGTAATTATGCATTTTATAGTTGCAGCGGTTTGACTTCAGTCGAGATATCTTCGAGTGTGACTTCGATAGGTGATAATGCATTTACTTATTGCTTCGGTTTGACCTCAGTCGAGATTCCTTCTAGTGTGACTTCGATAGGTGAGGCTGCATTTCATTGTTGCAGCGGTTTGACCTTAGTCGAGATACCTTCTAGTGTGACTTCGATAGGTAGTGATGCTTTTTCTTTTTGCAGCGGTCTCAAATCTATAATTGTAAATGCAGAAAATAAAGTCTATGATTCGCGTGATAACTGCAATGCTATTATCGAAAGAACGACAAATACTTTGATTGTTGGTTGTGCTAATACTACAATTCCTTCGAGTGTGACTTCGATAGGTGGTGGCGCGTTTGAACATTGCATCGGTTTGACCTCAGTCGAGATACCTTCGAGTGTGACTTCTATAGGTAATGATGCATTTCTTGGTTGTAGCGGTTTGACCTCAGTCGAGATTCCTGCGGGTGTGACTTCGATAGGTTCTGAGGCATTTTATGGTTGCAGCGGTTTGACGAGTGTCACATTTAACAATGCGGTACCACTATCTTTAGAATGGGGCGTATTCTACGTATATAACGATTCTTACGTTGTTTCACCAAATCTAAAAATATACGTTCCAAAGGATGCTGTCGACACATACAAAGAGGCTTGGTCAGAATATGCAGATATTATCTTTGCTATTCCAACTCCGACAGCAGTTGAAAGTATTGATGCAGAAAAGTCGCAGAAGGTTATCAAGACCATCGAGGATGGCAAGATTGTCATCATACGCGATGGTGTGAAGTATGATGTTTCTGGTAAAAAGATCGATATGAAGTAAATTGATAGCGATTAGCTGATAAAATAACAAAAGGCCTGCACCTGATTATGGTGTGGGCCTTGTTCGGTTTTGGGTAGTTTAAAATTCCATAACTTTCTATGCAATTTTAAAGTTGGACTTTAAGATTGCATAAAATTGATGCTGTTGGGGAATAAAAAATCCCCCACGGTTGCATGAACCATGGGAGATCTTCTTATGTAAGAAATGTTGTCTCTTAGCCGAGGAATGATATCAAGATACCAGCTGCAACGGCTGAACCGATAACGCCTGATACGTTTGATGACATACAGTAGTTGAGCACGTGGTTGCGTGGGTCGTACTTCAATGCTATTTCGTTGGCAACACGTGATGCCATTGGCACTGCCGAAAGACCTGTTGCACCAATCAGTGGATTGATCTTCTTCTTCGAGAAGAGGTTGTAGATCTTAGCAAGCAAGATGCCGCCAGCAATTGACAAACCGAATGCGAAGAAGCCACCTGTTACGATGCCGATTGTTGTCCAGTTCAAGAATGCGTCAACAGTCATTGTCGCACCTACCGAGAGGCCGAGGAAGATAGTGGCTGCATTCATGATAGTGTTGGAAGCGGCATCGAAGATGCGTGATGTGCTTGAACCAACTTCCTTGATGAGGTTACCGAACATGAGCATACCGACAAGTGATACTGCACTTGGAACGATGATTGCCACGATTGTTGTAACTGCAATAGGGAAGATGATCTTCAGCGTCTGCATGTTCTTGATCTCTGTCTTGTTAGGGTAGAGCTTGTCCTGCTCCTTCATGTTGATGGCGAGTTCCTTCTTTGTGCAGAGACCAGGAAGGATACGACGTCCATTGATGTAAAGACCTTCAACTACCAATGGCACAATCACAGGCACGAGAGCCATGTATGAGTATGCTGCGATGGCGATAGGGCCGAGCATGTGAGGAGCGAGTTTGATTGTTGTGAAGATGGCTGTTGGACCGTCGGCACCACCGATGATAGCAAGTGAAGCAGCCTCCTGCATTGTGAAGAAGTTGCAAGCAACGAGCAATACGGCAAAGATACCGAACTGAGCACCTGCACCAAAGATAGCAAGCTTCAGGTTGCGGAGCATCGGACCGAAGTCTGTCAATGCACCAACACCCATGAAGATGATAGGAGGGAGCAGACCAGTCTTGATCAACGCATAGTAGAGGAAGTTCATGATGCCGAGGTCGTGAGCAATCTCAGGAAGTGACATTTCATAAACGTTCTTCATCACGCCATTGACAGGAACCATTCCCTGACCGTCAGGTGAGATGACTCCCATGCCACCGCCAGGGAAGTTGGCGATGAGCACACCAAATGCGATAGGGATGAGCAACAGTGGCTCGTAACCCTTCTTTATACCCAAGTAGAGCAATACGAACGCCAAGGCGTACATAATGAGGAACTCAGGATGGTCGACGATCGCGCTAATGGCGGTCATCTTATAGTATATGGTTTCTAAAATCTCTTGCATAACGGCCTATTTATTTAATCTTCATAAGTACGTCATCCTCGCTGATTGAGTCGCCACTCTTGTAGCAAATCTCAGTCACTACGCCGTCCTTCTCTGCTGCAATGGCGTTGAATGTCTTCATTGCCTCGATGTAGCAAACAGTCTGGCCTTTCTTCACAGCATCGCCTACCTTTACAGCTGCTTCGCCCGAAGCCTTTACAAGGTAGAACTTACCTTCGATAGGAGCGAGCAGTGGATCGCCTTCGCCGGCAGCAGCAGGAGCACTTGCAGCACCTGTAGTAGCAGGAACTGCCGAACCGTCATTAGCACCGATTGTTACGGCATACTTCTGACCGTTGACCTCTACTGTTACAGTCTGAGGGAACTTCATGTCGCCACCCTTGTTGGCATCAGCCTTACGCTTAGCGAGGTCCTCCTCGAAGTCGGCCTTAGCCTTGCCGCTCTTGTAAGCCTCATACTGCTGTGGGTGCATAGCATATTCGAAGAGCTCTTCCTCGTCCTGACCGAGTTCCCAGCCCTTTTCTTTCATCTTTGCACGGAATTCGTCGAGGTTGTCTGGGTAGTAGCTCTGTGGATCGTTTGTCTCGAACTCACGTCCCTGCTCCTTAGCCATAGCAACAAGCTCTGGTGCAACTGGTCCAGGGAGCTGACCGCTCTTGCCGAGGATCATATCCCAGATGTTGTCGGCAATCATGCTCCAACGTTCCTTGCCCTTCTCCATCTGAATAACGTTCATGAGCGCGAGGTTCTTGACGTACTGTGAGAATGGAGTCACGAGACATGGATAACCAACCTTTGGCCATACGTATGCCACTTCATCGAAGAGCTTAACGAGAATCTGGTCGGTTGTGAGCTCTGGCTGGTTGTTCTTAACCTTCCACTTGTTGAGGCTCTTGAGGTTGTCCTCGAGGTCGGTCATGAGTGAACCCATCATACCACCTGGCAGACCTGGCTTAACGAGAAGCGAGTTGTTCAAGTGGTTGAGTTTTGGAATATAGTAACCAAGGAAGTCGTCGCACATCTCCTGTACCATAGTACGAACCTCCATGTATGCTTCCATGTTGATGTCCTTCACCTTGAAGCCAGCGTCCTTCAACATCTCCTGTACGGCGATGATGTCGGCATGACCAGTACCCCAAGAGAGTGGTGCCATACCTGTGTCGATGATGTCGCAACCTGCCTGTGCCACTTCGAGGATAGAAGCCATGTTGAAGCCCGGACCAGCATGTGAGTGATACTGGATAATGATGTCCTTCTTGATAGCCTTGATGCCTTCAACGATCTTGCCGAGTGATACTGGACGACCGATACCAGCCATATCCTTCAAGCAGATTTCGTCGGCACCAGCCTCGATGAACTGCTTAGCAAGGTTCACGTAGTATTCTACAGTGTGAATTGGTGAATATGTGATACAGAGAGAAGCCTGTGCAATCATGCCAGCCTCTTTTGCATACTGAATCGAAGGGATAACGTTGCGAGGGTCGTTCAAGCCGCAGAAGATACGTGTGATGTCGGTTCCCTGAGCCTTCTTTACCTTGTAGAAGAGTTTACGCAAGTCCTTTGAACAAGGGCTCATGCGGAGGCCGTTGAGAGCACGGTCGAGCATGTGAGTCTGGATGCCAGCCTCATGGAAAGGCTTAGTCCACTGACGAAC
>JAKSLF010000017.1 GCA_024401355.1 Bacteroidales bacterium | reverse complement strand
GCATCTGACCACCTTCGAAACCGAACTTCTGAGAATAACCTGAACGAGACTTAGCGCCCTTGTGACCGCGTGTAGAAGTTCCGCCATAACCAGAACCAGTACCACGAGCCAATCTTCTATCATGATGAGTAGAACCCTTAGCTGGATTCAAATTACTTAAATTCATAATATCGAAATAACTTTAAATTATATTACTCAACAGTGACAAGCTGCTTTACCTGATCAATTGCACCGCGTACAGAAGGAGTATCCTCCTTAACTACAGTCTGATGAATCTTGCGCAAACCAAGTGATTCAAGCACCAACTTCTGATGCTTAGGAGCATTAATCTTGCTCTTTATCTGAGTTATTTTAATTGTTGCCATCAGTTCTAAAATTAACCGTTGAACACTTTGTCAAGTGACACACCACGCTGCTGAGCAACCTGATAAGCATCACGCATTTCACTCAAAGCAGCGATTGTAGCCTTTACAAGGTTGTGAGGGTTAGAAGAACCCTTAGACTTTGCAAGGACGTCAGTTACGCCTACGCTTTCAAGTACTGCACGCATAGCACCACCGGCTGTCAAACCAGTACCGTGAGAAGCTGGCTTCATGAATACCTTAGAACCGCCGAACTGAGCATACTGCTCATGAGGGAGAGTACCATGAATCAAAGGAACCTTAATAAGATTCTTCTTAGCTGACTCAACACCCTTAGCGATTGCTGCTGTAACTTCACTTGCCTTGCCAAGACCCCAACCTACAACACCTTTGCCGTCACCTACTACAACGATAGCCGAAAAGCTAAATGCACGACCACCCTTAGTAACCTTAGTAACTCGGTTGATTGCAACCAAACGATCCTGAAGCTCAAGGTCGTTAGTTGTTCTTACTCTTTTATCATTACCTGCCATTGGTATTAAAATTTAAGTCCGGCTTCGCGAGCTGCATCTGCCAATTGTTTAACACGTCCGTGATACAAATAACCATTACGGTCGAAGACAACCTCTGAAATGCCCTTAGCCTGAGCGGCTGCAGCCAACTGCTTGCCAACCTCAGCAGCGATTTCACACTTTGTACCCTTAACATCAAGTGCTTTTGATGAAGCAGATGCAAGTGTCTTGCCTTCTTTATCATTAATTACCTGAGCGTAAATCTGCTTGTTGCTTCTGAAGACAGTAAGTCTTGGACGCTCTGCTGTACCAGAGACCTTAGCTCTGATACGTGCCTTTATCTTGTTTCTTCTTGCAATCTTAGAAAAAGCCATTTTTACAAACTTTTAATCGATTAAACCTTTGCAGACTTACCAGCCTTACGACGAACAACTTCACCGACAAAACGAATACCCTTGCCCTTATAAGGCTCTGGAGCACGGAATGAACGGATCTTTGCACATACCTGGCCGAGCAACTGCTTGTCAGCACACTCGAGCGTAATAATTGGGTTTGACTTACGGTCTGTTACAGCCTCAACCTTTACCTCAGCAGGCAACTGGAGCTGAATAGTATGCGAAAAGCCTAAAGCCAATTCGAGAATCTGGTTAGATGAAGTAGCGCGGTAACCTACACCAACGAGCTCAAGCTTCTGAGTGTAGCCTTCTGATACACCAACAACCATATTGTGAACCAACGCTCTGTACAAACCATGCATAGAACGAGACTCCTTCTCGTCATTAGGACGAGTGAAATTAATCTCATTATCCTTTATTTCAATAGAAATAGTTGGATTGACAGCCTGCTTGAGTTCACCCTTAGGACCCTTTACAGTAATAACATTGTCTTTTACTGATACATTAACTCCCGAAGGAATAGACACAGGCATTTTACCAATTCTTGACATCTTATATTCCTCCTCTGTTAATATACGTAACACAATACCTCGCCACCGATCTTTTCGGCACGAGCCTCTTTATCAGTCATAACACCCTTAGATGTTGAAACTATCGCGATGCCAAGTCCGTTAAGAACTCGTGGCATGTCACGATAACCCGCGTAGCTGCGGAGACCTGGAGTACTTACACGCTTCAAAGCCTTGATTGCAGAAGTCTTTGACTGCAAATCATACTTCAAAGCAATCTTGATGATGCCCTGCTTGTTGTCATCAATGAACTTGTAGTTAAGAATATAACCCTTGTCGAACAAGATCTTTGTTATATCTTTCTTCAAGTTTGAAGCTGGGATTTCGACAACCCTATGCTTCGCCATAATTGCATTTCTTACTCGCGTAAGAAAATCTGATACTGGATCTGAAAACATAAAAATTTTAAGTTTAAATTAATCGTGCGCGCACGACAATATTTAACACTCTAAATAGTTTACCAACTAGCCTTCTTTACGCCTGGTATGAGACCTGCTGATGCCAATTCACGGAAAGCAATACGTGAAATGCCGAACTGACGCATATAACCCTTTGGACGACCAGAGAGCTTGCAACGGTTGTGCATACGTGTTGGGCAAGAGTTCTTAGGCAAAAGCTGGAGGGCAACATAGTTGCCCTCAGCCTTTAACTGAGCTCTCTTTTCCGCATACTTGGCAACTAACTTAGCCCTCTTTACCTCGCGGGCCTTCATTGATTCTTTTGCCATACTATACTTCTAAAAGTTTACTTATAATTCTTCTTAAATGGTAAACCGAACGCCTTGAGAAGAGCCAAAGCCTCTTCGTCTGTCTGTCCAGTGGTTACAAAGGTAATGTTCATACCCTGAATCTTTGACACAGAGTCAATGTTAATTTCAGGGAAAATTATCTGCTCCTGGATTCCAAGAGTGTAATTACCTCTACCATCGAACTTTCCGCCGATACCGTTGAAGTCACGGATACGAGGAAGAGCAACACGAACAAGACGCTCAAGGAACTCATACATCTTTTCGCGACGAAGAGTAACCTTAACACCGATTGGTGTAGCAGCACGAAGCTTGAAACCTGCGATATCCTTCTTAGCAAGAGTTGCGACAGCCTTCTGGCCAGAGATCATCGACATTTCCTTCAAAGCGATTTCGATGATCTTCTTGTCCTGAGTAGCATCACCCAAGCCCTGGTTGATAACTATCTTCTGCAACTTTGGAGCACGCATAGGTGTGCTGAAACCGAACTCCTTTACAAGTGAAGGGAGAATCTGCTCTTTATAAAGAGTCTTTAATGATGGTTCGTAGCTCATTACTTAATCTCCTCTCCTGATTTTTTAGAAATTCGTACTTTGTTTCCGTTCTCTTCTACCTTGATGCCAACACGTGTAGCCTTACCAGTCTTAGGATCCTTGAGGTTGAGGTTCGAAATGTGAATAGGAGCCTCTTTCTCAACGATACCGCCCTGAGGGTTAGATGCAGAAGGCTTAGTGTGCTTCTTCATCATATTGCAACCCTCAACAACTGCACGCTGCTTCTCTGGGTCAACAGAGAGCACCTTGCCCTCCTTGCCCTTGTCTTCTCCGGCGTTGATGATTACTATATCGCCTTTCTTTATGTGCAATTTAGCCATTTTGTAACGTCTTTAAGATTAAATTACTTCTGGCGCCAAAGAGACGATCTTCATATATCCGTCACGGAGCTCACGGGCAACTGGACCGAAGATACGTGTTCCACGCATTTCACCAGCGTTGTTGAGCAATACACATGCATTGTCGTCAAAACGGATGTAAGAGCCATCGGCGCGTCTTACTTCTTTCTTAGTACGGACTACAACTGCTCTACTTACCGTACCCTTCTTCATCTCACTTGATGGCAGAGCATGCTTTACCGTAACAACGATAAGGTCACCTACCGTCGCATAGCGCTTGAAAGAACCACCCAGCACGTGAATGCAGAGCACTTCCTTTGCACCACTGTTATCGGCTACTGAAAGTCTTGTTTCTGTCTGTATCATGATTACTTAGCCCTTTCAATGATTTCTACTATTCTCCAACGCTTAGTTTTGCTGAGAGGACGAGTCTCCATAATACGGACAGTATCACCCTCATGAGCGTCATTCTTCTCGTCGTGTACGTGGAACTTCTTCGTCTTCATAACGAACTTACCGTATATCGGGTGCTTCTCACGTATCTCAACAGCTACTACAACGGTCTTATCCATCTTTTCGCTGATGACAACGCCCTGACGTTCCTTTCTTGAATTTCTTTCTTCCATCTTCTTACTTGTTTTCTGAGTTCTTCTTAGCGCTCAAGATGGTCAGCATTCGTGCAATGTCACGACGTGTCTGACGAATCTTCATCGGATTCTCTATAGGTGTTACCACGTGAGCCAACTCCAACTTCTGAAGCTCAGCACGAGCCGAAGCTACCTTTTCTTCGATCTCTGCTATTGTTAAGCCCTTTATCTCTGATGCTTTCATTGATATTAGATGTTAGAAGATTCAACATAGTCACGACGAACTACAAATTTGGTTGTCACTGGCAACTTCTGCGCTGCCAAGCGAAGTGCCTCCTTTGCAATCTCAAAAGGAACACCATCACACTCTATGATGATACGGCCTGGAGTAACTGGCGCTACAAAACCCTCTGGGTTACCTTTACCTTTACCCATACGTACATCTAGAGGCTTCTTTGTGATTGGCTTATCAGGGAATATACGGATCCAAATCTGGCCCTGACGCTGCATATAGCGTGTTACTGCTATACGAGCAGCCTCTATCTGACGACCTGTGATCCACTTGCTCTGGAGAGACTTGATACCGAATGAACCAAAAGCCAACTCGGAACCACGATGGGCAATACCCTTCATCTTGCCCTTCTGTACTCTTCTAAATTTTACTTTCTTAGGTTGTAACATCGTTCAAAAGTTAAAGATGATTACTTCTTCTGCTTTCTCTTAGGACCTCTGTCGCTGCGCGAACCAGAGTTGTTGCCTGCAGGAGCCTGTGTCTCCTTTCCTCCGAGGTTGAGAGTCAAGTCACGCTTGCCATATACCTCACCCTTGCAGATCCAAACCTTGATGCCAATGATACCCATCTTAGTGAGTGCTTCAGCCTGGCAGTAATCGATATCTGCACGGAATGTGTGAAGTGGAGTACGACCTTCCTTGAACATCTCAGAACGTGCCATCTCGGCACCATTAAGACGTCCGCAGATAAGAATCTTGATACCCTCTGCGTTATTACGCATAGTAGAAGCGATAGCAGTCTTGATAGCGCGGCGATATGCAACGCGGCCTTCAATCTGACGAGCAATGTTATTTGCTACGATTACTGCATCGAGGTCCGGACGCTTCACCTCAAAGATGTTGATCTGGACTTCCTTATCTGTTATCTTCTTTAACTCTTCCTTCAGCTTGTCAACCTCCTGACCGCCCTTGCCGATGATCAAGCCTGGACGGGCAGTGAATACTGTGATTGTCACGAGCTTCAATGTACGCTCAATAACAATACGTGAGACGTTGGCTTTTGCCAAACGAGCATTGAGGTACTTACGGATTTTGGTATCCTCTACGATCTTGTCGCCGTAGTTCTTGCCGCCAAACCAGCTAGAATCCCAACCTCTCGTTATACCAAGTCTGTTGCTTATTGGATTAATTTTCTGTCCCATTTAGCTCGCAATTAATTTTCTTGGTTTTCAGATACTTTGCTATCAACAAACAATGTAACGTGATTAGAACGCTTACGAATTCTGTGACCACGGCCCTGTGGAGCTGGACGCAAACGCTTCAAAATGCGTGCTGAATCAACGAAAATTGTCTTTACATAAAGGTTTGCCTCCTCAACATTTGCACCGTTGTTCTTCTGCTTCCAGTTATCGATTGCTGAAAGAAGAAGCTTCTCAACGCGACCTGCAGCTTCCTTTGTAGAGAAGTGAAGCATGTTGAGCGCCAAATTAACCTCCTTGCCTCGAATCATATCTGCTACCAAGCGCATCTTACGAGGAGAAGTGGGTACATTGCGCAACGAAGCGAAATACAAGCTCTTGTTCGCTTCTTTTCTTGCGTCTGCACTTATTCTTTTTCTTTTGCCCATTTTAATCTTTCTGTTTAAAGTTTATTTCCCTGGCAAGGATTACTTCTTACGGTTGCCGCTGTGACCGCGGAATGTACGTGTTGGAGCGAACTCACCCAACTTGTGGCCTACCATATTCTCAGTAACATATACTGGAATAAACTTGTTGCCATTGTGAACAGCAACTGTATGGCCCACAAAATCAGGAGAAATCATGGAAGCTCTTGCCCAAGTCTTCACTACAGATTTCTTACCACTCTCATTCATGGCAAGAATCTTCTTTTCCAACTTCAAGTTAATATATGGGCCTTTTTTTAATGATCTGCTCATAATGTCAGTTTTTTACGCGATTACTTTTTACGTCTTTCAATGATGAACTTGTTAGACTGCTTCTTAGGCGCGCGTGTCTTGTAGCCCTTAGCCAAAAGACCCTTGCGTGAACGTGGATGACCACCTGAAGCACGACCTTCACCACCACCCATTGGGTGATCAACTGGGTTCATTACAACACCACGGTTGCGTGGACGACGACCCAACCATCTTGAATGACCTGCCTTACCAGCCTTCTCAAGAGCGTGGTCAGAGTTGCTTACTACACCAACTGTAGCACGGCAAGTAACCAAAACTCGGCGAGTTTCACCTGAAGGCAACTTGATAATTGCATAACCGCCATCACGGCCGGCCAACTGAGCAAATGTGCCTGCACTACGTGCCATAATACCACCCTGTCCTGGACGGAGCTCGATGTTATGGATAATAGTACCTACAGGAATGTCACTGAGAGGAAGTGCATTGCCTACTTCTGGAGCAACACCTGCACCTGACTCAACTGTCTGACCTACCTGGAGACCATTTGGAGCGAGAATGTAACTCTTCTCACCATCCTCGTAAACCAACAAAGCTATGCGAGCTGTTCTATTCGGATCGTACTGAATAGAATCTACCTTTGCTGGCACACCGTCCTTCAATCTCTTGAAGTCGATTACTCTGTACTTTCTCTTGTGTCCACCGCCAATATAACGCATTGTCATCTTACCGGTGTTGTTGCGACCACCTGTCTTCTTTAATGGTCTCAACAAAGACTTTTCTGGAGTCGTTGACGTAATCGTATCAAACGTTCCAATAACTTTGTTACGCTGCCCCGGTGTTACGGGCTTCAACTTTCTAACTGCCATTTCTTTTATTAGATATTGCTATAAAAATCAATTGTCTGGCCTTCTGCCAATGTCACAATGGCCTTCTTGTATGAAGGAACACGACCTTCAATTACACCAGCCTTTGTGTAACGGCTCTTACGCTTTGCAGGAACAATCATAGTGTTAATCTTTACAACCTTAACGTCATAAAGTTCCTCGATTTCCTTCTTGATCTCTGCCTTGTCCGCTGTACGGAGGACAACGAAACCATAACGATTGCCGAACTTCTCGGTTATCTTTGTCTGCTTCTCTGTAACCAGAGGCTTAACTATTATGCCCATTCTTTATTCCTCCTTATGCATTTACAAGGTTGTTAAATTGCTCAATTGTGCTTTCGAACAACACAAGAGTCTTAGCCTTCATCACATCGTATGTGTTGAGATCAGAAGTAACTGTCACCTCACTGCGCTGTACGTTGCGAGCTGAAAGATAGAAGTTCTGATCATAATCTGGAAGAACTACGAGAGAGCGTGCGCCCTCAGCGATGTTGATGTTCTTCTTGAATGCTACGAACTCCTTAGTCTTTGGAGACTCGAAAGTGAAGTCTTCAACAACTACGATTGACTGCTCCTGTGCCTTGTATGAAAGAGCTGACAAACGAGCGAGCTGCTTTACCTTCTTATTCAACTTGAAAGAGTAGTTGCGTGGACGTGGACCGAATACGCGACCACCGCCAACGAATACTGGTGACTTCAATGAACCTGCACGTGCACCACCTGTACCCTTCTGCTTCTTAATCTTGCGAGTTGAGTGAGAGTTCTCTGCACGCTCTTTTGCCTTGTGTGTACCCTGACGGTTGTTAGCCAAGAACTGCTTTACATCAAGATAAATAGCGTGGTCGCTTGGCTCTATTCCGAATACTGCCTCTGGCAATACGACCTTCTTACCGGTTTCCTTACCTTCCTTATTTAATACGCTCAGTTCCATTATTTCTCAATAATTAAGTATGAACCCTTGCATCCTGGAACAGATCCCTTAACTACGATAAGGTTGCTCTCTGGGATAACTTTAATAACTCTAAGGTTTTCAACCTTTACACGATCGCCACCAGTGCGGCCAGCCATTCTCATACCCTTGAACACACGTGAAGGATAAGAAGATGCGCCAACAGATCCAGGAGCTCTCAAGCGGTTGTGCTGACCATGTGTCTGGCAACCTACACCACCAAAACCATGACGGCCAACAACACCCTGGAAACCTTTACCCTTTGAGATGCCGACGATGTCAACGAACGAATCTTCTTCGATGATGTTAACATCAACTACATCTCCAAGGTTAAGTTCAGTCTCAAAACCTGAGAACTCAACCAACTTACGTGCAGGAGCAACTCCTGCCTTCTTGAAGTGACCGAGTTCAGGAGCAGTTGAGCTTTTCTCCTTCTTCTCGTCAAATGCGAGCTGTACAGCTTCGTAGCCATCGGTTGCGACAGTCTTTACCTGCGTAACATGGCAAGGGCCAGCTTCGATAACAGTGCATGGTATGCTCTTACCCTCGGCACTGAAAACGGATGTCATTCCGATTTTCTTTCCAATTAATCCTGGCATTGCTTTAATTTTTAAAAAATTGAATTGTTCTTTTCTTTATAACCTTAACTCGTCTGACAAGGAAATTACACCTTGATCTCAACTTCAACGCCGCTAGGCAACTCAAGCTTCATGAGGGCGTCAATTGTCTTTGATGTCGAGCTGTAGATGTCGATAAGACGCTTGTACGAAGAGAGCTGGAACTGCTCGCGCGACTTCTTGTTAACGAATGTCGAACGAAGGATAGTGAAGATACGCTTGTGAGTTGGCAGTGGAATAGGACCACTTACTACTGCACCTGTGCTCTTTACTGTCTTTACGATCTTCTCGGCTGACTTGTCAACCAAGTTGTGGTCATAAGACTTAAGCTTAATTCTAATTTTCTGACTCATTTTGTTTTTTAATTAGTACTTATTTTAAATAGGTAGCGGATTAAGAGTCATTCGCTAACCCGCTACCTTTTTTTTATTTATTAGATAAGGTCCTCACGGCCCTTAACCTCCTTCAATACTTCCTTAGCAATCTGACGTGGAACCTCTGCGTACTCGCAGAACTCCATTGACTGAGTTGCACGACCAGAAGATATTGTACGGAGAATTGTTACGTAACCGAACAACTCTGCCAATGGCACCTTAGCCTTGATAACCAATGCACCATTCTTGTGCTCCTGACCTTCGATCTGGCCACGACGCTTGTTCAAGTCACCGATGATATCACCCATGTAATCATCTGGAGTAACAACCTCAACCTTCATGATAGGCTCGAGGAGAACTGGCTTAGCCTTAGCAGTAGCCTCCTTGAATGCCTGACGTGCTGCAAGTTCGAATGAAAGTGCATCAGAGTCGACTGGGTGGAATGAACCATCGAGAAGAACCACCTTCATGCTTTCAACCTCATAACCAGCAAGTACACCATTCTTCATAGCCTCCTTGAAACCAGACTCAACAGCTGGAACGAATTCCTTAGGTACGTTACCACCCTTCACCTCGTTAACGAACTGGAGACCAGTCTTGCCCTCGTCAGCTGGGCTGATGCGAACGATGATATCAGCGAACTTACCACGGCCACCTGTCTGCTTCTTGAATACCTCACGGTGCTCAACAGTACCGTTGAACGACTCGCGGTAAGAAACCTGAGGCTTGCCCTGGTTACATTCAACCTTGAACTCACGCTTCATACGGTCGATAATGATATCGAGGTGAAGCTCACCCATACCCTCGATAACTGTCTGGCCAGTCTCTTCGTCAGTGTGGAAACGGAATGTTGGGTCCTCTTCAGCAAGCTTAAGGAGGGCTGCAATCATCTTCTCGTTATCCTTCTGAGTCTTAGGCTCTACAGACACACCGATCACAGGCTCTGGGAACTCCATAGACTCAAGTACGATAGGAGCATCCTCTGCGCAGAGAGTATCACCTGTCTTGATATCCTTGAAACCTACAGCAGCACCGATATCACCAGCACCGATTACATCCTTAGGGATCTGAGTATTTGACTTCATCTGGTACAAACGAGAGATACGCTCCTTGTTACCAGATCTAGTATTCAATACGTATGAACCAGCCTCAAGGTTACCCGAGTAAACACGGATAAATGCGAGACGGCCTACGAATGGGTCAGTTGCAATCTTAAATGCGAGAGAAGCAAGCTTCTCGTTCTCTGAATGCTCACGAGTAACTGTGTCACCAGTGTTTGGATCTGTACCCTCAACTGGTGGGATATCCATTGGAGATGGAAGGAACGAGCAAACTGCATCAAGAAGACGCTGAACACCCTTGTTGCGGAATGAAGAACCGCAGAGTACAGGGTTGATTGTCTGATTGATTGTAGAGATGCGGAGTGCATTCAAAATCTCCTCCTCAGTGATTGAGTTTGGATCCTCCATGAACTTATCAAGAAGGGCCTCATCGCTCTCAGCTACAGCCTCAACGAGCTTAGCACGCCACTCCTCAGCCTCAGCAACAAGGCTCTCACGGATTGGACGATGCTCGAATGTAGAACCGAGGTCAGCATGGTCAGACCATACGATCTCTGTCATTGTTGTCAAGTCAACAACACCCTCGAAAGTCTCCTCAGCACCAATTGGAATAACCACTGGTACAGGGTTAGCATGGAGAACCTCCTTAATCTGACGTACTACTTCGAAGAAGTTTGCACCTGAACGGTCCATCTTGTTCACGAAGCAGATACGAGGAACACCATACTTGCTAGCCTGACGCCATACTGTTTCAGACTGTGGCTGAACACCACCTACTGCACAGTAAAGAGCAACAGCGCCATCAAGGATACGGAGTGAACGTTCAACCTCTACAGTGAAGTCAACGTGGCCCGGAGTATCGATGATGTTGATCTTGTAGTTCTTATCCTTATATTTCCAGTTTGTAGTAACAGCAGCTGAAGTAATTGTGATACCACGCTCCTGCTCCTGCTCCATCCAGTCCATAGTAGCTGCACCATCGTGTACCTCACCGATCTTGTGAGTAATACCAGTGTAGAACAAGATACGCTCTGTAGTCGTAGTCTTGCCTGCATCGATATGCGCCATGATACCGATATTGCGGGTCAAATGCAAATCTGCCATAATCTTTATATCTTATAAGTTAAAATCTGAAGTGAGCGAATGCACGGTTAGCCTCTGCCATCTTGTGCATATCTTCCTTCTTCTTGAAGGCTGCACCTTCATTGTTATATGCTGCAACAATCTCAGCCGCAAGCTTGTCTGCCATTGAGTGGCCAGAACGCTTACGAGAGAAGAGAATCATATTCTTGATAGACAACGAAGTCTTACGCTCAGGACGGATCTCAGTAGGAACCTGGAAAGTAGCACCACCTACACGACGGCTCTTTACCTCTACTGATGGAGTGATGTTCTCCAATGCCTTCTTGAAATACTCAAGAGCTGGCTTGCCTTCTTTCTCTGCCTTTACTGCAACCTGATCAAGCGCATCATAAAGGATGCCGAATGCTATCGACTTCTTGCCGTCAACCATAAGGTTGTTAACGAACTGTGTTACCAAAACATCTCCAAACTTTGGGTCTGGAAGAATTACTCTCTTCTTTGGTTTTGCTTTTCTCATTTTCTTTTTTTGTTTATCAGTTTTCTTTATCAGCTGTTTCAGTCTTCAACGACTCACGTCATTTACTCAACCAATCTACAACAATAAACAAAACTCGCCAAAACTAATTTCTTTTAATTACTTCTTTGCTGCTGTCTTACCAGCCTTTGGACGCTTAGTGCCGTACTTAGAACGACGCTGATTACGACCATCAACACCTGATGCATCAAGTGTACCACGAACGAGGTGATAACGTACACCTGGAAGGTCCTTTACACGACCACCACGAACAAGCACGATTGAGTGCTCCTGGAGGTTGTGACCCTCACCTGGGATGTAAGCATTCACTTCCTTACCGTTTGTCAAGCGAACACGGGCAACCTTACGCATTGCCGAGTTAGGCTTCTTAGGTGTTGTAGTGTAAACACGTACACAAACACCTCTCTTCTGAGGACATGATCCAAGAGCTGGCGATTTGCTCTTGTCCTCGAGTTTAGCGCGTCCTTTACGTACTAACTGCTGAATTGTTGGCATTTCTTTTTAACTATATAAATTTTAACCTATTAACCATATCTGCCTGACGCTCAAGTTTTTACACTTCACGAACAGACACTATATGGACTTTCTTCTGCAAAGATATATAATAAAAACATTAAAAGCAAGGAAGTTAGACGTAACTCCCTCACTTTTAACATCATTTTTTATATCAGGTCCAGACCATTCCTGGCCGTGGAACTTCATTATTTTACTTCAATCACCTTATTCTTTAATGGCAATCTTTGCACTTTTTGTCACATTTCCTGCAACAACTTCTACGAGATAGAATCCACCTACTTGACCAAATACCACGTGGTTTTCTCCCTGACCAATCTCCGACTTTACGACAAGACGACCTGCCAAGTCATAAACATTAACCGTTGCTTTCTCTGCACCGACAAGCGATACTTTTGCACCATTTGCCTCACCTGCGACAAGAATTGCAACATCATTAGAGTTTTCCTTAACTCCAGTCATCGTGCCTTCCTCAGTCTCACCTTCTGCCTCAAGACTCTTGTTCGACTTAATTCCAATGGCAAATCGGCCTTCTATACGCTTGCCCGATTCTACTGCGAAATCCACAGATTCCTGCTCACGCATATTATATGACTCGTTGTTCTCTATATCATATAAGTAGACGTCAGCGTCAGATGCAAACTCATCAAGGTTCAACGCCTTAATTGTTGCCACCGATGAGCCCTGTGCAACTATCACACCAAGCGGAAGAACCTCATCAAAGACATTCTTCATCTCAGGATAGAAACCTATAGCATACTCAGCGTCGTCCTTCATAAGATAGATCTGGTTGTTCTTGACGCTCTCCATCTTCTTGTTGGCATCAACAGGATTGGCGTTCAACGTACCACCATCTCGGAACACGAGAGCGGTCTGGTCTTCACCGTTCTTGTCGCTATTGAGAGAGAGGTAGAGGACGTCATCATTAACGCTAGACGACTTCAATGTTGTATTCATCAACTCAGTCGAACCTGAAGCCACATGTGATGGCACAAACTTGAAGAACATACCGTCATACGCTTTAACAAAGAATCCCTGCTGAGGAGCAATATACAACTCATCAGAGCCGACAGTATTTGGAACCGAGACTCCAGTAGCAAAATTATACACTACTGATTCGTATTTCCCGTTTTTATACCTTCTAAAATATACCGACTCAATGTCCTTTCTCAAGAATTGATCGCCAGAGCTCAATGGGAAACTGAACTGGTATGGATTAGCAATAAGATTCCAACCGAAATCGCCATCCTTGTATGAATTCGTATAAACCGTTACATTCTCATCGCAATTCTGAATAGAGCCAACCTGACTAATGGTCCTCTCTGAATGTGTATCATTGTCCGAATCTATCTTCCAATATAAATATGCAGAGCCACCCTTGGTCATACTGAGTTTATTAGACCTAGTATAAACCTCTGTAGCGACGTCATACGAATAGAGATCATCATAGTTCTTCCTGTTCGTAGCATTCAAATTATTAAAACCAGTAAAGTTCCCTTCACTTGTCGCAGAGCCTAAATAATAAGTAACACCAGTCAACAAGGTCTTATTAACCCTTACCTTCTTGTATTCATTATTACTTATATAATATCTACTACCAACAATAACACGACCCGAATACAACCTTAAAGAGGCCATTGCATCATATCTGTGATTTATGGTCAAAACACCTTCACGACTATCACGTTCAACATACAAATACTTGGCATACAAAGACGCTCCAGGTTCTATTGTCAATGTTCTATTGTCACCCATAATAAACACCTGCTTACCCAAAGCAACTTTTGTTTTGGACGTTATTACTGGTGATTTCAACGAAGAGTCGTCAATATAAATCTTATCAGAAATTGCAGGCAATGACTGAGCAACTGCACCATTAACTTGCCAGTTTCTCACATCGAACCAGTCATTTGACACACTACCTTTCCATGTGTATTCTTTTGCAGCCCTGTATGCACCAGCATTTTCAAGTAAAGTTAATATTTTCTTTGTCGCTTCAGTATCATAATTAATATTGATATCACCAAAATCTATCGTTGCACCACTTCCGTCTGTTATAGACAAGTCACCTGCCTTCAAAGAGCCACCTATCTCGACATCACCTCCAAGAACAAGCTCACCTGGAAAGTTTTTATTCTGATTATTGCCATTATTAATCTCTGCACTTCCGCTCACTTTCAACGAAGATCCCTGATTAACTAATAGCGAGCCACAACCAAGATTACCAGAAACAGACACATTGCCCTTTATATCGCACACACCACTTCCTGTAGGTCCCTGATTTGCACTTCCATTATTGACTGTAAGATCACCCCCACAGTCAATCTCGCCATTCTCACCAACAGAGAGAGGTGCACATCTGATACCATTTTTCGATTTTAGATATCCATCTACCACCAAACCGCCATGAGAATTACCTATCTCAATGTTGCTTTCACAAACGACCTTACCTGTTTCACCAATATTCAAAGGGTCACACGTCAATGTCCCATTGACCGTAACATTTCCATTCACGGTCATTCCGCCATGAGAATCACCTATTGTCAGCGCACCACTGAAAACAACAGTTGCACCGTTCTCTACGGTAATGTAATTAATTCCACCATCACTATAACTACATGTCACACTTGCTCCAGAAGGGATAATAACTACATCCCCTCTTCCGGGAACTCCTTTAGGCTGCCAGTTATCGGCAACATTCCAGTCACCATTCTTCGGAACAAATGTTTTTGTGTTTCCTGGCGCAGCATCTGCATTAAGGCACACAAATGCAACCACTAAAAACAGACAAACTATATCTAATACGCGTTTCATGGCATTTGTTTTTATCAATTATACTCAGGTCCCTGTGGGAAAGCTGTCGAACGAGGAAATGGTCTGTCTGACGGACCATTAGGATTACCTGAATCATCTCTTCCTTCAGAAGGTGACCCAGGTATACCACGTGACATCGACACCAACATAATGTCTCTGTCAACGCCTACCGCCTCCAACTTCGGACTTATATATTTCTTCTTTACGTTCATCTTACTATAATGTTTCACGATAGCAAACACTATCTAGTTTCGCAAAAATATATAGTTTTTTCCAATTCAAGTAATACATAATGTTAATTAACTCTATCCATGACAAATTTTATGCCATAATAAAGAAAACGTCATCAATTAATGGCAACAGGCTGTTTTACAATCTATAAGTATCACAAGGTTTCCAACTTTCAATTTGTCAAAAGCCGAAAGACGTCTAAGGGTCCGTTAAGGGTCCCTTTACCCTCCGTTATCTTTCCGACATCATCCGATTTACAATTTGTAAGTTGAAACAAGCAATATCATCTAAAGTATAAAAGAGACCACACCCGAAGGCATGGTCTCAAATGATATATCAACTTACTATTTCCCTTTTACGAAAATATCGTAGGCGCTATCGGACGAAGGTTATATCTTGACGACATCACCTCACCGTATGCTCCAGCTGATCTGATAGCTATCAAATCACCTCTCTTCGTCTGTGGCATCACTACAGCCTGACCGAAGCAGTCAGACGACTCACATACAGGACCGACAACGTCATACTGCTCTGTCGCAGCCTTCGACGTGAGGTTCTCTATCTTATGGTATGCGTGATACAACGCAGGACGAATAAGGTCGTTCATGCCAGCGTCAACGATGGCAAACTTTTTCTTCTTACCTTCCTTCACATAAAGTACCTTTGTAATCAGCGTTCCACACTGAGCTACTATTGCTCGGCCAAGTTCAAAATGAACTTCCTGACCGTCACGCAATTCAAGGAACTTGTGGAATACGTTGAAATACTCTTCGAAGGTTGGGATAGAGTTTTGGTCAGGATGCTCATAGTCAATACCAAGACCACCACCTACGTTGACTATCTCTATCTTGACCTTGTTTGCCTCAAACCACTTCTGCAACTCGTTGATTCGTGTACAGAGAGCCTGGAAAGCACCCATGTCTGTTATCTGGCTGCCGATATGGAAATGAAGACCCTTGAGCTCGATATTGTTCAACTTCATGATGGCGCTAACAACACTCTCCACCTCAGTCAGACCAATGCCGAACTTATTTTCTTCGAGTCCTGTAGTGATATACTGGTGAGTATGAGCATCAACGTTAGGATTGATTCGCATTGCTACGGTAGCTTTCTTGTTCATCGCTCCAGCGATCTCATTTATCACCTCCACTTCAGGAAGGCTTTCGATGTTGAAGCATCGTATTCCAGCCTCGAGTGCAAGCTTTATCTCCCAATCTGCCTTACCAACTCCGGCAAAGACAATCTTCTGTGGATCAAAGCCGTTGTCTATTGCACACTGCACCTCGTTGCCACTCACGCAGTCGATGCCAAGACCAGCCTCGCGAATCTCTGCCAACAAGCCAGGATTAGCGTTGGCCTTTACTGCAAAATGCACATGATAGCCATACTTATTCTTCTGCTCTACTACTTTGTTCAATGTCTGCTTCAACAGATCAAGGTCGTAGTAGTAGAATGGCGTCTCAAGGCCTGCAAATCTATCTAATGGAAACTGTGTCATGCTTATCGTCTATTATTTAGAACAACTTAGCGCTCAAAGCTCTCAATGCACCAACCTTGTCATCTGCATTAACAAGTATCGATACGTTATGTGAGCTGCCGCCGTATGAAATCATTCTGATTGGTGTATCCTTCAATGCGTCGAACACCTGGCTTGCATAACCCTTAGATGATGCTACGAAGTCACCTACGATGCAGATGATCACCTGGTCCTTGTCAACCTCAACTGTTGCATACTTCTTCAAATCCTCGACGATGTCGTCCAAGTGACGGTCGTTGTCGATTGTTACTGATACGCCAACCTCAGATGTTGTGATCATATCGATAGAAGTCTTGTATGACTCGAAGATTTCGAATACCTTGCGGAGGAACCCGTAAGCGAGCAACATACGACCAGACTTGATCTTGATTGCTGTGATGTTGTCCTTTGCTGCGATAGCTGCAACGCGGTTTTCACACTGCTTGCCGCTGATGAGTGTTCCGTATGCAGTAGGCTCCATTGTGTTCAACAGACGAACAGGAATATTGTTCACCTTTGCTGGCAACACGCAAGTTGGGTGGAGAATCTTAGCACCGAAGTATGCCAATTCAGCAGCCTCGTCGAACGAGAGGTCATGTACTGGCTTAGTTCCTTCAACAAAACGTGGGTCGTTGTTGTGCATTCCGTCGATATCAGTCCAGATCTGGATTTCGTCAGCAAGAATTGCTGCGCCAATCAACGATGCTGTATAGTCTGAACCACCACGCTTCAAGTTATCAACCTCGCCAAATGCGTTGCGGCAGATGTAACCCTGTGTCACGTATATCTCATAACCCTTATTCTTGTCAAGGATTGCATTGAGGTTCTCTCTGATGAATGCTGTATCAGGCTCGTCGTTCTTGTCAATTCTCATGTAGTCCAATGCTGGCAACAAGATTGACTTAACGCCCTGCTCCTGAAGATAGAGGTTGAACATTCCTGTCGAGATAAGCTCACCCTGAGAAAGGATTATCTTCTCTTCAAATATTGAGAATATGTTGTTAGCAAAAGACTTGATGTAGTTGAAACGCTCTCTGATCAACTCCATACCCTTCTGCTTGTACTCTTCTGTGCTGTAGAGGTTGTTTACTTCATTGGCATACTTCACCTCCAATTTGCTGATGATGTCGTTAGCACCGTCAGAGTTCTTCTTGTAGAGGTAGTTTGAAATCTCTACAAGGCTGTTTGTTGTGCCCGACATTGCTGAAAGAACAACAAGGTTCTGCTCGCCATTGAGCACGAGCTTTGCTACATTCTTCATTCTGTCAGCGCTGCCGACAGATGTTCCACCAAACTTAAGTACTTTCATATCTATATATAATTCTTTTATTTTCGCGATGCAAAGATACTAATTACTGCTCACTTGCAAAAGAAATAAGTTAAGATTTTTCTTTGCTTGTGCAATTATTAACATCCTATACTCTTTTTCTATTTCTTTTTCTTTTTGTCTTTCTTGTCCTTCTTGCGGTCGCTTCGCTGCTCGGCTCTTGGACCACGGTCGTTACGGTCGCGGCTATCACGGCTGTCTCTGCCATCACGACCTCGTCGGCCACCTCTATCACCTCTATCTTCTCTTCTTCCTCTGTCTCTTCCGCGATCTCGGCCGCCTCTGTCACCTCTGTCTCTCTTTTTCTTCCTTCCGCCGAAGCTACCGTTCTCTGACATTTCGTCTGACTCTTCCGACTGTCGGCGCGATGCTATCTCGACAACCAGTTTATATCCGTCAATCTTCTGTCCGTTCATCCTGTTGATGACTTCCTGCGAATATACTCTGTCGATATCAACAAACGAGAAGTTTCTCATGATATCTATGTGACCCACAGCTATCTTCTCGCTCATATCTTTTGTGAAGCTGTTGATCAGGCCCATCAAATCGCCCGGACGTATTCTGTCTATCTTTCCGATGTTAATAAACAGGCGATCCATGTTCTCATCGCCGTTCTGCTTCTTATCTTTCTTGCCCTTCTCATCATATATATTAAGGTCTTGGGCATTCTGGTAGTATTTGTTGACCGACTCAAATTCCGATGCAATGAACTTCTTTATAAGTTCCTCTTTCGAGAATCTGTCAAGCTTTACGACCATCTCTTCAACAAAAGGAGCTACCGCCGAATCTTCCTCAAAAGCCTGCTCTTCGATGCCATTAACAAAGTGCATGAGCTTGTTCTGGCATATCTCTTCTGCTGTAGGCACCATCTTGCGCTCGAACTTCTTGCCAGATACTTTCTCTATCTGCTTGATTCGATTCAGTTCGCGGCTATGCACAATTGTCACGCTGATACCCTTCTTTCCTGCACGTCCTGTTCGTCCGCTTCGGTGGATATACACTTCAGGGTCGTCTGGCAGGTTGTAGTTTATCACGTGTGTCAGTTCAGTAACATCTATGCCTCGTGCTGCCACGTCTGTTGCCACAAGTATCTGCAGATGCTTTATTCTGAAGTGCTCCATGACAGTATCTCGCTGAGCCTGCGACAAATCACCATGCAATGCATCTGCGTTATATCCGTCGGCAATGAGCTTATCAGCCACTTCCTTTGTCTCCTGACGTGTGCGGCAGAACACTATGCCATAGATATCAGGCACCATGTCGACGATTCTCTTCAATGCAGCATATCGGTCAGCTGCTTTTACCATATAATAGTGGTGTTCAACCGTGTCAGCACCTTGATTGGTCCTACCTATGCGTATCTCGATGTGCTCTTTCATGTACTGGCGAGCCACTTTCTCGATAAAAGGAGGCATTGTTGCCGAGAAGAGAAGTGTCTGTCGCGACTCTGGTGTCGACGCCAATATTGTCTCGATGTCTTCCTGGAATCCCATATTCAACATCTCATCGGCCTCGTCGAGCACAAGCCATCTGATTTCACCTATCTTCAAAGCGCCTCTTTCCAGCAAGTCGATTACACGACCTGGAGTTCCTACCACGATGTGAGCAGCACCTTTCAATGCTCTCAACTGACCTCTGATGTCTGTACCTCCATAAACGGATACAATCTGAAGATCTTTCTTGTATTTCGCAAATGATGATATGTCCTTGCTTATCTGCAGACACAACTCTCGTGTCGGACTCAAAATGAGCGCCTGCGTCTTTGGTGTTGTCGTGTCTACCAGCTGAACGATTGGCAATCCGAATGCTCCAGTCTTGCCTGTTCCTGTCTGTGCCAGCGATATCACGTCCTGACCGTTATTCAAAATTTCCGGTATCGAGCGTTCCTGTACCGGTGTTGGTGTCACAAATCCGAGTTCACCAATGGCCTTCAATATCTCTTCCGAGAGGCCCGTTTCTTCAAATGTCATATTATTTTTTTTCCTTTTCTACCTCTCTCTCACGCTCCGACTATCTAACCCCAACAATTTCATGTGCATAGATTTTACTACGCCCGGCCATGGTCTGTCACAGACTCGTATTGGCACCTCTTATCAAGAATCTCCGGATTGTGACTGAGAAGTATTTGTTATAAATGATTATATATTCACTTTTGCTGTTTTAGCGATTAGGTCAAATCCACATCCCACTATCTACGTCTTTTTCTTCGTTCCAGTTGTGGATTGCCACCTCACCATTTTCCATCACTCCATACGTGCAGCTTTTCATCCATTCTCCAAGCACTATCAGTTTGCTTTGTCCATCTAGCGGATAATCAGCCACCACGTGCCTATGTCCAAAGATGAAGTAGTCTATTTTTTCACCTTTCTCAAGTTGCTTACGGGCAAACATCACCTGATGTTCTTTCTCGCCTCTGAACGAATGGAATTTGATATTCTTGTTATCACGTTTTCTGCTCGTATGGCTCCATGTATTTGCTATCCACCAGCTTAAGTCAGGATGCAGCAACGAATAGCACCATTGTACGAACGGACACTTAAACATCCATTTCAACACAGCATAGCCCTTATCCAGTCCTCCTGTCTCGTCGCCATGCCCCACATACATTCTCTTCCCATCGGCTTCAAATGTGTATGCTTCACCATGCACTTCGACACCACATTCTTTCGGCAGATAATCCCACATCCACACGTCATGGTTGCCTGTGAAGATGTGCACCTTAATGCCCATGTCGCTGAGCTCACAAAGTTTTCCGAGAAACCTTACGAAACCTTTCTGGACTACCGACTTATACTCAAACCAATAGTCAAAAACATCGCCCAGCAGATATACTTCGTCAGCATCTTCCTTGATACTGTCAAGCCATCTGACAAAGTTCATTTCGTGTGCCCTGTGGTTTTTAATGACCGCGGCACCCAAATGCATGTCTGAGGCAAAGTATATCTTCATCTTTGCTTTTTACTTGAAAAGTTCTGCCATTCTGTTGTCAAGACGTGTTCCGAACAGGTCTTTTCCTACAAGCGTTCCTTCTCTGTCGATTATATAGTTCGATGGTACTGCCGATATGTTGTAAAGTCTGACTGCAAGCGAGCCCGATCCCTGGAGGTCACACACGTTTGTCCATGTGAGTCCGTCGGCCTTTATCGCATTCTTCCAGAGCAGTTCGCTAGTATCTACTGATACCTGATATATCTCAAGTCCTCTGCTCTTATACTTCTCATACAACTTCACAAGCTGACGGTTTACCTTTCGCGAATCGTCGCTCTGCGATGCCCAGAACTGCAATATCACAATCTTGCCCTTAAGCTCCGAAAGTGTCTTTACGTTTCCTTCCGAATCCTTCATCTTCAAGTCTGGAGAACCAACGACAACCGCATCTTTGATAAGGTTTTCTGTCTTCTTCTGCTGAACCATCGCACGTCTCACGAGCAATACTCTGCTGCACAAATCCTTAACTCTATCGCTGTTAGGATATGCCAAACCAAGGCTTGTCGCTGCTGTATTATAAAGTATGAGGTCGTTCTGGTCTCTCATGTCAAATACTGGCATGTCAACTACCGACTGGAACAATGCGAAGTAGCTCACAAACGAACGAGGATGGTCAAACACATATTTATGCACAACAGCCTTATGGTCAGCCAACTTTTCCTTAAACTTTTCTGTGGCTACCTGTCTTTCGTCCTGTGGCATCTTTACGTTTGATGCCAATGCGACGAAGTCTTTCTGCAGGTCGTCTATCCTGATTATGAAGTCATTGATGTCGTTGTTGTCTGCTGAGTTGTCAAACTTCACCGACTTCTGCCATGTCTCGGCATTCATGTCAGCTGTCAGATTGACACCAAGCGTTGCACTATCTGTCAATATTGTTATCTGGTTCTTGCCATCATTAAGCTGAGCAATATAAAATGTAGGTTGGCTGTTCTTTGGGGCTACAAGTTCAAAACTGCCATCCTGCTTCACCTCTGCCGAATCGACAATAAATGTCCTGTCAAGGTCAACCTCTGAAAGATATATCATCTGACCTCCGGCATTGTTTATAGTTCCGGCTATTTCAACTCCACTCTTACTACATGATGCCATTGCTATTATAGCCATGGCTGAAGCTGCTATTCTCTTCATTTTGTGTTTCTTATATCTCTGTTTTTCTTCTATATTCTTATACCCACCAACGATATATCATCAAGCTGCGGACATGTGCCTCGCCATTCCCAATACAGCTTTTCGGCCAAGTCACGCTGCTTGTCTATATCCTCAGCATTCAGCTTCATGAGCATCTTCTTCAAGCCACCCGACATGAGTCGCTTTCCATTTTCGCCATGAATCTCCTGACCACCAAACTGGTCAGCCAGACCATCTGAACACATATATATAGTATCTCCTGGTTCTACATCTATTTCCATTGTCTCAAATGGTTTCATGCGGCTTCCTTCATCAGTCTCACCGATGCTTCGCTTGACACCCTTGAATTCCTCCAGTTCGCCATTCTTGCGTATCACGAAGACCGGACGACGAGCACCTGCCGCTTTCATCTTTCGTGTTTCTGGATCATACGATACAAGAGCTATATCCATGCCGTCGCGTGCTTCACCACCACTCTGGCCTAGCACTTTCATCACGTTGGCATCCAAATCTTCCAACATCTGTCCTGGATCTATCTCCGACGCATTCGACGAAATCTCGTTCAAACTCGTAGAACCAATCATCGACACGAAGGCACCTGGCACACCATGACCCGTACAGTCAGAACATGCGATTATCAACTGACCATTCTGACGTGTCGCCCAATAGAAGTCACCTGATACTATATTACAAGGTATAAAGAATGCAAACGCACCTTCTATTCCATAGTTCTTATACTGCGACAGGTCTGGCAATATCTTGCTCTGGATACGCTCTGCATAGTTTATACTATCTGTTATGTCGCGATTTATCTGTTCAATCTCCGATTTCTGCTGTCTCAACTCTGCTGTCTGGCGGGTTACTTCCGCTTCAAGCAACTCTTTCTGTTGTGACAATATCTTCTGTCTCTCCTTGCTTCGTCTGTAGTTCAGATAGAACACCGAGAATAGCGCAAGAACAACGACAAGCACACTCACCATGACCCACATCTGTCTCTGGGCTGTCAAGGCTTTCTTCTCGTTGTTCAACTTGTCCATGCCCATCATGGTTCCCATTTCCTCCATCTGCGAATTATACTTCTGCGTAGCCAGGGAATCGTTCAAGGATATTATTCGTTGTGCCAATGCATACTCCTGCGAATATAGCTTAGCTCCATGCACGGCATCGAGTTTCACTTTCAGCATGTCCACCTCATAGTTCGGTTTCGACACTTCTTCATAGAACCTTGCAGCACTATCAGCATAAGCCACTGCCATCACGTTCTGGCCGATGCTCTTGTAGTATATCGCCTTCGCCCTATTCAGGTCGGCAACTGCCTGCTCAGGCAAACCGTTTTCTTCTATCAGACGTTCTACTCTGTCGATATGGTATCTTGCCTGCTCGGGCTGGTTCATCTTGCAGCACACATCCACATACATCGTATGCAATGACGCCTCGTATGGTACAACGTTGCGGTCACCATCAGCCTTGATTCTATCAAGCTCTGCTGCACATCGCTCCATGTAGTTCAGCACAACATCGCCTTCCTCGCACTTCAACGAGGTTTCGATTCTCAACATCTGCGTGTCATATTTCACCAGCAACATCGGATTACCGAAATGCGATGCAAGTTCTATACACTCATCAAACTGATTCAAGGCTTCTTTGTACTGACCCATCTCCCTGTTGGCGATTCCCATGCAGAAGAGGGCGTTACATCTGTTTCTCACAGCCTGTGGCAGAATATCATGATCCGGGTCAAAGTTCCTGTAGTCTGGTTCCTCCTTACCGTCATTATACAGCTCCTGGGCGCATTGCATCGCCAACTTGTATTTTCCCTGCTCGATATAACCGACAGCCTTCAAGTATACTATATAATAATAGTAATATTCAGTTGCATCATTAAACGTACATGACGTCAGCACACTATCCGCATACTCAATCAAGCGACCAAACCTTGCCTGCTGGTGATACGAAGTCATCTTGGCTGTCATGGCATAATACATCGCATTCTCCATTGTCGAGTCCGACTCCGACTTCATATACGATTTTGTGTATTCTATTATCTGGTCGCACAACTTCTCACTCTCAGGCATGCCGTACATGGAATCCATCTCGTCAAGCATAGAGTCCAGCTCGTCATATTCATCCTCCTCACCATCTTCTCTATTCTCTTCTTCACTTTCCGATTCCGTCTTATCATCTGCAATGGCACTAGCATCAACAGCCACACCCACGCTCTTCTCCAGAGCATAGATTGGCATTGACACCAAAAACATCACTATATATATAAGGTATCTAACCATTTTTCAACCATGCATACTTGCTTGCAAAATTAGTGAAAATGTATCATTCAACGAAGATAATACATATTTATTTTAGCAATATTTAATGGCAACGGCTCTTCTCACAACAAGTTTTATTATCTTTGCCTACGATTTTTACAATTTTGAGTCTATCACGTCCGACCACTATGAGTATTCGTTTTCTCATTTCGGCTTTACTCTTGTTTCCGCTGCTCATCGCCTGTTCTGGCAACAGCAGGGACACCAACATACTCGTCGACCTCAATTCGACGACCGCTTCACCTATCTATGTCTACCAGCTCCCCGACATGACCAATGTCGTCGACTCAGCACATGCTTTCGACGGACAATATCGTCTCTCCTCTCGCGACTGGCAACCTGGTCTCTATCGCTTCTTTGTCGATTCAGCCAACTCTCTCGATGTCATCATTCGCGATGCTCGGGCCTTGGCTATCTGCGCCCGCATCAACCACTTCGACGAGGCAACATCCAACAACAAGGAGTGTCAGCTGCTCTGGCAGGTCGAAGCACTTCAGCACGAACTCGATTCTATCCATTCCGACTCGCTGTTCGTCTCTATGCGTTCTCGTGCCGACCAGCTTCTGGCCCAGGCCGAAGGGTCCATCGTCACGATTCCAGTACTCAATCTCTCCCTCAACGGACGATACCTTTATAATATAATATCCGACCACAACATTTTCGACCAGGCGTCTCTCAAACTGACGCAGTCCTATCCCGACAACGTCGAGGTTCAGCGTCTCGCCTCTCTCGTCAACAAGGCACGGGTCACCTCACGCTTCATCAGCAAGTTCGCCAAGGGGCAACCAGCTCCTTCGTTCTCCATCAATCTCCGCAACGGGCAGTCACTCTCCAGCGACTACTTTGGAGGTTCACCATACGTCTTCCATTTCACGACCGACACAACTCGTTCTGCCGAATCTCATTGGCAGACTGTAGCTCTCAATCGCTTCAACAATTATCGTGTCGTAGCTAATATTCCTAATTCATTCCAGCACATTGGCAACGTCAACGTCTTCGAAGGTTCTGTCGATGCCAATTCTGCTGCCCAGTTTGCTCCGTTCCAGCCTGTAACGATTTTCGTTAATGCCGACGGACGCATTACCGACATCAACTATACAGCAAAATGACGTCATGAGATTCTTCACTATCATATTATTCAGTTTGGTGTCTCTCACTTCATTCGCCCAATGGGATGGATGGGACAATGGTTATGTCGTTCCTTGTGAACATCATGGCAACACCGATATTTGGAAGATTATTCGCTACCGCGAAGGTCTCGCATCATGGGAAAAACCCGTCAACGACCACGGCACTATCAAATGGAGCGATTCATGTGCCGAGTTCGACTGCTACAACCTCTCCATGTATTTCGACGTCAAGAAATACCAGAAAAAGGGACCAACCTCTTTCTGCGTCTACCGCGAGTCATACGACGAACTATACGACTACATCGAGGTCTTCAAGGGGTTCGGACCCGACAAGGACAATTTCATACTCATCATCGGCAAGGTCGATGAAGACGGCAATGTCCAGAATGCAATACAGATTGTTGCCAAACCAATGACCATGGCAAAACCACCGAAGTTCAGACCTTGCGTCGGAGGAATGCACTAATTGTAGCTTATGAAAATAGGTATCTTTGATTCAGGTTATGGAGGACTTACAGTCTTCGACGCTATCCGCAAGGAGATGCCGCAGTACGACTATATCTATCTCGGCGACAACGCCCGAACTCCCTATGGCACTCGCTCTTTTGATGTCGTCTACGAGTTCACGCTCCAATGTGTCACCAAACTTTTCGACATGGGTGCCCAGCTTGTCATCCTGGCTTGCAACACAGCGTCTGCCAAGGCTCTCCGCAACATACAGCAGAAGGACCTTCCTCGTCTGGGTGCCGACAAACGTGTTCTTGGAGTAATCCGTCCAAGCGTCGAAGCAATCGGACGTTTCACCCGTTCACGTCACATTGGCATTTTCGGCACTCAAGGTACTGTCGATTCTGGCTCCTACCCTATCGAAATCAGCAAGCTCTGGAACGACATCAAGGTATTCCAGCAGGCTTGTCCAATGTGGGTTCCTATCGTCGAAAACCACGAGTACGACCAACCAGGAGCCGACTATTTCGTCAAGAAATATGTCGATTCACTCATGGCTCAGAGTCCCGACATCGACACGGTCATCTTGGCATGCACTCACTTCCCTATTCTACTTCCAAAGATTCGCCAATACCTTCCTTCCAACGTCACACTTCTCGGACAAGGCGAGATTGTGGCCGAAAGTCTCAAGGATTACCTGACACGACATTCCGAAATCGAGTCGACACTCTCACAAGGTCATTCAGTAAAGTTCTACACCACCGAAAACACCGAGAAGTTCTGCTCCATGGCACGACTCTTCTTCTCAGGTCCTCTCGAGGTGCAGCACATATCCATCTGACTTTAACCTTACTTTACCCTTACTTTATGAACAAGGCACTCACCATTTTTTCCGACGGCAACGACGGACTTATCGCCTATGTCGAAGACACTCCAATCGTCGTCTATGGCGAGTCGATGGACGAGATTATGGATAGTGCTCTCAAGGCACTCGACGACTACAATCTCACTTCCGAAACTCCCGTCTCGATTGGCGACATCTCCTACTCAATACCCGACGATGACGACGAAAATTCCGTCATCACTTTTCCGTAGGGATACCGTAAGGATACCGTAGGAATACAATTTTCATATTCAAGTTCTTCATATTTCGAATTTCATATTTCATATTTCGTAAATATTTCACTACCTTTGCCGTGATTTTTGCCTTTCAAAGGCACAGACAATGTCACTAAGTAAACAATGTTAGCATTATAATATGAGCTTAATAGAAGACCTCAGCGAACAGGAGATTAACCGCAGAAACAATCTCCAGGCACTCCGCGACATGGGCATCGACCCATATCCTGCAGCAGAATATCCAACTGACGCTTTCTCTACTGACATCATTGCATCCTTCAAGGACGACGAGCCACAGCGCGATGTTTGCATCGCTGGACGTATGATGAGCCGCCGTGTCATGGGTAAAGCATCTTTCGTCGAATTGCAGGACTCTAAGGGTCGCATACAGGTCTATATCTCACGCGACGAACTCTGTCCCGACGAAGATAAGGAACTCTACAACACCGTCTTCAAGAAGCTTCTCGACCTCGGCGACTTCATCGGCATCAAGGGTTTCGTGTTCCGCACACAGACTGGTGAAATTTCCGTTCATTGCAAGGAACTCACCGTACTCGCTAAGTCTATCAAGCCACTTCCTGTGGTAAAATATAAGGATGGCGTTGCCTACGACAAATTCGACGACCCTGAACTCCGTTTCCGTCAGCGTTATGTCGACCTCGTTGTCAATGAAGGTGTCAAGGACACTTTCCTCAAGCGCGCCACAGTACTCAAGACTCTCCGCTCCGTTCTCGACGGTGCAGGATATACTGAAGTTGAAACTCCAACTCTCCAGGCTATCGCCGGCGGAGCATCAGCTCGTCCTTTCATCACTCACTTCAACGCTCTCGATATCGACATGTACATGCGTATCGCAACCGAGCTCTACCTCAAGCGTCTTATCGTCGGAGGTTTCGAAGGTGTATATGAAATAGGTAAGAACTTCCGCAACGAGGGTATGGACCGCAACCATAACCCTGAGTTCACCTGCATGGAACTCTACGTCCAATACAAGGACTACAACTGGATGATGTCATTCACCGAAAAACTCCTTGAAACAATCTGTATCGCTGTCAACGGCTCTACAGATGCCAAGGTTGGCGACAACATCATCTCTTTCAAGGCTCCTTACCGCCGTCTCCCTATCCTCGACGCTATCAAGGAAAAGACTGGCTACGATCTCAACAACATGAGCGAAGATGAAATCCGCGAAGTTGCCAAGAAGGTCGGTGTCGAAGTCGACGAGACAATGGGCAAGGGCAAACTCATCGACGAGATTTTCGGCGAAACTTGCGAAGGCACTTTCATCCAGCCTACGTTCATCACCGACTATCCTGTCGAGATGTCTCCTCTTACTAAGATGCACCGCAGCAAGCCTGGCCTCACCGAGCGTTTCGAACTCATGGTCAACGGCAAGGAACTTGCCAACGCATATTCCGAACTCAACGACCCTATCGACCAGGAGCAGCGTTTCATCGACCAGATGAAGCTCGCCGACAAGGGCGATGACGAGGCTATGATTATCGACCAGGACTTCCTCCGCGCTCTCCAGTATGGTATGCCTCCAACATCTGGCATCGGTATCGGTATCGACCGACTCTGCATGCTCATGACTGGACAGACTACTATCCAGGAAGTTCTCCTCTTCCCTCAGATGAAACCAGAGAAGAAGAAGGAACGCGATGGCGAAGCTGCTTTCAACGCTGCCGGAGTACCAACCGAATGGATCGGAGTCCTCTACAAGATGGGCATCAACAAGGTCGACGACCTCAAGGGTCTCAACCCTAACAAGCTCTTCCAGGACCTCTGCGGACAAAACAAGAAGCTCAAGCTCGGACTCGCAAATCCCGCTCAGGACTTGGTAAAATCTTGGACTGAATAATGGCACAGGAAGAACAGAACATACTGCCCAACGGATATACCGTAGGCATCATCGGTAGTGGTAGCTGGGCTACCGCTATCGCCAAGATGGTGCTCTGCAACAAATCCCTGCTCAACTGGCACGTACGCAACCAGAAGGATATCGACACGTTCACCCTCACTGGTAGCAATCCTAAGTACCTCACGTCGGTCAAGTTCGACACCTCGAAGATTTTCTTCTCCAACGATGTCAACGAAATCGTCCGCCGCTCCGATGTACTTATCTTTGCCGTACCTTCGGCTTTCATAAAGTCTGCCATGTCCTCTCTTACCGAAGACATGAGCCACAAGTATGTCATCTCCGCCATCAAGGGACTCATTCCTGACGAGAATCTCATCGTCGGCAGCTGGATCAACCGCGCTCTCAAAGTACCTATCGAACATATAGGTGTCATCAGCGGACCATGCCATGCCGAAGAAGTCTCGCTCGAACGACTCTCATACCTTACTATTGCATGCCAAAACATACAGCTCGCCAGAGAGTACACCAAAATCATAGCATGCAATTTCATCAAGACTACTGTCACCGACGACATATATGGCACCGAATTCGCCGCCGTACTTAAGAATATCATGGCTATCGCCTCTGGCATATTCCACGGACTCGGATATGGCGACAATTTCCAAGCCGTCCTTATCTCCAATGCCATACAGGAGATGAAACGTTTCGTCGACACAGTACATCCTATCAACCGCGACATCAAAAGCTCCGCATACCTCGGAGATTTGCTCGTCACATGCTACTCGCAATTCAGCCGCAACCGCACTTTCGGAGCAATGCTCGGTAAAGGATACTCAGTCAAAGCCGCACAAATGGAAATGCTCATGGTCGCAGAAGGCTACTACGCAGTCAAGTCCATACACGAAATCAACGAAAAGTATATGGTCAGCATGCCTATCACCGACTGCGTCTACAATATCATCTACGGCAACGTCCCTCCAATGATAGAATGCATCCTCCTCACCGACAAACTGAGATAAACCACAACAAAACAGAGATAATCCGAGACAAAAACTCAAGCATCTCAGCATTTATCCCGTAACACATTACAACTCAAATACTTTACAATGGTCCATCCGGTAGAGGATGGACCATTTTTCGTTTTTTTCTTGTTTTTTCACCTCCTTTTCGTAACCATTACCCCAGATTTGCGTAAATGCTAACAAAACATAGAAAACAAATAAAAAACCAATACAAATGAAAAAGCATTTATTATTTGCACTCGGCTTGGCAGTAGTTGCCGGCTCATTCACTGCTTGCCATAGCGACGACGACGGAGATGGCGACGGAAACGTAAAAAGCGATTTCTCCGCAAACGTACAGGTAATGAATATGCCAGCTATGTTCTCTAACTATACTGACCAACTCGAAGCATCTGCTTACATGTTGTCTGATGGCAACATCAACGTATTCACATTCCAGGAAGGAACATCTACTGACAACCCTATCTACAATGCATTCCAGGGTGGCAGCATTGATACTCCTGCTGAAGGCACTGATGGTGATGAGTACTATGCAGAAGTTGAAAAGACTGCTCTCGCAAGCAGCGACTTCCCTAAGATTTACGAAGCATGGTATGGTGGTTTTACTCCTACATGGAAGGCGGCAGTTGACGAGGACGCTTACGACCTCATCACTCCTATCGACGGCACTTACAGCAACGATGTAAACTGCCTCGTAGCAAACTCGGGTACAGTTTGCAAGGCAATCTTCACTAAGAACCTTTCAAGCCCATTCGCTTACATCACAATGAAGAAGGCTCTCAAGCTTAAGGTACAGGCTCCAAAGATTTACAAGGACCTCAAAGACGCAGCTGAAGGCAATAAGACAGCTCTGGATAATATCGATTTGTGGGAACTCGATCTTCTTCCAGCAAACACTAAGATTGAAGTTATCGTTTATGGTTATGTTGAAAGCTTCCGTATGAGCAACATCAAGACCGCACTCGCATCTCTCAAGGCTGCTGGTCAGGGAATGGCTAAGGGTGGTAAGGAACTCGGCCGTGTAACTCTTATCGAAACTGACGCAAACGGTAAGGTAACTACACTCTGCGACTCTTGGAAGGAAATAGTTTTCAGCACTCAGACTTACCTCGGCGAAGTATACATGAAGGCTTCTACAAACGGCAAGGATGTAACTGCTGAGTTCTTCTCTACAGAAGCTCAGACATCACTCCTCAACAATGTTCTTGTTGACGACATCACATTCGAAGGCCGTAGCCTCTTCTAATCCAAAGGACCTTATTTAACACACACAACAAACGAATAAAACTCCACCATTGGATATCCAGTGGTGGAGTCTTATTTTAATCAAAAAGCAAACATCTTGTTTCGCTTGAACTTATTGTAACCCTTTTTACAAGTTTCTTTTATATTCCACATACCTAAACCTCACTCCATTCTTTTCATCGTCCATCCATTCCGACACCATTTCTCTTTTCCATTCTTCACCATTTATCTCAGGAAAATATGTATCCACACCTTCATATTCCGCATCAATCTCTGTAACAACAAGCTTCTCCGCCATAGGCATAAACTGCTTGTAAATCTCACCACCTCCCATTACGTATGCCTCTTCATCATCACCAAGCATATCCATAACCTCCTCTACCGAATGTGCCACTTCTCCTCCCTCGATATGCCACTCTGCCGAACGAGTCACTATAATGTTTCTCCTCTTAGGCAACACTCCCTTGGGCAATGCATTACTTGTCTTTCTACCCATTATCACAGTATGGCCAGTCGTAGTCGCCTTGAAATGCTTCAAGTCCTCAGAAATATATACCAACTGGTCACCGCCACGTCCTATGCCGTTGTTCCTGTCAACAGCTACTATCATCGCTATCTTTCCCATCCTAAACCTATAACTTAAACCGCAACTACTCCTTTGATATGCGGATGAGCCTGATAGTCTACAAGCTCGAAGTCCTCATATTTGAAGTCATTGATATCTTTTACATCCTTGTTTATCTTCATTTTTGGCAATGGATAAGGTTCGCGAGTAATCTGCTCCTTAACCTGGTCTATATGATTCTTATATATATGTGCGTCGCCCAAAGTATGAATAAACTCACCAGGCTCAAGTCCACACACCTGTGCAATCATCATTGTCAGCAACGCATACGATGCGATGTTGAAAGGCACACCGAGGAAAATGTCTGCAGACCTCTGATAGAGCATGCAACTTAACTTCCCATTGGCCACATAGAACTGAAACATCGTGTGGCATGGTGGCAAAGCCATACTATTCACCTCAGCGACATTCCATGCACTGACAAGCAGTCGTCGCGAATTTGGATTTGTCTTTATCTGATCTATCACCATTCCGAGCTGGTCGATAGTCGTACCATCGTATGCTGGCCACGACCTCCACTGATGTCCATAGACCGGACCCAAATCGCCATTTTCATCTGCCCATTCGTTCCATATTCTCACACCATTCTCCTGCAGATACCTAACATTTGTATCTCCCTTGATAAACCATAACAGTTCATAGATTATCGACTTCAAATGCAACTTCTTTGTTGTCAGCAAAGGGAAACCTTTCTGAAGGTCAAATCTCATTTGATGTCCAAACACTCCTACTGTTCCAGTGCCCGTTCTGTCTTCACGCCAAACACCTTCGTCCAGAACTCTATTTATTAGGTCTATATACTGCTTCATCTTTTATATTTTTCGATTACATATTACTCAAATAGTTTATTCAGCCAACTTACCGGCTTGAAAGTCTTTTCGACCTTCTCCAAATCAACAAGCATTTCACTCGCCGACTGATATCGTCCTGCAATACCTTCCTTCAAAATCTTTTCCACCACATCCGGCGACAATTGTCTTGGTGGCTTCGGAAACGTCGCCTTATATGCTGCCTTTGACAACACAGCAAACAGCTGGTCATCCATTCTGGCTGGTTGCTTCATCGGATATGTCAATTGCAGGTTCACAAGTATCTCCGGATTACAATCAGTATAAGGAGCTTTGCCCATTATTAACTGAAACAGACTTATGCTCAAGGCAAAAAGGTCCGATGCCGGACATACTAACCTGTTTCTCTTCAAAAGCATCTCTGGTGGAGAAAAAACAAGGGCAAATGACGACCTCACGTCACTCTCATCAGGGTAGGCAGAACACTGCTCAAAGTCTATCAGAATCACTTTGCTGAAATCCTGCTCAGTAGGGTCATCGCCGTCGACATGAGGTACGATGATGTTTGATGGCTTTACATCTCTATGAATCACACCAGCACCATGCACCGCATCCAAGGCTCGCAAGACCGACTTCCCTGCCTCAACGAACTTCATCTCATCCATCTTCCTGTACATCGCTTTGGTAGTGAATATTGTCTTCAAATCCGTACCCTTGACATATTCCCTAACTACATACAGGCAGCCATCTTCGCCGACCCACGTATCCAGCGTCTTCGCTACATTCTCATGTTCCACACCCATAAGCTTCTCCATCAGTCCTGGCAATGCTTGTCCATATTTTTCAATGCGCTTCACCGAAACTGACACACGGCCATCATCGGTAGTGCCAGTCCAGATGCCTCCAAACTTGCCCTTCCCGCCCTGACGACCGTTAAGCACATAACTGCCTTTTTTGCCTGTGAGCTGTTCCATCTACGTTTGCTTCTTATTATTCGCAAAGATATACATTTTCCCCCAATTGCAAACGTAAAAAAACAAACTAAGCGACTTAAAAACTATATCCAAAAAACTAAAAGTCAATTTCCTTTCATGAATCTCTCTTCTTTAATCTTGGTCACTCTCTTTCTCACGCCTTGTGTCACGAAACTATCCTCCTCTTCATTTATCAGTTGCAAGTACCTGCTCCAGTAATTATATTCATTATCCGTATCTCCTACCATATAGTAGCAATACCCTAACTGATAACATAGATTCGCATCTCCGGGCTTGAACTTGTCCGCCTTTTCGAAATATGGTATCGCACTCTTTGCATCTTTCTGTGCATGATAATCGCCAAGACTGAAGTATAAACGGAACATCAGATTCGGATCAGGTTGCATCATCTCTATCGCATCATATATGTCCTTCTCGCCCTTCACCGCCAGTGTGTCATAATCCAGCTCAACCATTCCAAGCATAGCCAACGCCAGTCCATTTGTCCCTTTGTATTTTTCGTTGCACATCTCAAGATACATGAGAGCAGCATCCTTGTCCTTAACCTGCAAATACGACATTGCCAGATAATATAGAGTCGACGGACGTCTATCACCATACACATGCATCAGCTTATTATACTCTGCTATTGCTTTCCTTGGATATCCAGCATTATAATATGCTTGAGCCTTCACTGTATTCACAGCTACATTCATACTGTCAGCCTCACAATACTTCTCTAGATACTGTACAGCTACCTTAGCCATTCTACTATCTATCAACACCTTCGTCAAAGACACCAGATTACTTTGATTCTCTATGTTTCTATCGGCCTCCTTTAGCATGTATTCCATCGCCAATTCTGGCATCTCCATCTTCTCATAGCATCTAGCCACCAAGTAAACCTCTGACGAATCTGGCGATTCTGCTCCCTCGTGTGGTGTCATTAATTCATTGCATAACTCAATACACTTTTCATAGTCGGCCCTCTGGTAATAGCACGTTGCCAATTCTCTTTTCAGTGTGTCACTACCATGCACTGTATACGCCATCTCTGTCCACTTCAACGCTCTCATACTATTTGAACGTTCCTTATAATAATGCGCCAACTCCACCATCGACTGCCAGTCTGTCGAGTCTTTGTCAATCTTTTCCACCAGAAGTACCTCTCTGCTTTGAGACATAGCCGTAACAATCGTTGTTGTCATAAACAACAGCGTCAATATTTTCTTCATAACGACAGGTTTTAAAGTTTGTCTTTCAAAAAGAATAATGCAAGGCAATACCTACTTACTCCAATACAAAATTAATAGGCACGGTATAAGACACACGTACAGCCTTTCCACGTTGGAGACCTGGTTTCCATTGTGGCATCATGCTTACTATACGTATAGCTTCAGCATTGAGTATAGGGTCGGTGTCACGTGCTGGACGAACCTCCACAACGTTGCCGTTTTCATCCACCACGAAATGGACAAACACACGACCACTAATATTCTTCTCCATGGCCTCTTTCGGGTATCTCACGTTTTCTGCAATAAACTTGCCTAGTTCATCCATACCACCAGGAAATTCTGGCATATCTTCGACAATCATAAAAGTCTCCTTGCTGTCATCATAGGAAATGACGAACTCCTCACCACTCTTCAGATAATACTTCACACTTTCTGCACCATTGACATCCTCGATGTACTCAGCCTTTACGACATCGCCTCGTTTCATATTATCCTCAGTGATAAAATCTCCGACGGCAATAATGCCATTCGGAACATTTTCATTATCTTCGCTCTCGCTACAAGCGACATTTGCAAATGCTATCATCGCTCCACCGATGATTGGCAAGGCACAGAGCACCTTGGCTCTTGCCCATGCCGATGATTCCTTTCGTAGCATCATAGCTATTCTGCTTTTAAGTTTACTGTGATTGAAGCTGTTGGCGACCGAACTCCACTTCGAGCCAGCAGCTTTCTTTATTAACAATATCTGATATTGCCTTGCATTAATTCCTGAATCCAAAACGGCCTTATCAGCCTCATATTCGTGAACGGCACACAATTCCATTCTCATGAGCCACATTGCAGGATTAAACCATAACAGGCTGCATATTACATCCATAATCATAAGGTCAACTGAGTGACCATAGCGAATATGCGCAATCTCATGTGTCAATATTTCGTGTCCGTTCTCCTCATAGTCACTTCTGCTCATCCATACATGCCCCATCCATGAAAAAGGTGCCATACCCGTCTCGTGCAAAACAAGCTTCACACCTCCATCGAGAGTTTTTCTTTCACCCCTATGAGTCATCATAACAATATGAACCACTGTCAGTACCAGTCTAAAGGCAAAAAACATTACTCCAAGCCAATAGGCAATTACACACCATGCCTGCCAGTTCATAACACCAACACCAGATGCCATCATAGGCGCAGCATTGGCTGCAACACTTATCTCGTCAAGCATCATCGATATCGACATACCACTCACGGCATTCTCAGACACAGTCTGCCATGTTATACCGCATCGTGGCAACACAAACGAGAGCCCCACCATGGCAAGAAGCACAATGCGATTCATTCTGACGAAAGTCTCGTGGCTCAACAACAGTCTATAGAGCAAATAGAATGCTATCAGACAAATCGACACCTTGACATTATAAAGTAGTATTTCCATAGCTTCTCATTTTGTGGTTGATTATTTTTGTTGTTCTACCTGCTTGAGAAGTTCCTTGAGGTCGTCGACAGACAATTCCTCATCGCTCACCAGAGCTGACACTGCACTCTTAAACGAATTACCGAAATATTTGCTTATAACACCCTTGAGTGTCATGCTACTGAACTTCTCACGGTCAACAATAGCGAAGTACTGAAACGTATTGCCATATTGTTTGTGGCCTACATATCCCTTAGACTCGAGCGACCTCACCATCGTCGAAACCGTGTTAATATGTGGTTTCGGATCAGGATACATCTCAACGATATCACGCACAAATTGCGGACCCTTATCCCAAAAAAACTCCATCAGTTCTTCCTCTTTTTTCGTAATCTTTTCCATAACTACAAATATTGATGTTGCAAATGTAACTATATTTTTTAGTTATCCAACTATTTTTATTAGTTATTTGACTATTTTTTTTCGTTGAGCACCCCAAGACAACGTGCAGAACACTATTAAACCTTATCTCTATACACAAAAAAAAGAGACCGATTCACACCGAATCAGTCTCCCGTCAAATATATAAAGTCAAAATATCGTTATCGTCTGCAGTAGCCGAGGATTCTCAGCATCTCATCCGAACTCTGCTCTTCACTGAACAAATAATCGATTATCTGTCCATTCTCGTCACGGTCTATCACCACATGCTTTGGTGAAGGAATCAGGCAATGCTTGATACCACCATAGCCACTTATCGAATCCTGATAAGCTCCAGTATGGAAGAAACCAATATAGAGAGGTTCGTCATCATCCTTCGACAACTTAGGCAGATAGACCTGCTGGTTCAAATCCTCAGTATTATAGTAGTCAGCATGGTCACAAGTCACACCACCGATATTTACCCTCGTATACGGCTTGTCCCACTTGTTGACAGGCAGAAGAATAAACTTCTCACAGATACCCCACGAATCAGGGATAGTGGTCATAAGACTATTGTCTATAATATACCACAGCTCAGTATCATTCTGCTGCTTGGCCTCAGCAACCTTAAAAATCACGGCACCCGACTCACCAACAGTATACTTTCCGAACTCAGTCAGGATATCAGGCTCATCAATCTCCTCGTTGACACACACCTCCTTGATGCCTCTGACTAGCTCATTCACGATGTACTTATAGTCATACTCGAAGCCAAGGTTATTTCTAATTGGCAGTCCGCCACCAAGGTCAATCATGTGAAGAGACTCGCACTGCTTCTTCAACTCAGCGTATACCGACAAAGCCTTCTGGAACACACCCCAGAAATAGAGGTTATCCTTGATACCCGAATCAACAAAGAAATGGAACATCTCGAGATTCACTCGAGGGTTGTCCTTAATCTCTTCATTGTAGAACTTCAAAATCTCTGATGGACGAATGCCAAGTCGTGATGTATAGTAGGCCGACTGTGGTTCCTCGTCAATAGCCATTCTGATACCGACATTCACCACATCCGTCTTCATCACATCGAGCAGCCTCTGCAACTCGCTCTTGCTATCCAGTACAGTGATGACATTCTTGAAACCAAGGTCCTGAATCATCTTTATCTTTTGCAGATAAAGGTCGCTCTTCGAGCCATTGTTTATGATGATGATATCCTTCGATATCGTACCTTCTTCATACAGTTCCCTTACAATGTCGAGGTCATAAGCCGATGAAGTCTCCAGCTGCACCTGATATTGCAAAGTCTCCTTTACTACAAACGAGAAGTGACAACTTTTCGTACAGTAGCAATACTTGTAATTACCCTTGTAGCCATGAGTCTTTATCGCCTTGCTGAACAAGTTGCGTATCCTCTTAATCTGGTCACCTATCTTAGGCAGATAAGTAATCTTCAGCGGCGTACCGTACTTCTCAATTATAAACTTCAGCGAAACATTATGGAAAAACAAATTTCCATTCTCGAGGTCAAAACCATCCTGAGGAAAATAATAGGTCTGGTCTATCAAGTCAAAATATGTACCCCTCGTTTTCAACTTACCGTTACTTTTTAGTAGTTAATAATTGATGCACCGGGCATCGTTAATAAATACACCATTAAAACCAAAAGCCCACTTTTTCAAGCAGGCTTCAGTCGAATATCGTTTTATATTGTCTTCTTTCTTTAGCCTACTTCAGCCAGCCTATTATCGACTGACCACCCGTCGTCTTGTCGCCAAGTTTAACATCTATCTGCGTTCCAATCGGAAGATACAAATCCACTCGCGAGCCAAACTTTATGAAACCCATCTCACTCGACTGCTTCACCGTCTCACCCTCTTCCGCATAACACACCACTCGTCGGGCCATGGCACCCGCCACCTGACGCGCCAAAACCTTCACACCTTTCGCTGTCTCGAGCAGAACCGAACTTCTCTCATTCTCTGTCGACGACTTTGGAAGATAAGCCCTCTTATGGTTACCATGCTGATGTGTGCTGAACAAAATCGCACCACCCACTGGATACCAGTTAATATGAACATTCAGCGGCGACATGAATATTGAAACCTGCAGCGCCTTTTCCTTCAACACCTCTGGCTCAAAGACCTCCTCAATCACGACAACCTTTCCATCCGCAGGAGCTATTATCGCACCATCCTGCACAACGAAATGACGCTTCGGACTTCTGAAGAAATTAATTGCCATAAATGCAGATATACCAGTTACAAATAGCAACACATGTGAAACTGTTCCACCTACAAGATTGTAGCTTAACACATTAATCAATACAAATGCTACTATTGCAATTACTGCAGTTTTATAACCCTCCTTGTGTAAAGTCATTTCTATTTATTATATCTTAATAACTATTCTTTTTCTATTTTCTTTCAGCACCGCTAAATAAAGAAATAATATAGCAGACTGACAATTGGTGCAGCAAAAATCATTGCATCGAAGCGGTCAAGAATTCCACCATGACCTGGCAGAAGCTTACCTGAATCTTTAATATTCACTGCCCTCTTGAACTTCGACTCAATCAAATCGCCACATGTGCCACATATCGCCATAACGAGACCACTTGCGATGCAGAACCACATAGGTAGTTCCTTATGGCCATCAAGGCCCGACAAGCCATGCATAAAATATGACACAAGCAACGTAAGAATCACACCGCCAATAAAACCTTCAATGGTCTTCTTTGGCGACACACGTTCAAACAACTTATGCTTACCCATTGTAATGCCACACAGATAAGCTCCAGTGTCATTAACCCACGTAAGCAAGAACATTGCAACTATTGGACGCCAGTCATACACACCGTCCTTAAACGCCAAAAGATTAATCAGTGCGAAAGGAAGTCCAATATATATGTTGCACAATAGTGTCAGACCAATATTCAACGATGGTCTCTGATGTATCGAGAACAACTCGACCAGAAACACGCACCAGACAAATACAATCAGTATAAGCAGGCATCTTGGATCAACTCCCTGATAATACAGCAAAAAGCCCAACGTGAAAGCAACCACGTTAGACAAAACTGCCAGCATCAGATGTGGATGGATATGATCCTCATCGCTTCTAACCATCTTGCAAAATTCATACGATGCCAACGTTACTATACACACCATCACCATGGCGTATGTCACTGGACTCAATATGAGAGCAGCACCAAGCACCAAGGCAAATAAAATGCCCGTTATTGCACGTTGTATAAAATTCGACATCTAGTAATCAAATAAAGCAAGGAACAATAGCATTACGCAATTCAGCGGAACTATTATTCGAATAGCAAAATTAGTATTTCAAATGTATTTATGAAAGTATTTCTAACAAATTATACGCAGATATGATATTTTTATTTTTTACACCAACACATATCTCGCTATATTTTCACATTATTACCCATCCTTTCAGCCATACATTGCAGAGGTAAAAGCTAAAGCGCATCCTTTTCTGCACTCGCAGCCTCAGGCTCAACATTCTCTACGGGTTCCTTAACAGCTTCAGCCTCATCTTCGTCCTCCTTGGCGCTACCCTTTCGTGGACCGAAAATAGTCTCCAAGTCTTCGCTGAATATCACTTCACGCTCAAGCAGAAGTTCAGCAAGTTCCTTGTGCTTTTCAGCATTATCCCTCAATATCTGCTTAGCCCTTTCGTACTGTTCTGCAACAATAGCCGAGACCTCCTGGTCTATCATTTCAGCTCTCTTGTCAGAGTATGGTCTTGTCAGCGAATACTCGTCGTTAAAATTATAGTAGCTCAAATTTGGAAGTTTTTCGCTCAGGCCATAGTAAGTCACCATAGCATAAGCCTGCTTCGTCACCTTTTCAAGGTCGTTGAGTGCACCAGTACTGATACGTCCGAACACCACCTCCTCGGCAGCACGTCCGCCAAGAGTAGAACACATCTCGTCTAGAATCTGCTCCTTAGTTGTCAACTGACGTTCCTCTGGCAGATACCATGCAGCACCAAGAGCCTTACCTCGTGGTACGATAGTCACCTTCACCAGTGGATGAGCATTCTCGAGCAACCAGCTTATAGAAGCATGACCAGCTTCATGATAGGCAATAGCCTTTCTCTCTTCCTTGGTGATAATCTTGTTCTTCTTCTCGAGACCGCCGACAATTCTATCTATAGCATCAAGGAAATCCTGCTTCTCGATGAACTTCTTTTCCTTACGTGCAGCAGTCAATGCAGCCTCATTACATACATTGGCAATATCAGCACCCGAAAAGCCAGGAGTCTGCTTAGCCAAGAAACTCTTGTCGAAACCCTCGACAAGCTTCAAAGGACGAAGATGTACGTCGAAAATAGCCGACCTCTCATTAAGGTCAGGCAGTTCTACATTAATCTGTCGGTCAAAACGTCCAGCACGCATCAATGCGCTATCGAGAATGTCGGCTCTATTCGTTGCAGCAAGAATAATGACACCACTATTAGTGCCGAAGCCGTCCATCTCAGTCAGGAGCTGATTAAGAGTATTTTCACGTTCTTCATTCGACGACATACCTCTACCTCTGCTTCTGTCGCGGCCAATAGCATCAATCTCGTCAATAAAGATAATACATGGAGCCTTGGCTTTAGCCTTTTGGAAAAGGTCTCTAACTCGGCTAGCACCGACACCTACAAACATCTCAACGAAATCGGAGCCAGACATCGAGAAGAAAGGAACATTAGCCTCACCAGCAACGGCTTTCGCAAGCAAAGTCTTACCAGTACCCGGAGGGCCTACGAGCAAAGCGCCCTTAGGAATCTTACCACCAAGTTCAGTATACTTATCAGGATGACGGAGGAATTCGACAATCTCAACAAGTTCGTCCTTAGCACCTTCAAGTCCGGCAACATCCTTGAACGACACATTGACATTGGAATCCTTATCAATAACCTGTGCCCTTGACTTGCCGACACTGAAAATGCCTCCACCGCCAGCGCCGCCAGTCATTCTGTTGAAGAAAATAAAATAGATCAAAATCATCAGCAGGAGAGGCCAAGCAAAGCTCAGCACCTCACCAATGACATTGCTCCTTTGTTCATAAAACAATGGAATATCCCTCTGTTCTGAAGTCTCAATGGCTTTACGGCTCTCCTCAAAGCTGTCAATCGAAGGGATATCGACAATGAAGTGTGGACCTACATTTGGTATCTGCGTTGGCACCACAAAAAGGTCCTTGTATTTTTCTACAGAGTCCTTCTTCAGGCTGACCTCAGCCTTCAGTTCGTTGCGAATAATCACAATCTTATCAATGCTGCGACTACCCAAAAGCACCTTTTCGAACTTGGCATACGACAGTTTCTGAGGTTCCTGTCCCATGTTCATAGTGCTAATCAGTATCAGCGTCACAACCACAATACCGTAAATCCAATAGCTACTGAACTTCGGAATCTTCTGCTTGTTATCTTTTTTAACCATCTGCGACATTTATGCTACTTTTTTCAGGTTAGTCCAAATCAGGGATTTGTTCGCTCTTGGCATCATCCCACAAAGTCTCCAGCGAGTAGAAAGCTCTGGCCTCCTTCTGGAATATGTGAACCACCACATTGTAGTAGTCCATCAGCACCCACTGTGCATTCTGACGGCCCTCAATGTGATATGGTTTCTCTCCGACCTCTTCTCTCACCTTGTCCTCAATCGAGTCGGCCAGTGAAGAGACATGAGTCGAACTATTACCCTCGCAAATGACAAAGTAGTCACACACCGATGAATCGACCTCACGAAGATCCATCACCGTAATGCCCTTGCCCTTTATATCCTGTATACCGTCAATCACGGCCGCAACCAAAGCGTCTTTCTTCTTTTTTGCCATTTCTATTACTTTTCAAGTGCCAACTCAACCACCTCAGCGATTGTCTTCACATGGTGGAAAGTCAAACCTTCTATATATGTATCTTTAATGTCGGACAAATCTTTTCTGTTAGGTTCCGACAAAATAATCTCCTTGATACCGGCACGTTTGGCCGCTAAAATCTTCTCCCTGATGCCGCCTACTGGAAGCACAGCACCTCTCAGGCTTATCTCACCAGTCATAGCCAGACGTTTTTTGACACGTCTGCCAGTCAGGGCCGACACCATAGATGTTACCATCGTAATGCCTGCCGAAGGTCCATCCTTGGGCACTGCACCTTCAGGCACATGCACATGTATATTAGTCTTATCGAAATCGACACCCTCGACGCCAAGCAAAGCAGCATTCGCACGGATATACTCCAGAGCCAGAGTAGCCGACTCCTTCATAACATCGCCAAGGTTGCCCGTCATGCTCAACTTACCCTTACCTTCGCAGGCACTGCTTTCGACAAAGAGAATCTCGCCACCAACAGCAGTCCATGCCAGTCCGGTCACAACACCAGGCTTCATATCGTCCTCCCACTCATCGTGGCTGTACAGCTCAATGCCAAGCAAATCTCTGACATCGGCCATGCTGAGGTTCTTTTTCACAGCCTCACCCTTGGCAATCTTCAAAGCCATTTTTCGGCAGATGCTAGCCATTGTCTTATCCAGTTCCCTGACGCCGCTCTCTCTTGTATAACGGTCGATAATATATTTCATCACTGGCTTCGAAATGCTGAAAGCCTTCTTGTCTATTCCGGCATTCTCCATCTCCTTTGGCAGAAGATGTCTTGAAGCAATCTCCACCTTCTCCTCAGCCAGGTAACCAGACACCTCAATCATCTCCATGCGGTCCTTCAACGGCTGAGATATTCCGCCAATAGCATTAGCAGTTGCGATGAACATCACCTTTGACAAATCGTAGTCGACATTGAGGAAATTGTCGTGGAAAGCATTATTCTGTTCAGGGTCGAGTACCTCAAGCAAAGCAGCTTCAGGGTCGCCATGAATATCTTTCGTAATCTTATCAATCTCGTCGAGCACAAAGACAGGATTAGAAGTTCCGGCCTTCTTAATGCCCTGCATTATTCGGCCCATCATCGAACCGAGATAGGTACGTCTGTGACCACGAATCTCCGACTCATCATGCAATCCGCCGAGCGAAATCCTAACATATTGTCTTCCGAGTGATTCGGCGATGCTCTTGCCTAGCGAAGTCTTGCCGACACCAGGAGGTCCGTAGAGACACATAATTGGTGACTTCATGTCACCCTTCAGCTTAAGTACAGCCAAATGCTCCAAAATACGGTCCTTCACCTTATCGAGACCGTAGTGGTCGGCATTCAGTCGTCGTTCAGCCTTTTGTATATTGAAATTGTCCTTCGAATACACCATCCATGGCAGTGCGAGCATATTCTCGATATACTCTACAGTCATAGAATACTCAGGTGCATTCTGATTCATTCTCGACAACTTATCAAGCTCCTTGTCAAACACATCGGCGACATCGGCTGGCCACAATTTAGTCTGTGCCTCGCTCCTATAAGAATCGATGACCTGTCCTTTATCATCCCCCAGCTCCATCTGTATCACCTTCATCTCCTGATGAAGCAAGAAATCCTTCTGCTGCTGGTCCATCTCATGAAGAGCCTTGCGTTGTATCTCGTTCTTAAGTTCAGCGATCTGGAGTTGTGCCTTCAGCAACTTGACCAAAGCCTTTCCCCTCTTCACTAGTGAATCTTCCTTCAACATGGCCTGCTTGTCTTCAGGGAACAATGGCGAAGTCATCGTTGCATTGTTAATCAGCTCCGCACCATCCATGTTGTTTATCATGACAGATGCATCTGGTGGCATATTAGACACCTTGACAATCTTCATCATGATATCCTTGACAAGACCGCAAGTTGCCTTGTATTCCTTCTCGCCTTTTGGAGTCACATTGACCTCAGGCTTCATCGAAGCCTTCACAGTCATATACGTAGTTTTCGACACCTGCGAGAGGATTTCCATCCTGACAAAACCATGAAGGAGAACCGACAACGAACCGTCAGGCAATTCGAGAACCTTCAGCACCTTGGCAAGTGTTCCGATATTGTGAACCTCATCAAACGATGGGGCTACCGCATCATTCTTCTGTAGTGAGGCGATGAAAAAAGCGTTACCTTCACTCATTTCCCTCAGCAAACGCTTAGTGCTCTCACGCTTAATAAAAAGCGGAAGAACAGTGCCAGGGAAGAGTACATTATTACGCATCGGGAACAACGGCAGCACCTCAGCCACATCCTCCGGTTTTACTTCCGGCATACCTGATGGCATCACTATTGGTATTGCTATCGATCCCGAATGTTCTTCTTCACCTATATTCCACGGATCAGTCTTCTTACCCATCTGTTGTCGTTGTCTCGTTTCTATTTATCCCTGCTTAAGTTTTGCAGCGCTAATGTGGCTCATGCGTTCAGTAGCATAATCGAGAGTAATCTCGAGTTTCTTCATGCTCTTTGATGGAGCCTCATACATCTTGTCCATTAAAATAGTCTCGCATATCGAACGGAGTCCTCGTGCGCCGACCTTGAACTCCACCGCCTTATCAACGATAAAGTTCAACACATCCTCACCAATCACCAGTTCGATGCCGTCGATAGCGAACATCTTAACATACTGCTTGATGAGTGAGTTCTTAGGCTCTGTCAATATTCTCCTCAAAGCATCGCGGTCGAGTGGATCGAGATGAGTCAGGATAGGCAGACGACCAATAATCTCAGGAATGAGTCCGAACGACTTCAAATCCTGAGGAGCGACATACTGCAGCAGGTTGTTGAAGTCAATCTTATCCTTATCCTTATCAGAGTTGTAGCCCACCACCCTTGAATTGAGTCGGTTGGCTATCTTAGTCTTAATACCGTCGAAAGCACCGCCGCAGATGAACAGGATATTCTTGGTATTCACTGGAATCATCTTCTGGTCGGGATGCTTACGGCCGCCCTGTGGTGGTACGTTGACGATAGAACCTTCGAGGAGTTTCAGCAAACCCTGCTGCACGCCCTCACCGGACACGTCACGTGTAATCGAAGGATTGTCACCCTTTCGGGCTATCTTGTCAATCTCATCTATGAAAACGATACCTCTTTCGGCAGCCTCAACATTATAATCAGCCACCTGCAGAAGTCTCGTCAAAATGCTTTCAATATCTTCACCGACATAACCTGCCTCAGTCAACACAGTAGCGTCAACAATAGTGAAAGGCACATCGATCAGTCGGGCGATGGTACGTGCAAGAAGAGTCTTACCAGTTCCGGTCTCACCCACGAGGATGATGTTAGACTTTTCAATCTCTACATCGTCATCAGCATCTGCCCCCTTGCCACTCTTCTGCATCAGTCGCTTGTAGTGGTTATACACAGCGACCGACAGGAACTTCTTGGCTTCATCTTGACCAATGACATACTGGTCGAGATATTCCTTTATTTCTGTTGGCTTCTTCAGTGACAGTTTCTTCATGCTCTTGGCCTGAGTAGCCTTGAACTCCTCCTCCACAATCTCATAAGCCTGCTTGATACAAGAGTCGCATATAAAACCATTGACTCCGGCCACAAGCATTCCTACATCTTCACGTGGACGGCCACAGAACGAGCACTTATCTTCTCTTTTCATTTGCTATTTCTTCTCGCGCTTCAACACTTCGTCTATCATGCCATAAGCCTTAGCCTCTTCAGCGATCATCCAGTAGTCACGGTCGGAGTCCTTCTCGATTTTCTCGAAAGGATTGCCAGAATGCTCGGATATGATAGTGTAGAGTTCCTTCTTAAGCTTCTGTATTTCACGTGCAGTAATCTCGATGTCAGAAGCCTGACCTTGAGCACCGCCCATAGGCTGATGGATCATCACACGTGAATGAGGCAAAGCCGAACGCTTACCCTTAGCGCCAGCGACGAGCAATACAGACGCCATCGATGCAGCCAGACCAGTGCAGATAGTAGCCACGTCGGACGTAATGTACTGCATAGTATCGTAGATACCCAATCCAGCATAAACGCTACCGCCTGGTGAGTTGAGGTAGATCGAGATATCCTTTGATGAATCAGCAGACTCCAGATAGAGCAACTGAGCCTGTACGATGTTAGCCACAGTATCATCTATCTCACAGCCGAGGAAGATGATTCTGTCCATCATGAGGCGTGAGAACACGTCCATGCTCGCTACATTGAGCTGACGTTCCTCAATGATTGTAGGGTTGATGTAGCTGTCGACAAATGTAGAATACTGGTCAAACGCGTTGCCACTTATTCCCTGATGCTTTACAGCATATTTTCTGAAGTCGTTTTGATTTACCATATTTTTTCGTATTGCTATTAGTTACAAAATTCCTGCTAGGACAATATACGCCTAGCAGGATTAATTTATTGTATCCCTTACGGAAAAAATGTGTACAATTTATATGAAGGACTAGTCTTCAAAGAGCTTGCCGAAGTCCTTACGGTTTGTAGTCTTCTGTACAAGCTTAACCTTAGTCTTAGCGAATGCCACAACAGTCTCGTTGATAGCACCCATAACCATCTGCTCGCGCTGCTCAGCGTCCTTCAAGAGGCTCTGTGCATAGTTAGAGAGGTACTCGTCAGGAATATTTGTCATGCCATACTGTGCGAACTGAGACTTAGCAGCCTGCATTGCATAATTCATAACATCCTTTTCGTTGATCTTGATGCCGTTAGCTTCAGAGATTGACTGGCGGATATCAGTCCAACGATACTCGTCGAGAAGCTGTGGGAACTCCTTCTCCAAAACGTCAGGAGTGAAAGCCTTGTTGTCGTGGTTAACAGCAGTAAGCCATCTCTTCATGAAAGCCTCAGGCAACTCCATCTGGTTCTGTGCGACGAGAGTCTTGCGAAGCATGTGTCCGAAGAGGTAGTTCTGCTGAACCTCGAACTGCTCAGAGATGAGTTCCTTAACCTTAGCCTTGAACTCCTCAGCCGACTTAACCTGACCTTCGCCCAATACCTTGTCGAAAATCTCCTGTGTCAACTCAGGATCCTTGAACTCAGTAATTTCAGTGATAGTGAACTCGTACTCGCCAGCAACGTTAGCAGCCTCTTCCTTGCTAATGCCGAGCATATATGAAATCTCAACGTCGTTAGGATAAGCCTTCTTGAGGTCGAACTTAACAACGTCGCCAACCTTCTTACCAGTGAACTTAGCCTTCTCAGCCTCATCCTTGATAACAGAAGTAGACATAACAGCAGAATCGTTGCTGAAGCCACCTTCCTGCTTAACCGAACCCTTTACCATCGACTTATCGCCAACCTTCTCAACATTTTCCTGTGAGCCGAAACGTGAAGTGAGGCTCTTAGCCTGCATATCGACGTCCTCGTCGCTTATCTCGATAGTATAATATGGTACTTCAACCTTAGAAAGGTCGATCTCTACCTTAGGAGCGAGACCGAGGTCGAACTTATATGTAATATTAGTAACTTCCTTGTCAAAATCGATAGGTTCCTGTCCTTCAGAAGGCAATGGCTGACCAACGAGATTAAGGTTGTTGTCCTTGATATAGTTGTTAAGGGCCTCGTCGATAATCTTGTTAACCTCTTCAGCGAGGATTGCCTTACCTACCTGCTTCTTAACCAATGACACCGGAGCCTTGCCTGGACGGAATCCTGGGATATTAACCTTCTTTGCATAGCTCTTGATTGCTTCTGCTACCTTTGCCTCATAATCGGCCTGCTCGATGTTCAGAGTGATGACTGCGTTCAAAGCGTCAACGTTTTCTCTCGAAATATTCATTTCTATACTATGGTTATTATGTTTTTTCTACTTGTTGTTCATATCGTTGCTTCAGAATAGCTCGAAAAATACACGGCCACCAACGCATCTTTCAGCATTGGTGGTCGCATATCAAGCTGTGTGCGGATGACGGGACTCGAACCCACACGCCTCACGGTATCAGATCCTAAGTCTGACGCGGCTACCAATTACGCCACATCCGCAGCTTTTCTGTTTAGCGATGCAAAGATAATTCTTTTATAGCCTTATATGCAAGTTTTTAAGTGAAAAAAATTTTCATTTCTCGCATTAATGGCCCATTTCAGCTATGAATTTTATTCTCACGAGCCTAATCTCTTCCTCGGGATAGTCGTCTTCGCCAAGTTCGTCGAGTGCCGCGCCGATGTCGTCGCAGCCCTCTTCCTTGAAGTAGTCGAGTATATCTTCTATTTGGTCATCGTCCATTCTATCGTGCAGATAGTAGTCGATGTTGAGTCGCGAACCAGACCTAACGATAGACTCCATCTCCTTTATCAGTTCGTCCATAGTCAGCTTCATGCCGTTGGCAAGGTCCTCAAGATCCATCTTTCTATCGACGCCCCTAATGATATCGAGCTTCTTCTTTGACTGGTTAGGCATATCCTTGACCACAGTCGAGATTTGGCGATCTATCTCATTCTCCTCGACATATTTGGCAATGACATCGACAAACGGCTTGCCGAACTTATGTGCCTTACCTTCGCTCACGCCAGGAATCTGCAGTAATTCGCTGATGCTAATAGGATAGCTGGTGCACATAGCGTCAATAACATGGTCAGAGAACAATATATATGGTGCGAGGTCGAACTTCTTCGCCTCACTCTTTCTGAGTCCGATCAGTATCTTGTAGAGAGTCTCATCGAGAGCAGATGGAGAAGCGCTACCCTCTACTTCGCCTTCAGCGTCAGAGTAATCTCTGTCGAGAGTAAAGAAAACACTTGTCGGCTTATCTTCAAACGCATCGGCCTCGGCGCCAAGCTTCAGCAGTCCGTAGCTTTCGATATCCTTCTGCAGGTACTTGTGAAGCACAGCCTGACGGACAACCGAAGTCCAGTAGCGAGAATCCTTTTCCGACCCCTTACCGAACAATTCGTGCCCGTAGACATTGAGGTCCTTGAGGTGTCTAGACTTTTCGCCGATCAAGAAATCGACCAGTTGCTCGGCCTTCATCTTGTTAGGGTACTCCCTTATCACTTCGATTGCCATCAGCACGGCATCCTTAGCATTGAACTTCTCCCTTGGATTGAGGCAGTTGTCGCATGCTCCGCAGCCATCTTTAGGCATATCGTATTGTTCGCCGAAATAGTTGAGCAGCAATTTGCGTCTGCACTCGCCGCTCTCGGCATAGGCTATAGTCTCCTGTATCAGTTGCTTGCCAATCTCCTGTTCGTTCTCGGGCTTACCCTGCATAAACTTCTCCAACTTCATAATATCCTTGTAGCTGTAGAAAGTAATGCATCGACCTTCACCGCCATCACGTCCGGCTCGGCCAGTTTCCTGATAGTAGCCTTCGAGGCTCTTTGGAATATCATAGTGGATCACCAGACGTACGTCGGGCTTATCGATACCCATACCGAAGGCTATAGTAGCGCAGATGACATCGACATCCTCCTTCAGGAACTTATCCTGGTTGTCGGCACGAGTCTGTGCATCGAGTCCGGCATGATAAGGCAGAGCCTTAATATCGTTGACCTTGAGTACTTCGGCCATTTCCTCAACCTTCTTACGACTGAGGCAATAGACAATGGCCGACTTGCCAGGGTTGGACTTTATAATCTTGACGATATCCTTAGTTGCGTCGTTTTTCGGACGCACCTCATAATAGAGGTTAGGACGGTTGAACGACGACTTGAACACCACTGCGTCGAGCATTCCAAGATTCTTCTGTATATCATGCTGCACCTTTGGTGTAGCAGTAGCCGTCAGCGCAATCACCGGAGCCTTACCAATCTCGTTGATTATAGGTCTGATTCTTCGATACTCTGGACGGAAATCGTGGCCCCATTCAGAGATACAGTGTGCCTCGTCGACAGCATAGAATGAAATCTTCACATTCTTGAGGAAGTCGACATTCTCTTCTTTGGTGAGTGACTCGGGAGCCACATAGAGCAGTTTTGTCTTACCTTCCATAACGTCGTTCTTGACCTGCGTTATAGCCTGCTTGTTGAGCGACGAATTGAGAAAATGTGCCACACCATTATCCTCGCTGTAACCTCTGACAGCGTCCACCTGATTCTTCATCAGGGCTATGAGTGGCGATATGATGATTGCCGTGCCTTCCTGAATCAAAGCAGGCAGCTGGTAACACAAAGACTTGCCACCACCTGTCGGCATCAGCACAAAAGTATCCTTGCCATCCAGGATGTTGCGAATGATTGCCTCCTGGCAGCCCTTGAATGTGTCGAAGCCAAAATACTTCTTCAGTTCTGAGTTCAAATCAATCTGCATACCCTTACATTTTTTCTCTTAGGACTATAAATATAAGAACTTATCAGATAAAAACCATAATTCACTGGCAATATTTTTTCGTTTTTAACACTATATGCCGTGTTTCATTATCCTATAACAACCATTGTGGCACCATATCCATACTCCTTGAACGATGCATCCTGGTAGGTACATTTCCTATATTCTCTGTCGAGAGCCTTTCTGACTTCGGTCTTCAACCTGCCGTTGCCGACTCCATGAATAAAGACAATCCGCTGTCCCTTCTTACCAAGATTTTCCTTCATCACATGGTCGAAGCGAGCGAGCTGCAGCTGGACAATCTCTCCGTTGGACAAACCAGCAGAGCTGTCGAGAATAGCTTCGATGTGTAAGTCGACCTCGATAATTTCGCCTGGCTTGTGGTTGGGTTTAGACTGTGCCTTTACGTCGACCCTTTCCTTTTCGGCCACGATCTTGTGGAGATCCTTGGCAGCCAACTGCTCTATCTTGGCAGTCATCTCGTCCTCTATGACAGCATACATCACCGCCTTCTCCCTGAAGAAATCGTTGTCGACAAAGCTATTATCCTTGAAGAACTTTGTAGCCTTGACCTTGACGGCAGTTGACACAGGTGGATATGATGCGAAAGTCTTTCCCTTCCTATATAATATAAGTTGCACCTGCCATGTCTGGTTGTCAATCCTCTGTGGATTATACTTGTCGAGCATCAGCTTGGTGTTAGGCTCAATCGTTCCGTAGTGCATCATCCTCACGTCGGTGGTCTCGCCCACCTGTTCAGTCAGAGTGAAGAATACGTATGAATTGCTATCGTTGACCGCATAGAGGTCGAGATAGCCGCTGTTGCCCTTGTCGCTCTTGAGGAAAGCGAGGAAGAACTTAGGCTTGCGGTCGTCGGATGCTCCTGTTTCGCTGAACTTGTAGTCGTCGCCTGTCTCGACCACGATCTCGCTCACCTCACCCAATTTCTCCTCGGCCTTTCTCTGCTCGGCGGCCTTCTTCTGCTCGGCTCCGGCCTCGATCAGCACCACCTCATTTTCGCCCACAGGCATTTCGAAGCCGTCTTCGTCCTCAACATATACCGTTCTACCTTCCACTCTTGAGACATTACCGCCGCCTTCCATATTGAGGAAGCGGACCTTGTCGCCTTTCTTTATTAGAGCCATCTTTGATTCCTCCGTTTCATTTTTGACGCCAAAAGGCCGGGCATCCTTCTTCAGGGTCCCGACCTCTTGTCTATATTTCATTGCCTTGGTCCATCATCATCCCGGCAGGGACAACCATGGTGGCAACATGTTTTTACAATATTACTTCTTGCTCTTAGCAATATTCTCAACAAACTCGTCGAAGAACTTCTCGGTATCAGTTGGGCCACCGCATGCTTCTGGGTGGAACTGTGTAGAGAAAATAGGCAGAGACTTGTGGCGGATGCCCTCGCAAGTGCCGTCGTTGATATTGATATAGCTTGCCTCCCACTCCTGTGGCAAAGTCTTAAGGTCGATAGCGAAGCCGTGGTTCTGGCTAGTGATGTAGCACTGGTTGGTACCGTTCTTAATCACAGGGTGGTTGTGTGCGCGGTGTCCGTAAGGGAGTTTGTAAGTAGTAGCTCCAGCGGCGAGTCCGAGCAACTGGTTGCCGAGGCAGATGCCGAAAATAGGCTTACCAATCTTAATAGCCTTCTTGATATTCTCGATAGTGGCTGTGCACATCTGAGGGTCGCCAGGACCGTTAGAAAGCATCAGTCCGTCGTAGTCGATCTGAGTAAAGTCGTAGTCCCAAGGCACTCTAACGAGAGTCACGTCGCGCTTGAGCAAGCAGCGGATGATATTGTACTTAGCGCCGGTATCGACCATAGCGATCTTGTACTTACCGTTGCCATAGGTCTCGACCTGCTTGCAGCTCACCTGTGCAACGAGGTTGTCCTTGTTAGGATCGTGGAACTCAACATCCTGACCGTCGAAGACAATCTTACCGAGCATAGCGCCCTTTTCGCGGATAATCTTTGTCAGAGCACGAGTATCGATGCCGAAGATGCCAGGTACGTTGTACTCCTTAAGCCAGTCGCCGAGACTCTTGATAGCGTTCCAGTGGCTATACTCAAAAGAGTAGTCAGAAATTATCATACCAGTAATGTGAATCTTGTCCGACTCATAGAACAATGGCAAGCCATTTTCGTCCTTAGTGTCCTTAGGCACACCATAGTTTCCGATCAATGGGAATGTAGAAACGAGAATCTGGCCCGCATACGAAGGATCGGTCAAACTTTCTGGGTAACCTGTCATTGCAGTGTTGAAGACAACCTCACCAGCTACAGACGTCTCTGCTCCGAACGACTGGCCTTCGAAGACCGTACCGTCTTCAAGCACCAATCTAACCTTCTTGAAATCAGACATATTATCAGACATTACTTTATGTTTTTTCTTGTTTTCTTTTTCTTAATTTCGTATTTTCACACGACGAGAGTGACACGTACGTTCACTTCTTCGTGCAAAATTATGAAAAAAGTAGTCATTAGACAATACCCAGCGCGTTTTTATATCTTTTTTATATTTCGACGTGCTTATTTTTGTCCTCTCACCAAGCAGAGCGACTCCTTGAGCTTGTCATAGTCCTTAATTCCGGGTGAGACTTCGAATTTGCTATTCAAATCGATTACGGCAGCACCAGTCTGCGATGCCGCCACGATATTTTCCTGGCATATACCTCCGGAGAGGAACCAAGGCTTACGTATAGGCTGACGGAGGATGAGCTGCCAGTCGAACTCCTGTCCGCTACCGCCGTAGCCAGGAGTCTTTGTATCAAAGAGATAGTAATCGACAAACTCCTCGTAGGCCCACACCTTCTCGAAATCCTGTTCGGTTTCGATGCTGAAAGCCTTTATCACCTCATAGCCTTCCTCTCTGAGTCGCTTGCACACAGTAGGCTTTTCCTCGCCGTGAAGCTGAATAACCTTCAGACCATAGCTCTTAGCAATCTGTCGCATTTCAGCCTCGCTGCTGTTGACAAAGACACCCACGCGCTTCACGTTGTCGGGGATTATGCTGAGCATTTCCGGCTTGAGTTTGCCTACGACATAACGTGGAGACTTAGGATAGAAGATGAAGCCCATGAAGTCTGGCTCGAGAAAGAGAATCTTGCTGATATTGTCGATATCAGCCATTCCGCATATTTTGACAAGTGGATGTTGCATCTCTTGGGTATTATTCCTTTATAAATAAGTACTAGTCTGCCAAAGCATCTTTATACTGCTTGCAGAAATCGATGCAAGCAGCGCCAGGGTGCTCATTCTTCATAAAATTCTCTCCGATAAGGAATCCGTCGAATCCACCATTGCGAAGCATAAGCATATCGTCGATAGTGCGGATGCCGCTTTCAGAGATTTTAGGCAGTTCGTTTGGTAGCATGTGAGCCATCTTGATAGAGTGGTGAAGGTCGACGACGAAGGTACGGAGATCGCGGTTGTTGATGCCAGCGACAGTCACACCAGGCACGATATATCCGAACTCATCCTCGTTGTGAAGTTCCATGAGGACCTCGAGTCCGAGATCCTTGGCAAGTCCGGCAAGATCTTCAGCCTGGCTACGTTCGAGCACGGCAGCGATGAGCAACATAGCCGAAGCTCCATTGGCACGAGCCTCATAGACCTGATAAGGGTCGTTGATAAACTCCTTGCGGAGGACAGGTATATTGATGAGTGAACTAGCCTCCTTCACATCGGCAATTGCTCCGCCGAAAAACTCGGTATCGGTCAAAACCGAGACAGCGCTCACACCGGCCTCCTCGTAGTAAGGGACGACCTCCTTTGGCCAGATGTTGCCATGGATGAGTCCTTTAGAAGGGGACTGTCGCTTAAATTCGGCGATGATGCCATTCTTCTCCCTAATGCTCTTGGCGAAAGGGATAGCAGGGCGTGCGTCGCCACACATAGCCTTCACGTCGGCCAGCGACACCTTTCTTTTGGCCGCAGCCACACATTCGGCCTTTGTGGCCATTATCTTATCGAGGTAGTTTCCCATTGTTTCGGATGCGTTTTCAAATCAGGCGACCACATTGTCGCTTTTCGTCACAAAAGTAATCATTTTTTTCTACCCACGATGTACCTCTCAGTTGTTTTTTGTGATTCCTGCTTATGCGGAAAAGAGGTAAGACGTGAAATATGTCACTCCACCTCTTTCACGAGGTACTCGTCGATGCCACGTATCGCATGGCAACGCTCCATGACATGAACTGTTTATCGACACACAAAGATAATGTTTTAGTGGGGATTATGCAAGATTGCTTCTTTTTCTAATGATTCGCAGTCCTATTAACAGGGAAGGTTACAAAATGGGGAAGGCGACAATACCATCATATATAAAATCATGGCAAATAGATACTATTTGTATCAACTTGAATGAATCTTTTCTTCTTATTCAGTTCGACAACAGTATAGTACCTTATAAACAAACACTTGTTTTTAAAATAATGAGGAATATATAATTTTACTGAACTACATGGTAGTATTGTTAATTTACTAGTGTTCCCAGACCTATATTTCAGATAACTATAAGAAGTATAATCAGGATCAGAAGAATAGTCACAATATTCAATAGTCTTATAAAATTCACAATCAGAAAAGTTGAATCTTGTTGTTTTGCTCCTCAATAAACTATCTGAAACATTATATATAACATAACTGATTTTAGAAAAATAGCTTTCTCTGATCTGGTTTGAGATAAAAACAGTATCTAACAATGGATTCTCTATACATAACCAAATAGAATCATTTTGATTCGTTTGTAATGAAATATTCACATTATCATTAATGCATAATGAATCCGGTTGCACAACAATATAATCTTTTATGTATTTGTGGGGCTGAGCAAATGTAACCAATGTATTCAACATCAACTCGACAATTAGACATCGTCTATAAACCGCTTCCATCGACACCCATATTATGATCCTTTTCATACTTACTATACTTTAATAGATTATTCTTATATGTTTCTATCCATTTGTTATATATATCTAATTTATTTTTTGAGAACTCACCAAAATACTTTTGGTACTCAACACACCAATGATAAACGGAAAGTTCGTCTCGCACATAATTTGTGGGCATATATACAACTTCTATTTTAGATGTTTGAATCTTTATACCATCTGTATGTGATAAAATATAATTTTCAAAATCACTTAAATTAATGTTATCAAGCAAATGACCTGTTGTAGACAATACAAAGTCGATATATGAGTCCTGTAAATCTTGGTACATGTTTTTATCCGTTTCTAAAATCCGATTCAGTTCTTCAACAGAATTCACATTAATAGTATCCTCGATATAGACATTATTTTGAATAGAAAAAATCGTTCTATCCTCGTTTAATTTGTATTTATATATCCCTATTAACTCATTTATACTATGAAGGTATTCATGAAACAATGAAATGCAAACATCATTTCGGGTGAACTTTGAATTTGCCCCAATACGTATCACACCATTAATGACACTTGAAGATTCATTATCAGTAAAGACAACATGTTTTTCTGATAGAATACCAAGGTTGCTTTTTAAATTTTGAATATACTTTCTGTATATGTACCTATTTCCATCTATAGATAGATATTTATCAATTAAATCATCATCAAAAACCTTTTCACTTCCGTCAATATAATTATGATTGGCACAAAAAGTTCTAACTATTTCTGTTATACTATCATCTACTTTTCTCTCTTCACTTTCTCCCTCATCATCCAAGAATCCCAACACATTCCTGTGCTTCTCGTGGCTCCACTGCCACTGCTTGTGGTTCAAGGCAGTGCCACCGTTGTAGTCCATCAGGTTGTCGGTCTTTGCCGTTGCGTGGAACGACTCGCTGTCATCCGAGAATGTGTGATGCAATACGTTCACTCCATGACCCAGCTCATGGGATATGGTTCTTGTGTTGTTGAACTCGTTGTAGATGAAACCGTAGTGGCGACCTACTGGCATGTAGCCGCTCACGGGTTCGTTTGATTTCATGCCTGCGGTGTCAAGTCGGTCATAGCAGTCGACAAAGAACAGATAGTAGTCGTTATCATCTGCTGTCTCTGGCAATGCCTTGATGGCTGTCTTCTGATCGGCGTTGTAGTTCTGGAATGTACCCTTGCCGCCATGCACAAAGTGCTCTTTATTTGCGTAATCGATGGTTATCGGTTCCAGTTCGTCGAAGGTGTATTTTACTACGGCTTGCTGCCAGATATCATTTACTTCCTTTTCTATCTTGCCGAGGCCGAGTGTCTTCGTGTTGTTCACTCTCACCAGATGCACCTTCACATCCTTGTAGCTGTAGGCCTGCACGTCCAGCTTTCCGACTACTGTAGTGTCGTCGTAGGCATATATCGCCTGCTGGTCTGACGTGCCGGCGTTGAAGGTAAGTGTGTTGTTCT
>JAKSLF010000016.1 GCA_024401355.1 Bacteroidales bacterium | reverse complement strand
GGAGATCAAGATCTCTGCTGAGAAGGACGCTGCAAACTGCCCTTGGAAGGCTAACAACGTAGACGTAGTTCTCGAGTGTACAGGTTTCTATACATCAAAGGAGAAGGCTTCAGCTCACCTTACAGCTGGTGCAAAGAAGGTAGTTATCTCAGCACCTGCTGGTAACGACCTCCCAACAATCGTTTACAATGTTAACCACAAGACTTTGACAGCTGCTGATAAGGTTATCTCTGCTGCTTCTTGTACAACAAACTGCTTGGCTCCAATGGCAGCTGCTCTTAACGCATACGCTCCTATCCAGTCAGGTATCATGTCAACAATCCACGCATACACTGGTGACCAGATGATTCTTGACGGTCCACAGCGTAAGGGCGACCTCCGTCGTTCACGTGCTGGTGCTCAGAACATCGTTCCAAACTCAACAGGTGCTGCAAAGGCTATCGGTCTTGTAATCCCTGAGCTCAACGGTAAGCTCATCGGTTCTGCACAGCGTATCCCAACTCCAACAGGTTCTACAACTATCCTCGTTGCTGTTGTTAAGGCTAAGGACGTAACTGTAGAGGGTATCAACGCTGCTATGAAGGCTGCTACAACTGAGTCTTTCGGTTACACTGAGGATCAGATCGTTTCTAGCGATATCATCGGTATGAAGTTCGGTTCACTCTTCGATGCTACTCAGACAATGGTTAGCAAGATCGACGACGACACTTATCAGGTACAGGTTGTATCTTGGTATGACAATGAGAACTCATACACTTCTCAGATGGTTCGTACAATCAAGTACTTCTCAGAGATTAAGTAATATCGGAACTAGAATAGTTTAGATATATGGAGGTTGTTCGGAAACGGACAACCTCTTTTTTTTATTGGTATAAAATGCGTATGCTCATCGTTTATCGAGTTATGTAGCGAAGCATAAAGCAAAGGCTGAACCTCTGCCAATGAGATTCAGCCTATTGTCTTATATGATCTAAAAAGGTTTAGCGGACGACAACAATAGATTTTTCTTGTCCCCATATAGTCATTGACTGGAGAAGAAAACAAATTAATAATATATACGCCTTCATAGATAGACTTCTTGGATTTCTAGTTAGTCTTTTACACAACGAATAACAAAATGATACATTCCAGTTGGACTCGTGAAACACCTTACAACACCATCCAAATGTTCTGTAAACACTCTGCAGCAATATATGTGAGTTTCAGATGGTGATAGTATCACTGCACCTTTACCATCTTCTGCCCAGGGTTTTATGTTTAACATAGACAAGTAGCCATCATGCCGTCCATCATTCCAGCCATATCTTGAACACAATTTTCTCTTTAGTGCCGAATCTTCTCCATATGAGCATGTGCTTATCACCTCATCTACACGATCTTTGCTTACGACATGATAAGCATAGTCTATTAAAAAATATGGTGAAAAATCCATTGACTTTGATGAAGTTTCCTTAATCTTAGCTCCAAGATAATTCTCTAAAACCATCCAATCTTCATCAGTAGAAACATGAAACCCCTTCGGAGCTATTGATTTAGCCCAGTATTCGTATTTGTCACTATAGCAAAGTACATTATATGGGTATTTATACACCACCCCAGATAATCCCGTATTCAATGTAGGAGTACGATAATCATTTCCTACTTGGTCCCCATATTCGTTAAAATATGTCGTTGTTCTCAAATCGTCAGCGAGCCATGTTTGACTACCAATCTTCACCAATCGATACACATTGAATTCATGGTCACGAACACATGACTGCTTGTCGAGGATTATTTCCTTTGAACTGTTGTTTAATGAAAAAGTCTTGTCTCCGACTGTCACGTCCAACTTTACATCAAAATCGTAAATTACAGGTTCATACAACACTCCGTGTTCATCATCGAAATTCTGTACCCATGCATTGCTTGTTTCTGCCGTGTAATACTTCAATTTAATGTAGCACGAATCTTGCCCTTCAGGTATGTTTATCGGATCCATTTCGTATCCTTCGTGATTTGGAGTTGCTGTCACTACACCTCCTTTGATTTTTTTCAAACCTTTGAAGCGCAACACTGCAGCCCACTCACCATCACCATTGTCCGTTTCAATATCCAAAGGAGGCACACAATAGAATGTTCTCACATCTGATTCGCATGCGCCATAATCACTTACTGCTATTGCTTTCCAAAAGTACTGCGCATATGGTTCTAGGACAACTTTTGCATCTGTTAGATTCAGTTCCTCTGGTGAAGTGCCAATGTAATATTCATAAGAAATAGAAATGTCGTCCATTTCCGTTGTGCTTCCAGAAGCAGAAAGCTTAACATCCGTCTTTTCTACCACAGCACCATCTTCTATGCCAAATGAAGTAGGCGCTGTCGGAATTCTGCTCGGTTCATCTTCTTTGCATCCTGCAAAGCCTAACATCAACGCAACAACAGCCGTGCATGAAATTAATCTATTCATGATTTTAGGTATTAATTGTATTCTTAATTATTTTCTAAATATTCTCAGTCCCCTATAAAAGGGAAAGATAATAGAGTATCTGATTACGGGGCACAAAGTAAAACAAAAACAAAAACAAAAACAAAAACAAAAAAAGTATTAAAAAAAAGGACAAAAACAATCAAAAATCGATTTTACAACTTTGACCATGACCATTGTTAATGTAAGTTAAAGGGATGTCTTTTTTAATGAAGTCAGAAAGGTATGGTAAGGGTACGTTAAGGTACCGTTATCCCTACGAGAAAAGTGTCGAAAGTCGGGGCGGCCTAAATTGTGAAAGATAATTAAATAACGCTAAAGGTTACACGTCAAAATTAACAAACGTTATCGGGTTTTTAACCATAAAGTATGAAAACCGTTTGGACGAAAACGCAGAAAAGCTGGAATGGTCACGGTCAAATGGTCAAAGTTGATTTTCGTGTAGAAACTGTTGAATTTTTTTACAATAATCATTAGGATAGAGAATAAGAGAGCATCCATGTCCGGCATCTTTAGTAATCCAAAGCGAAGACAAATTGGAAGGTCTTGCATTGTATAACTTATAAACATGACTTACAGGGACTCGGCGGTCGGCATCGCCATGAATAAACAAAACAGGAACATCGGACTTTTTAATAGATTCGACAACAGAAGCCTCACGGAACGACCAGCCACACCTTAAATAGCAGATAGTGCTAGCAAAGAAGAGGGAAATCTTAGTTGGCAAGTATTTGTAACCTACTCGTATCTGATAGTCGAACAAATCCCATACGGAACTGAATGAACAATCAGCGACTACACCTTTAAGTTCTGCAGGAAGTTGTTCTCTCAACACATTGAGAGAGGTAGCAGAACCCATGGAAAGTCCCTGAAGATAAATATCAGTATTAGGGAACAACTCCTTAGCCTTATTAATCCAGTTCAGGAGAAAAAAGCGATCATACCATCCCATTTGAGTCATAGTACCCTGACTCTGACCATGATGAGGCAAATCGTGAACAAGAATATTACAATGAAGCTGTTCGAACCACATACGAGCATAAGGCATCATCTGAAGAGCACAGCCTGAATAGCCGTGAGTGAGGACAACAGTACGAACAGCGCCAGGACAAGCAGCATAATAGGCATGAACCTTTATATCTCGGCAAACGACGGACAGCTCCTTTATAGTACCATCATTCAATTTTGACGTGATCCAATCTTTAGTGCCAGGATACTCGGAATTAGTGACCTTATCAACAAAAGCCCATTCGTCAAGACCAAGTGGATTGCGGAAAATGCCAGTATTAACCAAAACATATCCGACAACAATCATAATCACCAAAAAAGCGGCAAGTAAACTTAAGCAAATAATAATCGTCATTTCCATGAATTTAGGTTTTTCGCAAAAATAACAAATAAATAATTATAAGACAAAAGCCAGACCGAGAATATCTCAATCTGGCTTCGACTATATATAATATATGCTTATAAAGTCACACCATTTTTGAAAATTGAAATTTCATGTATGTCGCTCTTTTCTGCATTTACATATTCGCCGCTTGCAGTACGGAGAATCTTTTGAATAAAATCCTTGAGGACCTCATCCATAGTCTTATCTTCAACCAAAACGCCGGCATTAAAGTCGATCCAACGAGGTTTGCGTGTAGCGAGACCACTATTAGTAGAAACCTTCATTGTAGGGACAAAAGTAGCGAAAGGCGTACCACGGCCAGTAGTAAAGAGCACCATCTGACAACCAGCAGCGGCGAGAGCAGTAGCAGCGACGAGATCGTTGCCTGGAGCAGAGAGAAGGTTGAGACCATTATTTTTCAGTCTGTCGCCATATTCCATCACGCCACACACGGCAGATTTACCAGACTTCTGAGTACAGCCCAAAGCCTTTTCTTCAAGAGTAGAAATGCCACCGGCCTTATTGCCAGGAGATGGATTTTCGCCTACTGGTTCGCCATGACTAAGGAAATACTCCTTGAAATTATTGATAAGACTGATAGTCTGTCCGAGCAACTCCTCGTTAGCACAACGCTCCATCAAGATAGTTTCGGCGCCGAACATTTCAGGGACCTCAGTAAGAATAGTAGTACCGCCTTGAGTCTCGCAAAGGAAATCGGAGAATGCACCCAGGAGAGGATTGGCAGTAATGCCAGAAAAGCCATCAGAGCCACCGCACTTGAGACCTATTCGGAGTTTAGAAGCAGGCTGCTTGGTGCGTTTACACTTCTGAGCGTTCAGCACCAAATCCTTCAGAAGCTTAGCACCATATTCAACCTCGTCGCCATCGACCTCCTGACTTACCATGAACTTCACGCGGTCCTTGTCGTAGTCGCCACAGAACTCAGCGAAAACCTTAGGCTGATTGTTTTCGCAACCAAGACCAACGACAAGAATACCGCCAGCATTAGGATGATGAATCATATCGCGGAGAATCTTCTTAGTATTCTCGTGGTCTTCAGAAAGCTGCGAGCAGCCATAGTTGTGAGGGAAATCGAAAATGCCATCAATGCCTTCGATATTGCTGCCGAGTTCGGCCTTAACCTTTTCAACGATCTGCTTAATCACACCGTTAACACATCCGACAGTAGGGATAACCCAGACCTCATTACGGATGCCGACCTGACCATCCTTACGTTCGTAGCCCATCCATGTGAACTGTTCGCCAGAAGGCAGACAAGGCTTAAGTCCCTTTAGCTTGATGTCGGAATAATCGAGCTGTCCTTCAAGATTAGTCTTAATATCCTCATGATCGAGATACGAGCCTTTACCTATTGAATGACGAGCGTGACCGATAGGGAAACCATACTTAATAACATTTTCACCCTCGGCAATATCCCTGAGAGCAATCTTGTGTCCTGCCTTAGCATCGGTCGCAAGAGTTATGTTTTCGCCGTCAACATTAACAACAGTTCCTTTAGCCATATCGCTAATAGCGACCATCACGTTGTCGGCTGGATTTATCTTGAGAAAATCTTTCATCGTTAAAATGTCAAAAATAAAATGGACCATTCACAATAGCATGCAAATGGTCCAAAAGTCAAATATCCTAGAGAATACCCTTAACAGTTTCGAGCATACCCTTAGACTGAATCTGGTTGAGGAAATCAGTAACCATATCAGTCAAACCAGGAATCTTGTTGAGATCCTGCTTGCTTTCCTTCCAGATAACATCAGTAGAAGCGAGAACGCCCTCGGCAACCTTACGAGTATCGTTGGAAGCCCAGAGGTTCTTCAAAAGATCCATAATCTCCTGAGCGTCGTTAGGCTGGATAGGAGCTCCGTCGGCGCGTACACCACCCTTGTAGTAAGTGATGATAGCGGCGAGACCGAGTACGAGACCCTTAGGAAGTTCACCCTTACGCTCGAGATAGATCTTCAATCCAGGGAGATCGCGAGTTTCAAACTTAGGGAATGAATTGAGCATGATTGAAGTCACCTGATGGTCGACATAAGGATTGTCGAAACGCTCAAGGACGTCCTTTCCGAACTGCTCGAGTTCAGCCATTGGGAGGTTGAGAGTCTGCATGAGTTCGTCGAACTGAACCTTCTTAATATACTTGCCGACAACAGGATGATGGCAAGCGTCGCGAACGATGTTGATACCAGAAAGGTATGCGACAGGCGAAAGGACAGTATGAGGGCCATTGAGGAGAGTTACCTTACGCTCGTGGTATGGCTTTTCAGACTCAGCGATAAGGACATGGAGACCAGCCTTTTCAGCAGGGAACTCCTTGCGGAGATTAGCGATAGACATATTTTCAGGCTTCTCGATAACCCATAGATGGAAGATTTCGGCCTGAACCATCAAATTATCTTCATAGCCAGCACGCTTCTGGAGCTTAGCAATATCCTTGCGAGGGAAACCAGGAACGATACGATCGACAAGAGTTGCACATACATAGCAATATTTTGCGAACCAGTTCTTGAACTTTTCGTAGTCCTTGCCGAAATCATTCTTCCAGAGCTCGATATACTTGAAGATACAATCCTTAAGATGGTGACCATTCAAGAAGATAAGCTCGCAAGGCATAATGATAAGACCCTTCTTAGGATCGCCATTGAAAGCCTTGAAACGACGATAGAGGAGCTGTGTCAACTTGCCTGGATAAGAAGAAGCAGGTGCGTCGGTAAACTTGCAGTTAGGATCGAAAGTGATACCAGCCTCAGTAGTGTTGGAGATCACGAAACGAATTTCAGGCTGCTCGGCCAAAGCCATGAAAGCAGCATTCTGGCTATAAGGATTGAGCGCACGGCTAATGACGTCGATGCGTGTAAGCTCGTCGACAGGCTTACCATTCTGACGGCCCTGAAGATTCACATGATAAAGACAATCCTGACCATTGAGCCACTCGACCATACCCTTGTCGATAGGCTGAACGACAACAACAGATGAGTTGAAGTTTGTACGCTGGTTCATGTTGTAGATAATCCAGTCAACAAAAGCACGGAGGAAATTTCCCTCACCGAACTGAATAATACGCTCTGGAGCCTGGCTCTTAGGAGCAGTACGCTTATTAAGTGCTACCATATTAAATAAGATTATAGAATAGAGGACAAACTCTATTTCATGAATTAAATACTTAGTTTACAATTAAATTACAATTTGACCTTGAAAACGATTTTCTTAGCCACCTTTTGCTCGCCAATCATCATGCAAGGAGCATGCAGATCGGAAGGTTCAAGAATAGCGGCTTCACCAGCAGAGAGAACCAGGTGTGAGAGCTGCTTATTGGCATTAATGAAGAAGATATCCTTTTCTTCATTATAGTCAGGTGTTTCAGAGATATTCTTGATATCGGTACAGCCTATTATTTCCTGTCCTTCAAAAATATACTGAACATCAGCGAACTTTCGATGTCCCTCGAGTCGTGCCAGAGCATGAACCTTAGTATTGTAGACCTGGAAGATAGCCTTATTGTTGTCATCAATAACGACAGTCTTCTTATCGCCAGGATTCATTCCAGCAAACTCTGCTGCCAGATCGTGGTTCTTAAGAAACTCGAAAACTTTGCCATACTTCTTGTTGCATCCCTGAGTCTCCAGAGTAGCAACAGTTCCGAAAATTGCCATATTATAAAAACTTTAATAATTACTCTAGTCAAAATAGTATCTGAGAGTCTCTGCATTAACGACCTCAACCCTTTGAAAGTCGGTTTGCATAGGTCGTTTATGTTTAGCCAGATAGTCAACCATAGCCCTAAGAGCTCTTCTACCCTGCTCGGACGGACGTTGAGCGACGAGGAAATTAATCTTGTTGCGACGAAGATATTCAATATTCTTCTCGTAGACATCATAACCGACAATCACCACATCCTTACGATCAATCTTATCAAGATACTGTGCGACAATATATCCTTTAGAATTAGAGACCCATATAGCACCAACATTGTTGTGACTAAGGACATGCTGCAGACGGCTGTCTATAGCTTCAAAATCGGCAGATGGGATATCGACAGAAATCTTAAGACCTGTATTTCGCCCACCATCCATGAAATAACTAAGGAAGCCTTGATTGCGAGCAGCGAGATGGGGCATACTGCCGATATTTCTAGCGATATTGACCATCAGAATATCCTTGTCGGGAGAGACTCCGAAATCGATAATACTAGCCGCTACCCTACCGCTCTGATATGCATCTTCACCAATATAGCTTATCTGGTTGGTGCCATTAAGAATGGTATCGACAAAAATGTATGGAATATTCAACCGATCGAGATCGACAGAAAACTCCAAACTTTCATCTTGAAACACAGGAGCATAAATGACACCATCGGGATTAAGCGCTATGGCTGCCTTTGCCTTTTCCCTGAAATCTGATTCGTCATGCATGCTGAAATCGAGAATCTCGACATCGACACGACAATCGGAAGTCAAAGACGCCTGCTGCATGATGCCATTGCGATGAAGATTCCAGAAAGTGTTTTCGGAATCGGGGCTAGGCATGACCGCAACAATCTTGAGAGGACGAGGTTCTCTGACGGCATCATTGGAATAGCCCAAATCAGCAGCAATGCGAAGAATCTTGTCGCGAGTCTGCTGTGCGACCTCACCTCGATTGTGGAACACACGATCGACAGTACCGATTGACACACCAGCCAATTTGGCAATATCCTTAATTGTAACCTTATTAGTCCTCATACGGAATGCAATAAATATCTATTATTCTTCGACAGGCTTGTGTTTAGGAACCAAATACTTCATAATGCTCCACGCAAGAAGATAAGCTACGGCACAGATGCAGAAGATAATCATGTAACCGGCAGGTTTACCTTCAAATCCGAAGAAAGAGAAAGCGGAACCCTGCTCAGCAGCATAAGTGAAAAGCTTACCAGAACCTGTATTAATAAGCATCGAACCGATACCACCAACCATAGAGCCAATACCAGTAATAGTTGCTACAGTTGACTTAGGGAACATATCGCCGATAGTCGAGAACAGATTGGCCGACCAAGCCTGATGTCCGGCACCAGCAAGTCCGATTATAATAGCAGGCCACCATGCAGAGTAAGCTCCAAGTGGCTGAGCGAAGAGAGCGAAGATAGGGAAGAAAGCGAAGATAAGCATCGCACGCATACGTCCGGCATAAGGTTCCATACCCTTCTTCTCAACGAAGAACTTAGGAAGATATCCGCCACCGATAGAAATCACGGTACAGATAAGATACAAAGTAAAGATAAGAGCCTGTCCCATAGAGTCGGACGCCTTGATACCAAACTGATCCTGGAAATAGGATGGAGCCCAGAAAAGGAAGAACCACCACACACCATCGGTAAAGAACTTACCAGCGATGAAAGCCCAAGTCTGCTTGAAAGTAAAGCACTTGAGGAAAGGGATAGCCTTTGTCTCGACAGGAGTTTCAGCGACCTCAGCCGAAGCGTCATCCTGATGGATATATTCAAGTTCAGTTTTGTTGACATGTGACGAAGACTCTGGTTTGTCGTACATAAATACCCAGAAGAACATCCAGACGAAACCGAGTGCACCAATGATGATGAAAGACATCTCCCAACCATAAGCGGCTGCTAGTGAAGGGATAGTGAGAGGAGCCGCAAGGGCACCTACAGAAGCGCCTGCATTGAAAATAGAAGTCGCGAAAGCGCGGTCCTTCTTAGGGAAATATTCGGCTGTCACCTTAATGGCAGCAGGGAAATTGCCCGCCTCGCCAAGTGCCAAAACAGTACGGCAGAAGATGAACAGATAGACAGAAATAGTAGCTACAGAAGCAGCTACATCGCCTGTTGTTTTAGCAAGTTCGGCAGCAGAAGAGACACCTTCGAAACCACCGAATTCGATAGTTGCCCATCCACATCCGGCATGAAGACATGCGCCAAGCGACCAGATGCCAATTGCCCAGAGATAACCCTTCTTAGTACCCATCCAATCGACGAATCGGCCAGCACAAAGACATGCGATGGCATATATAATTGAGAACACGCCGGTAATGATACCATAATGTTCGTCGTTCCAATGAAATTCAGGAGAAATAAACTCCTTCCAAGTCATAGAGAGGACCTGACGATCCATATAATTGACGGTAGTAGCCACAAAAAGCAGCATACAAATATACCAACGCCAATTAGTCATTTTTATTGAACCACTCATAAATAAATCCTTTTTTCTGTGATTAGGAATGATGGAAAAAAACTCGTGGAGACCAGCCAGTCATGAAGACACCAGTCTCCACGAGCACGTTATAAGAATGAAAAAACTACTTCTTCAAAAGAGGCTTAATGATGTCAAGGCACTCCTTGCACTTGTCAGTAACATACTGCCAGTCGCCAGCCTTAACCTTGTCGCCAGGGAAGAGCTTAGAGCCCATGCCGACGCAGAACACACCAGCAGCGAACCACTTCTCGAGGTTCTCTTTTTCTGGAGCAACGCCACCAGTAACCATAATCTTTGACCATGGCATTGGAGCCTTGAGACCCTTGACCATATTAGGACCATAGACATCGCCAGGGAAGAGCTTAGTAAGGTCGCAGCCAAGTTCCTGAGCCTTGCCAATCTCAGACACAGTACCGCAACCAGGGCAGTAAGGAACGAGACGACGGTTGCAGATTGGAGCAATCTCTTCGTTGAAAAGTGGACCTACGACGAAATTAGCACCGAGCTGGATGTAGAGAGCAGCTGTTGGAGCGTCGACAACAGAGCCGATACCAAGAGCGAGTTCAGGACATTCGGTATTAGCCCACTTTACAAGCTCGCCGAAAATCTCATGAGCGAAGTCGCCACGGTTAGTGAATTCGAAAGCACGAACGCCACCGTCGTAACAAGCCTTAACGACCTTCTTACATGTATCGAGATCCTTATGATAGAAAACAGGAACCATGCCTGTAGAGCCGATCTTGTCGAGTACGGCCACCTTATCAAATTTTGCCATTGAAATATCAATTATAAATTATCAAACATCAATTAACGAGAAACACGACCTGAGCCATCACCCTTCATGAGATTCTCGACCTCGGCAACAGTCACAAGGTTGAAGTCGCCATAGATAGTATGCTTGAGGCAAGAAGCTGCAACAGCAAAGTCGAGAGCCTTCTGGTCGTCAGTTGGATAAGCGATAAGACCATAGAGAAGACCGCCCATGAATGAGTCGCCACCACCTACACGATCGACGATGTGAGTGATATCATAACGTCTTGACTGCTTGAGCGAACCATCAGAGTAGAGAACGCCGCCCCAAGTGTTGTGATTTGCATTGATAGCACCACGGAGAGTAACGATCATCTTCTTGCAACGTGGGAACTTCTTCATCATCTGAGTGCAGACAGACTCGAACTCAGCAGCGTTAACCTCGCCATTTGTTGCAGTTACGTCGAAACCTTCTGGCTTGATGCCGAACACCTTTTCGCAGTCTTCCTCGTTGCCAAGGATAACATCGCAACCCTCAACGAGAGCTGGCATAACTTCAGAAGCAGTCTTGCCATACTTCCAGAGATTCTTGCGATAGTTGAGGTCGCAAGAGACCTTAACACCAAGCTTGTTAGCAACCTTGATAGCCTCGAGGCAAGCATCGGCAGCACCCTGAGAGAGAGCTGGAGTGATACCAGTCCAGTGGAAATAATCGGCACCCTTGAGAACCTCTTCCCAGTTTACCATACCTGGCTGAATCTCAGCGATAGAGGAATTTGCACGGTCGTAAACAACCTTAGAAGCACGAGCTACAGCACCAGTCTCGAGGAAGTAGATGCCTACACGGTTACCACCACGGATGATGTCCTTTGTGCCAACATTGTGTGCACGGAGATCCATGATGCATGATTCTGCTATATCGTTCTGTGGGAGACGAGTTACGAAAGAAGTCTCTACGCCATAGTTAGCAAGAGAAACGGCTACATTAGCTTCGCCACCACCGAAAGTAGCGTTAAATTCCTTAGCCTGAGAGAAACGGAGATAGCCTGGAGTTGCCAGACGAAGCATAATCTCACCGAAAGTTACAACTTTTGCCATTGTATTGTTACAGTTAAAAATTTATAAACTATTTATTGTTATATGTCGGGAAAAACAGAAGTCAGACATTCTTCATTCCTTCGGTATCCCTACGGTATCCCTACGAGACCCCCAAGTGGACGGAACCCTTGGGGAAAGGAGGGACATGATTTACTTTTGTTTAGAAATTGAAGTAGTTCTTAGCATTGTTATAGCTAATGTCCTCAATCATCTGATTTACTCGTTCAGCCTCATAACCAGAATAAGGTATTTCGCCGTTTTCGATGTCGGTACCAACGAGGTTGCAAAGAGTACGACGGAAATATTCGTGACGTGGATATGAGAGGAACGAACGCGAGTCAGTAAGCATGCCGACGAAACGACTGAGAAGGCCAAGAACAGAAAGTGCATTCATCTGCTTCTGCATACCATCCTTCTGATCGAGGAACCACCAGCCCGAGCCGAGCTGAATCTTGCCTGGAACCGAGCCATCCTGGAAGTTGCCGAGCATTGTGGCAAGAACTTCGTTGGCGCAAGGGTTAAGATTGTAGAGGATAGTCTTGGCGAGCTTACCTTCTGAATTAAGCTTATCAAGGAACTTGGCGCACTTCTTGGCAGTTGTAAACTCACCGATAGAGTCGAAACCAGTATCAGGACCGAGAAGCTTGAACATCTTTGTATTGTTGTTGCGGATTGCACCATAGTGGAACTGCTGAGTCCAACCAGATGTTGCATCCTGCTCGGCGAAGATAATCATCATCGCACTCTTGAACTTGAGGATTTCCTCATTAGTCAGTTCTGAGCCGCCATATACCTTATTAAATATAGCCTTAATTTCAGCATCGGTATAATCTTCAGCATAGAACTCCTCGATACCATGGTCAGAGAGTCGGCATCCCATAGACTCGAAGAAATCGTGACGAGCCTGGAGGGCATCGACGAAATCATCGAAGTTGGAGATATTCTTGCCAGCAGCCTGGCTGAGTTTTTCAACATAAGCCTTAAAATCAGCAGGGACCTCGACAGCCATAGCCTTATCAGGACGCCAAGTAGGAAGCATACGAGTTTTTGCAGTTGGATCAGAAGCGACAGTCTTGTGATGTTCGAGCGAGTCGATAGGATCATCAGTTGTGCAGACTACCTTTACATTATAGAACTCCATAAGTCCACGTGGAGTAAACTTAGGGTCGTTTTTGATCTTGTCGTTACATTCATCAAAGATTTCACGTGCAGTCTTAGGGCTCAGGAGCTTATCGATACCGAAAGCAGTATGAAGTTCGAGGTGAGTCCAATGATAGAGAGGATTGCGGAAAGTGTATGGAACAGTCTCTGCCCACTTTTCAAACTTCTCCCAATCGGAAGTATCCTTGCCAGTACAGAAACGCTCATCGACTCCATTAGAACGCATTGCACGCCACTTGTAGTGATCACCCATGAGCCAAATCTGAGCAATAGACTCAAAACGCTTATTCTCGGCAACCATCTGTGGAATAAGATGACAGTGATAGTCGATTATAGGCATTTTCTCAGCATGCTCATGATAGAGTGTCTTTGCAGTCTCGTTAGTGAGAATGAAATCAGGATTAATGAATGCTTTTGCCATATTATAAAAAATTTTAGTATCAAATTATATTGCGAATACATTGATAGAATACGCAGTTGAGACATCAATGTTTCATTTCTGGCGGTAAAATTACACGAAAGACACGAAAAATACAAAACATTTGCAAACATTTTTTTATTAGTATTGTATATCAAATAGTTACATATCCATTTCCAAGACACACGAACCACACACAAACGCAGAATCCGTGTTTTTAGTGTGCAAACGTTGCCACTACCCTCAAAATAACGTGCAAACGATTTAAAAAGACGCCCCAGGCAAAGCACCCAACCATACCTTATAAATATAGACGACAAAAACCCATAAACAACAAACAGCAAGAATAATATGAATTTTTCTCCAAAAAGTTTTGAAATATGCGCAAACGTTTGTATTTTTGCACACAGAACAAAAAAGAACAGAAGATGGCAAGGCCAACAATTAACGACATAGCGAAAGCACTCAACATAACGCCTTCGACAGTATCGAGAGCACTTGCGGGCAACACGCGAGTAAGTGCTGCGACACGCGAACTGATAAGCAGGACGGCGGCAGAGATGGGATACGAACGCAACCTTCTTGCATCGTCACTCAGAAAAGGGTCGACAGACACCGTTGGCATGATTGTCCCAAGAATCAACAGACAATTTTTCTCTAACGTCATCAGCGGAGCCGAAGCCATACTGAACCCAGCAGGATACAACCTCATCATCTGTCAGTCGCACGAGAGACAGGAGGATGAAAAGAGAGCGATCATGACACTCATGCGTAATCAAGTGGCTGGAATAATAATGTCGCATTCGCTTGAAACGACCGACAGCAAATCATTGGCCGACATAACAAAAAGCGGACTTGCACTCGTGCAGTTCGACCGTGCATTCAGAGACATCGAAGGTGCTTCTGTAACGAACGACAACTTTACTGGTGCATACCAGGCAACGGCGCACCTTATAAAAAGCGGATACAAACGCATAGGACATCTTGGAGGCGACCTTTTGTCGAATGTATACACCGACAGAATGGAAGGATACAAGAAAGCGTTGGCCGACAACGGAATCGAAATAGACGAGTCAATCATATTCAACGACAGCATAACACGCGACAAGGGATTCTACAACATGGCGAAAGCATTACAGGCAGGATGCGACGCTCTATATTGCTCGGGCGATTATGCAGCATTGGGCGTGATAGAATATGCAAGGCACAACAACATTGACATTCCTAACGAATTCGGTGTAATAGGAACTGCCAACGAAAACTTCGCGGAACTGTTGACACCAGCTCTCACGACACTTGAGCAGAATGCATTTGACATGGGCAACCGTGCAGCACAGGCATTCCTTGACATCAAGCAGGGCAAGAGTGATGCAGAACTGAAGATTGAAATACCGATGCGACTGATTGTCAGAGACTCATCACGCAAAGGATAAAACAAAAGGAGAAGAGATGAATTACGAACTAAGATACGCATCGCATCCGGACGACGCAAAAAACTATGACACTTCGCGACTCAGAAAGGAATTTCTGATCGAAACCATATTTACCGAAGACGACATCAACATGGTATATTCGTTGTATGACAGATATATAGTTGGTGGAATAATGCCGGCATGGACAACAATAACATTGCCTACGGTTGACGACCTGAAGTCGGAATATTTTCTCGAGAGACGCGAAATAGGAATCATAAACGTTGGCGGGACAGCAAAAATAACTGCCGACAACGAAACGTTCGAAATAGGATACAAGGAGATGCTCTACATCGGCAGAGGCAAGAAGAATGTAACATTCGCCTCGGTCGACCCACACTCTCCAGCAAAACTATACTTCAACTCAGCTCCAGCCCACAAGGAATACCCATCAAAGAAAGTGACAAAGGGCGAAGCCGACATCATGGTGCTTGGAACCATGGAAGGCTCGAACCACCGACAGATAAACAGAATGATAATCAACTCGGTTGTTCCGACATGCCAACTCCAGATGGGAATGACAGAACTGAAGCCAGGTTCGGTATGGAACACGATGCCGGCACATGTGCACAACAGGAGAATGGAAGCATACTTCTATTTCGAAGTACCACAGGAGCAAGCAGTTTGCCACTTCATGGGACCAGTCGACGAGACTCGACACATCTGGATGCACAACGAGCAGGCTGTGATATCACCATCATGGTCTATCCACTCTGCTGCCGGAACATCAAACTACACTTTCATCTGGGGAATGGCTGGCGAGAACCTTGATTATGGCGACCAGGATTTCTCTTCAATTACGGATCTAAAGTAAAACACAATAATATAAAAAAGGTATGGGAATGAATATTTTTTCACTCGAAGGAAAGAATGCATGGATTACTGGTGCATCTTATGGAATTGGTTTCAACATCGCCAAGGCATTTGTTGCTGCAGGCATAAAGAACATAATCTTCAACGACATCAACGAGGCTGCTCTCCAGAGAGGTCTCGACAACTACAAGGAAGCTGGAATCACAAATGTAAAAGGTTATGTATGTGACGTCACAGACGAAAATGCAGTCAAGGCACTCGTTGACAAGATTCACACAGAAGTAGGCAATATCGACATCCTCGTCAACAACGCAGGAATCATCAAGCGCATACCAATGCACGAGATGAAACGTTCTGAGTTCCAGCAAGTAATCGACGTCGATCTTGTAGCACCATACATCGTCTCGGCTGCAGTCCTTCCAGAAATGATGGAACGTCGAGAGGGAAAGATCATCAACATCTGCTCTATGATGTCTGAACTTGGCCGCGAGACTGTTTCTGCCTACGCAGCAGCCAAGGGTGGTTTGAAGATGCTAACAAGAAACATCTGCTCAGAGTATGGCGAATACAACATACAATGCAACGGCATCGGTCCGGGCTACATTGCAACGCCACAGACTGCTCCATTGCGTGAAAAGCAGGCTGACGGCAGCCGTCATCCATTCGACTCATTCATTTGCGCCAAGACTCCTGCCGGACGCTGGCTCGACCCAGAAGAGCTTGGTGGTCCAGCAGTATTCCTCGCATCTCATGCGTCGGACGCAGTAAACGGTCACGTATTGTATGTAGATGGTGGTATACTTGCATACATCGGCAAGCAGCCTAAATAACAAAGGTACAAGGAAGAAGGCACATCCGGGACTATTGTATTTGTTGAATGTTTTGTGTTTTTTTGAATTTTTCTTCTGCCGTGACGGTCGAAGCGACTCACAATCCCGGATGAGCTTTCTCTCAAAGAGATAAAAACGCTGTGACAGCGTTTATATATTGATTGTTTTCGTTTCATTATTAATGTAAGGTTAGTGAACTATAAACCGGGAGTTTAAACAAAGACTTCCGGTTTATTTGTCATTTATGAAAAATGTTATAATTTTGCAACGAAAAGAGGTCATTAACAGGACACATTCTTTAGATATGCCAATAAAGCAATTACATAACATACGTCCGAATGGCAAAATGATTGTCATAGCAAGCATCACAGCACTTGTTGTCGTTGGCATCGGTCTGTGGGCTCTTGGATACCTCAAGAGACCAGTCATAGACCTCAAGGGGCAGAAGAAAGAGATGCTTTACATACCGACAGGCTCAGATTTTGAAGAAGTGTGCCAACTTCTGAAGTTTGACGGATGGCTAACAGATGAGGAGCAGTTCAGATTCCTTTCTGACATCAAGAACTACAAGAACAACGTAAAAGCAGGACGATATGAGATAAACGACGGAATGTCGGCCAACGACCTCATAAACAGACTACGAAGTGGCAACCAGGCACCAGTCAACGTCACTTTCAACAACGTAAGGACAATGCCACAATTGGCATCATACGTGTCGAGAAATCTGGAAGCCGATTCAGTTGACATACTTGTAGCACTCACCGACAGAAACCTGATAGAGAAATACGGATTCACAGAGGCAACGATACCAGCGATGTTCATCCCTAACACATATCAATGCATGTGGAACACAAGCGGAGAACAATGGATGGAACGAATGAACCGTGAATACAAGCATTTCTGGAACGACAAACGCATGCACAAGGCAGACTCACTCGGACTGACTCCTATCGAAGTAGCAACAATTGGTTCGATAATTGAAGAAGAGACAAACAAGACTGACGAACTGCCAATCATAGCAGGAATTTACATAAACAGACTAAAACGTGGCATGCCACTACAGGCCTGCCCTACACTCAAATATGCTTTGGGAGACTTTACTCTTCATCGCATCCTGAAAAAGGACATGGAAGTAGAGTCGCCTTATAATACATATAAATATGCAGGACTTCCACCTGGACCAATACGTATAGCGTCGATAACTGCTATCGATGCAGTATTGAATGCAGCCGACCACGAATACCTATTTATGTGTGCACGTCCTGATGGATCGGGACGCCATAACTTCGCACGCACAAATGCTGAACATTCGCGCAATGCTGCACTATACCAGCAGGAACTCAACAAAAGGAAAATATATAGATAAAACGTCAATACATTATATAAAACCTATGGCAAAAACAGAGAACAGACCATTTGTTAATTCTGAAGGCAACATCATAGAACTGAGAGGTGCTACGGTGATGCAGGAAGAAAACATCGTATTGCGCGATGTCAACCTAGACATCAAGCAGGGCGACTTTGTATATCTCATAGGACGTGTCGGCAGCGGCAAATCGAGTCTGCTCAAGACACTCTACTCCGAATTGCCATATTCTGGCAGCGATAGTTTTGTTGTTGGTTACGACTTGGGAAAGATCCGCGACAAAGAGGTTCCTTTTCTCCGTCGACGCATGGGAGTAGTATTCCAGGACTTCCAACTCTTGTCAGACAGAACAGTATACGACAACCTTAATTTCGTCTTGAAAGCGACTGGATGGAAGTCAAAAAATGAAATGGACCGACGAATCAGAGAGGTACTTTCACAAGTTGACATGGTTCACAAAGGATACAAGCTGCCACACCAGCTATCAGGAGGTGAACAGCAGAGAGTTGCCATAGCACGTGCACTGCTCAACAACCCTGAACTCATACTTGCCGACGAGCCAACAGGCAACCTCGACCCTGATACAACCGACGCACTCATGCAACTTCTTGTCCAAATTAACAAGGAAGGCAAAACCATCGTGATGGCGACACACAACTATACTGTCGTCAGAAACTATCACGCACGAACACTGAAATGCGAAAACTCGATGGTCAGCGAACATCAGGACGAGCCTTTTGAATTTGACTTCATGAATTAACGAAGAAACTGTGGAAGCAACATCTAAAGAGCAGCTTATCAAGTCTATCCAAAAAGACACCGACAACCAGCAGGAAGTCAAATACGAAAGAAAATGGTATGCAATTTATACCAAAAGCCGATGTGAGAAAAAAATATATACTCACCTCACCGACCTTGGATATACCGCATACGTGCCAATGCGCAAGGAACTGCACAAGTGGTCAGACAGAAAGAAGCTGATTGAAGTGCCTATGATAAATTCATACTGCTTCGTATATCTCGACGCCAACCGCGAGAGACAAAAGGTATTCGAGGCTCCTGGATATGTCGGTTTCGTTTCTAAAGATCGTCATCCAGTAGTTATACCAGAGGCAGAAATAGAGGCAATGAAGAAAACCGTAGACAGCATGCTCTCGGTAGAAATAGAAAGCCGACTCTTGCGCAAAGGCAAGAGAGTAAGAATTCTCACAGGTCCAATGACAGGAGCTATCGGAGTCGTTGAGAACCTGACATCCAAAAAGGTCAACATCCTGCTCACCGCCATTGGTGTCACAATGATTGTCGACCTTAACGACAATGTTCACTTCGAAACAGTTGAAGATATAGAGGACTGACAACAAAAAACACAACAGAAATGGACAACATATCGCCAGACACAATAAATTTCATGAAATATCAGGGAGCCGGCAACGACTTCGTGATGCTCGACAACAGGACGGGAAGATACAGCACTTTGACTACTGACGAAATAGCCAAACTTTGTGACAGACGATTCGGTATCGGTGCAGATGGAATTCTATTGCTGTCTAACGAGGACGGATTCTCCTTCAGAATGAAATATTATAATAGCGACGGTTCATTGGCATCCTTCTGTGGAAATGGCGCAAGATGTATATGTGCATTTGCTGAAGAAATAGGAGTGGTCAAGAAAGGAGAGAAGTTCCATTTCATAGCCGATGATGGCCATCACGAAGCTACTTGCGCAACTGATTGGGTCGACTTGAAAATGATAGACGTCGTAAAAGTGGAAGATATCTGTGGAGGCATATTTCTCAACACCGGAGTTCCACACTTTGTAAGCATAGTTGACGATATTGACGCTGTCGACATCATGAAGACTGCACCACAAATTCGCTATGACAAAACATCATTTGGCGAGGGAGGCACAAACGTCAACTTCATTTCAATCGACAAAGACAACGAGATTTCAATAAGGACATACGAGCGAGGAGTTGAAGGTGAGACTCTTGCTTGTGGGACAGGCATCGTAGCATCATCTATTGCGGCATCAAGACGAACAAATAAAAACTCTTTCGACATCAACGCCAAAGGTGGAAAACTCAAGGTAACATTCAATTTCGATGGAAGCAAATATACCCACGTTTACCTTTGTGGTCCAGCAGTAAAAGTGTTCGAAGGAGTTTGGCGTATAAAATAAATTTACATTTATTTGCAATTAAAGATTTATATAATTACTTTTGGACTCAAAATAACACTATAAAAACAATCAATTTTCTACTATATGAATATCACTAAGACATCAGCCGGATTAGTAGAAGGACAGGAAGCCTTTGTATACGAACTAACGGCAGACAATGGAACAGCAGTAAAACTGACTAACATAGGTGCCATAATAATGAGCATACGTACTGCTGACAAGAATGGCAAACTCGGCGAAATAGCACTTGGATTCGACGACCCAATGACATACATCGACCCAGAATATCTTGCTAGTGGAATGTTCCTCGGCGCCACAGTCGGCAGATATGCCAACCGTATCAAGGCAGGCAAATTCTCGATCGGCAACAAGGTATATGAACTCGAAACAAACAACGGACCTAACCACCTTCATGGCGGCACTGGCTCGTTCCACACAAAGATATGGAATTCTGAAGAATTCTCGGCTGAAGGACGTGTAGGTGTAAAAATGTCATACGTCAGCGCCAACATGGAGAACGGATACCCTGGCGAGCTCACCGTTACTGTTGTGTTCACACTCAACAACAACAACGAACTACAGCTCAACTATCAGGCTACAACCGACAAGACTACTATCTTGAACCTCACAAACCATAGCTACTTCAACCTCAAGGGCGAAGGTGATATACTCGACACTAAACTTGTGATGCACGCAAGCAACTATACGCCAACCGACGAAACTCTTATTCCACTCGGAAAAATCGAAAGCGTCAAAGGCACTATGGTCGACTTCACACTCGAACATTCAATTGGCGAACGTGTTCACATGTCTGATGACGGATATGACCACAACTTCGTCATAGATGGTAACGCTGGCGAACTTCGACTTGCTGCAGAAGCATACGAAGAGACAAGCGGACGTACATTGGCACTCCTCACTACCGAACCTGGATTCCAGTTCTACACCGGCTATTGGCTCAACGGCAACTATAGCCGCGGACCACTCAAGTTCGGTTCATTCGGTGGTTTTGCACTCGAGGCACAGCACTATCCTGACTCGCCAAACCAGAAAGAATTCCCTACAACTTTACTCAAGCCAGGCGAAACATACACACAGACTACTGTCTACCGCTTCGGAACAAAGTAAGTTGAAACACGTACTTTCATCGGAAGATTATCGAACTTTCGACTATACCATAAGAGACCTACACCTTTAGTAGGTCTCTTATCTTATCTGCAAATCAATAACAAAAAAAAGAAAAACAATGAAAGCCGTCGCATTTACAATACTCACCATAACTCTATTGACATGTTGTTCTTGTGGACGGCATCAGCGAACCACATCGCTAACCGAGCCTGTCGACTTCGACTTGGACAGCATCATCAGCAGAGGCAAAATCAGAATAGTAACCGACTATAATTCCCTTAACTATTTCGTGTGCAAGGACATGGCTGTCGGCTACCAGTATGACCTTACTAACGAATATGCAAAAACACTCGGTGTCGAAGTTGAAATAATAGTATCCAACGACAATGAACTAAACATCGAGATGCTCGACAATGGCAAGGCAGACATCATTGCTACATCTCTCATTGCTGACACTATCAACGAACAACGCATATCGTTCAGCGAACCATACGGACGAAGCAAAATCGTACTCATTCAGCGCAACGACAACGGACTGATACACATAAAAGCCGACTCACTCGGCATGCTCGGAAATGACACCATAAGTCTGCTGGCCAACTCATTCTACGAAACTGCTATCGAAAATATCAACGACACGTCTTCGTTCGACAACATCATCATCGACCCTATAGAACATTATGATGTAGAACAAATCATACAGCTTGTTGCCGAAAACGAGATAAAGCAGACGGTTGCTCTCGAAAACATTGCTCGTGCTAATGCATGGTACTACCCTACTATCGATGTCAGCGTACCGATTTCGCCAGACTATGATCTTGCTTGGGGCATTAGGACTAACGCAACAAAACTGAAGGAGGATATAGACAACTGGATGCGCGAATTCAAACGCACGACACGTTTCAAGCAGATATACAGAAAATATGTCATAGACCCTCGCGAAATCCATAGCAATGTCCAGAAAACTACAGCCGACACCTATCAAGACGATTTCGAAGAGATAGTAAAAAAACTGACTGCTGACGATGACAGATACAACTGGATGCTCATTTCATCCATAATCTACCAAGAGTCACATTTCAATCCAGAAGCACGCAGTTGGGCCGGAGCTAGCGGCCTGATGCAACTCATGCCCGAGACCGCCAAACGATTTGGTGTGGAAGACATAAGCCATCCAGAACAAAATATAGAGGCTGGAATACTATATCTCAAATGGCTTGACGCTCGCCTCATAAAATACATTCCCGATATGCAGGAACGTGTAAAGTTCACTTTGGCTGCATATAATATTGGTCTGGGACACATCATGGACGCTATGCGACTAAGCGAAAAACAAGGCAAACTCCCCGACGTGTGGGACGGTAATGTCGAAGTCGCACTACTCCTGAAGGCTAATGCACAATACTATTCCGACCCTGTTGTCAAACATGGATATTGTCGAGGAACAGAAACCATCAACTATGTCCGTAATGTCTTGGTCTGATACAAGAGTTACAAAAAAGCATTTGGCAACAAGCAATAAAGCCCTTTATCGCATATATCATATCGATATAAACCCTATTTTCACCGACAAACACTATTGCTCCAATCATCGCAATGGACTAACTTTGCAAATATAATAATCAATTATTTTGGCACAAATCAACATCAGAAGATTACAGATGAAAAACAAAATGTCACAGGCTTTTCGACGCCTCTCAATCATGCTCTCACTTCTAGTGACGACAACACTTGCAATGGCAGGATCTATAGAAGGTAAAATCAATGACGCAGCAGGCAATCCTATGGAATTTGTCAACGTCATCCTTTACCAGCAGGACGGGACGACAATGGTCAAGGGAACCATCAGTGACATAAATGGCGACTTCACTATTCCTGGAGTCAACGACGGAACTTTTCAACTTAAGATACAAATGATGGGATACCGCCCTGTATCTCGCACCGTCGTTCTTAGCAGCCAGAACCAACATAAGGCAAAACTCAAAATCGTACTCGAGGAAGACTCCGAACAGCTCGAAGAGGTCGCTGTTGTTGCACAGAAGCAGACTATGAAACTCGACATAGACAAGAAGGTGTTCAACGTCGACCAGGACATTGCTTCTGTTGGTGGCTCGGCTAGCGAAGTGCTCGAAAACATTCCATCTGTCGAGGTTGATGCCGAAGGTAATATATCTTTGCGCGGCTCGTCATCTGTAACAATATGGATAAATGGTAAGGCTCAAGGCATGACAAGCGACAACCGAGGCGACATCCTTCAGCAGCTGCCTGCCGAAAGCATAGACCACATCGAGGTCATCAGTAATCCTTCGTCAAAATATTCTGCCGAAGGTTCTGCCGGTATCATAAACATCGTACTCAAACGCGACCGCAAAGCAGGTTATTATGGTGGCATTCAGGCTAACGCCAACACAAACAAAGGTTTCAGAATCGGTGCCAATATCAATTTCTCAAGCGGCATCATCGATGCATACGGCAACATCGGTGTCGGCAGACGAAAGATGAAAAGTGGCGGATTTACAGACCGTGACAACCTTCAGGCTACAGAAAACAGCTCAATTGCACCATTCGGCACTCCACTTTCTTATCTGAATTCAACAAACAAAGGCAAAAACGAAGGTCTCAACATCTTCGGCCGTGCAGGTTTGACTTGGCACATCACTATGCATGACGACCTCACATTGGGCTTCATGAGCATGAATGGCGGTGGAGAAAACAAACAAGAATATAAATATGAAAGTGCCGACTATCCCGGATACAGCACTCTCGGATACCGCATGGACCGCCGAAGAGACAACAACAGCGACAACGATATGCGAATGATCAATTTCAATTTCGGATACCGTCACGAATGGAAGACTGGACATGATATTGACTTGACTATTTCAAGAGGCATTTTCAATATGGATGGAGAAACCGAATACCTTCAGACTTCACACTACACACCTGTTTTCAACCAACAAGAATTGGTCAACATAACAGACCAGGACGTTATTTCATACCAGAAGCAGGAAATGGACAACAAGCACAAGGACTGGGAAGTACAGCTCGACTATCAGCAGCCAATAACTGACGACATCAAAATCGAGGCTGGATATAAGGGCGATTTCTCACACCAGAACTCACCAACTAAGACTTTCAACCCACCAGCTACGTCTTTCAACCCACAGGATGGAGTACAATCTATTGACACACATAACCTCGCAATCAACGAAAGCCTATACAATCGCTTCATATACGATTCTAACATCCATGCCGTCTACCTCAACTGGCAGCAAAAGATCAACGAAGCGTTCGGCTATCAGCTAGGTCTGAGAGGCGAAGGATGGAATGTCGATGCAGAAAGTAAAGACTACGCTGCCGAATTCAAAGGCGGAGAATCAGAGACTTTCAAAAAGAGTTTCTTCAAGATGTTCCCTACTGCTTACCTCAGCTATCACATTAGCGAAAGCCAGGAATTGCAGCTCAACTACACTCGACGTTTGCGTCGTCCATGGGGCGGACAGCTCAATTCATTCAAAAACATCTCCGACTCAACAAACATCTCGTATGGTAATCCAGAGTTGACACCAACTTATAGCAATTCGCTCGAGTTCAACTATATCAAAACTTGGGACAATCATACTCTTTCACTCTCGGCATACTATCGTCCGTCAACCAACATCATGCAGCGCATCAGCTACATAGACAATGGCATTCGATACTCTACTACCGAGAATATGGCCAAGGATCTCAATTCTGGTCTGGAAATTATCGTAAAAAACCGTTTGTTTACAAGGTTGGACCTCACATCAACCATCAACTTCTATTATTATAAGCTCGATGGCGGAACTTTCGACTACAAGCTTTCAGATGGCAAGACTTACCCAATCGTTGTCAATAGCGACGACGACTTCTCATGGAACGCAAAAGTACTGGCTTCTGTAATGCTTCCAAAGGAAATATCTTTCCAGACCACTTTCAACTACAACGCAGCAAGAGTAATCACCCAGGGTAAACGCAAGGCCAACTACAACCTCGACATGGGTATGAGAAAGACGTTCTTCAACAAGAAACTCACCGTTGCTGTCAATGGACGAGACCTTCTCGCATCACGTAAGTTCAGAAGCGAAACCAGTGGCGTAGGTTTCAGACAGGACAGCGAGTCATGGAGAGGCGGCCGCCGAGGCATGATTCAAATCGCATGGAGCTTCGGCAACATGAACAACAACAAAAAGAAGCCTGAAGGCCCAATGGAACAAGGCGGCGATGACGACGGTGGACAGAATGGAGGCTCTATGGGAGGCGACTTCTAGCCTAGAACATTAGAAGTTAAACATTCAAAATACAAAGAGTTATATATTCAACACTAAATATATTTTTTCAAACTTTATTGCGTTTTACTGAACAACGTAAAGATTGTTTTTGTAACTTTGCGCAGTAAATAAAACAAAAATATAAAAAACATTATGCGCAACACACGATTTTATATCGGATTTTACTTTTACTTTTTTGGTTATCGCCAAGAAATGGGTGGGTGTTGCTAATAATTAAGATATAATACATAGTCAAAAGCCCACCCGAACAAGGTGGGTTTTTGATTTATATGGATATAAGTAAGTAGGACAAGATGAAAGAAATTAAAAGAGTTGCCATCCAGGGTGTCGCTGGAGCAAATCATGAGATTGCTGCAAGAGAATTTTTTGAAGGCTATGATGTTGAGGTAGTTCCTTGCTATACTTTCCAGGAACTTTTCGACAGAGTGAGACAAGACCGTTCTCTCTACGGAATTGTCGCAATAGAGAATACACTAGTAGGTTCAATACAGTCCAACTATACCCTACTTAAAGATTCCGGTCTCGAGGTCATCGGAGAATACAAACTTAGGATAAAGCACAATCTTATGGTTATGCCAGGCGTAAAAATGGAAGACCTCACAGAAGTCCGCTCTCATCCAATGGCTCTCCGTCAGTGCGAAGCTTTCTTCCGTAACTACCCTAACATCCGACTCATAGAAAGCGACGATACCGCACTCTCTGCCAAAGATGTTGCCGAAAAGGGACTTCGACACGTCGGAGCTATAGCACCAGAATTGGCTGCCGAACTCTACGGACTCGAAATACTTCACAAGGGTATCGAAACAAATAAGAAAAACTTCACTCGTTTCCTCGTGGTAAGCGACAAGGGACGTACCGAAATCGACGAACTCCTGGCACAAAATAGAATAAACAGGTCCTCTATCGTTTTCTCTCTCCCACAAGCAAAAGAAGTCGGAAGCCTATCGAAAGTCCTTACAATACTTGCTTTCTATGGTGTAAATCTTTCAAAGATTCAGTCCAACCCTGTCGTAGGACACGAATGGGAATACCTCTTTTATGTAGACCTTTCGTTCAACAACTACACAAGATACATACAGGCTTTAAGCGCTGTCAGACCACTCTGCTCACAGCTTCTTGTACTTGGAGAATATGAAAATGGCAGACAAAGCCATGAAGACTAATTTTAATAACTTCGTCAACAATTGAATACTATGATAATAGAGCCAGCCAAAAGAGTAAGCACCGTTCAAGAATACTATTTCTCACGCAACAACCGACGTCTCGACGCCATGCGTAAGTCAGGTGTAGACATCATAAATCTAGGCATAGGAAGCCCTGACATGCCACCTGCTAAGGAAGTAATAGACACTTTGTCTACAGAAGCTGCAAAGCCTAACGTTCATGGATACCAGTCATACATCGGCATACCAGAACTTCGCGAAGCATATTCTAATTGGTACAAGGAGTGGTATGGAGTAGAACTCAACCCCGCCAACGAGGTTCTTCCTCTCATCGGCTCAAAGGAAGGCATTATGCACATCATGATGGCCTTCATCAACGAAGGCGACGGAGTATTAGTACCTGATCCTGGATATCCTACTTATTCATCTGTTGCCAATCTTGTCGGAGCACGTACAACAAAATACAAACTCTACGAAGAACTCGAATGGCAGCCTAATTTTGACGAACTAGAAAAGATGGATCTCAAGGGGGTCAAGATGATGTGGATCAACTACCCTAACATGCCAACTGGCGCTCCTGCATCTATGGCTCTATACGAAAAGATTGTTGATTTCGGACGTCGTCACAACATACTCATCTGTAACGACAACCCATATAGCTTTATCCTCAACGAACACCCGATAAGCATGTTGTCCATACCAGGAGCTAAAGATGTGGCTATCGAACTCAACTCAATGTCCAAAGCACATAACATGGCAGGATGGAGATTCGGAATGGCCGCTTCAAACCCAGAAGTCATTGCTACCGTGCTGAAGGTAAAGTCCAACATGGATAGTGGAGTTTTCCGCCCTATGCAGTCGGCTGCAGTAAAGGCACTTTCACTCAAAAAGGATTGGTTCGACTCTATCAACAAGGAATATAGAGAGCGACAGAAATATGCATTCGAAATTATGGAGACTCTCGGATGCAAGGTGAACAAAAAACAAGGAGGACTCTTTGTTTGGGCACGCATCGATGACAAATGGAGCAGCGCTGAGGCTCAAAGCGATGAAGTTCTCAACAAGACTGGCGTATTTATTACTCCTGGCTTCATTTTTGGCTCACAGGGCGAAAGATTCCTTCGCATCTCACTTTGCGCTAAAGTAGCCGTCTTCCAAGACGCTCTCAACAGAATCAAAAACATGAAATAATATTCGAACAATTCAAAACCATAGATAAAGATGGAAACAAAATTGGATTTAGAGCCCATATCACTTCCCGGTGTGGAACTCACTCGACCAATTGTTATAGCAGGTCCATGCTCCGCAGAAACAGAAGAACAAGTTATCAACACAGCCGTTGAATTGGCTGCTAAAGGCATAAAAATATTTAGAGCAGGTATTTGGAAACCACGCACAAGACCTGGCGCTTTCGAAGGCGTAGGCTCTGAAGGCCTTCCTTGGCTTCAGCGCGTAAAAAAGGAAACTGGCATGTTCACTTCTACCGAAGTGGCTACTGCACACCACGTCCACGAGGCAATAAAATATGGCATAGACATTCTCTGGATTGGCGCGCGTACTACAGCCAACCCTTTTGCCGTACAAGAAATCGCCGACGCACTTCGTGGCACTAACATTCCTGTCCTCGTCAAGAATCCGGTAAACCCCGATCTCGACTTGTGGATCGGAGCTTTCGAACGACTCAACAGAGCCGGAATCAAAAAACTCGGAGCTATCCACCGCGGCTTTTCTACATACGAAAAGACCAAATACCGCAACCATCCTATGTGGCAGATTCCTATCGAACTTCATCGACGAATTCCTAATCTGCCAATCATTACAGACCCTTCACACATAACAGGCAACTGTGACCTCATACAAGAGACTTCCCAAGAAGCAATGGACCTCAACTTCGAAGGTCTTATTATCGAAAGCCACGAATGCCCTGCACGTGCATGGAGTGATGCAAAACAACAAGTTACACCAGCTCATTTGAAAATGATTATGGATTCAATAGTTCTTCGCGACCACGCAATTGACGACAAACCAAGACAAACTCTTGATGAATTAAGAAGTGAAATCGACAAACTCGACAAACTTCTTCTCGAAACACTCGCTAAACGAATGAAAGTATCAGAGGCTATCGGTACATACAAATTCGAACACGGCATCACTATCCTTCAGGAAGGCCGATACGACGAAGTACTCAATAGCAGACGCGATCAGGCTGTCAAGCAAGGACTTAACCCTGACTTCGTCGTTAAAGTCTACGAGGACATTCACGAAGAATCTGTGGCTACACAGAACATTATAATGAAGACTCTGTCGAAAAAATAATAATCTATCACACATGGTTAAAACACGAATTAAGAGGGCACTCCTCTTAATTCTATAACCATGTAAAACTATACACCATGAGAATTTGTATCGTTGGCGCAGGAAAAATGGGAGCATTTCTTGCTGACTCCATGTGCTTGCTTCATGAGGTTGCGATTTACGACATCGAGGTCAGACGACTTCAGTATGTATTCAACACCCGCCGACTGACGACACTAGAAGAAATACGGGACTTCGACCCAGAACTGCTCATTAATGCAGTAACTCTCAAGTACACTCTCAAAACTTTCAATGACGTACTGCCATATCTTTCGCCAAGCTGCATGCTTTCAGATATCGCATCCGTAAAGACCGGTCTCAAGGAGTTCTACGAAAAGTCAGGACATACCTATGTGTCAACTCACCCTATGTTCGGACCTACTTTCGCCAATCTTAGAGAACTAAAGAAAAACCATGCAATCATTATCTCTGAAGGTGACCATCTGGGGAAAGTATTCTTCAAGGACTTTTATGCCTCACTAGGGCTAAACCTCCACGAATATACTTTTGACGAACACGATGAGACTATGACATACTCTCTGTCTATCCCATTTGTTGCATCAATGGCATTTGCCGCTTCTATGAGATACCCAGACGCCCCAGGAACTACGTTCAACAGACATCTCGAAACCGCCAAAGGTGTACTCTCAGAAGACGACTATCTTCTTTCCGAGATTCTCTTCAGTCCATATACACCAGACAAAATCGATCAAGTAATCGAACAGATGAAGAGATTGAAAGACATAGTCGAGAAAAAGGACACCAAAGAAATGAAAAAATATCTCACCGAACTGCGTAAAAACATACTCGACTAACACCCCAAGTCGTAATTCATAAAACTTAGGCTGAACCTCCATTATGCGAGATTCAGCCTTATTTATTAACAAACCCTATTCATGTAAACCAATTCAGAAAAAAAAGAACCCAACACCCCCCAAAACAACTTTGACCACTTTGACCGCGACCATTCCATATTTTCTGCGTTATACTCCAAATGACTTACTTCCTTTATAGTTAAAAACCCAATAACACTTGTTAAATCCGACTTATAACCCTTAGCATTATTTAATCATCTTTCACAATTTAGACAATCTCGACTTCCGACACTTTTCTCGGAGGGATAACGGTACCTTACCGTACCCTTACCATACCTTTTTGACTCCATTAAAAACGGCATTTCTTTAACTCGCATTAACAATGGTCATGGTCAAAGTGGTCAAACTCGATTTTCGACTTTTTACATTCATTTTTTAACAATCGTCCTGAGCATTTCTGGTACCGACTTGCCATTTTTAACATTTAATTCTTATGTGACAAAAAGATTTGAGAGGTATTGCGATCAAAACGCAAACTGTGACAGGCAGCCCATCACTGCATAACAACCGTCCTGACAATATATCCAATATATATCAAAACCAAAACCACACCTTCCCAACGTTCAAGATTACGCTTGGTAAAAAGGAAAAGCCACAACAGCAATCCAAGAGCAACCATAAGGATGTAGTCAAACAAAAATCCTTCTGCAGTATCATGTATCTCACATACGACTGCCGAAAGTCCTATAACACACAACACATTAAACGTCACACTTCCTATAACATTTCCAATTGCCATGTCCGTCTCACCTTTTCGCGCTGCCATGATAGAAGCAAACAACTCTGGCAAACTGGTTCCAACAGCTATTATTGTCAAGCCGATAATTCTTTCCGACACACCAAATGATTTTGCAACTCCTTGAGCACCGTCAATAAGCACGTCCGCACCAATAACCAAAGCAGCAAATGATAGCAATACTATCACAATCGACTTCCACAATGGCATTATCTGCTCATCATTGCTATCATCATTCTTGGCATTTTTACGCGAATTTCTTATCTGCCATACAATAAACGACACCAACATCAATACCGCAACAACTCCGGCAATTCTAGATATTGTTCCCGTCATTGCTACAGCCATAAACAAAATGACAGACAAAGCCATAAATGGAGTGTCTATTGCAAGGGTCGACTTTGATGCAGGACATGCACATATTATTGAAGTCACACCAAGTATCAAAGCAATATTTGCAATATTTGAACCAACAACATTTCCTATAGAGATTCCTGGCGAACCTGCCAATGCTGCCTGCAAACTAACCAACAACTCTGGCGCAGATGTACCAAAGCCCACTATCGTCAGTCCTATAACCATAGAACTCAACTTCGCCTTTCGAGCTATTGCCACCGCACCATCTACTAGATAATCACCACCCTTGACTAATAGGACAAATCCTATAACTATATATAATATATCGATTAATATATCCATAATATTTATTCGCTTTCGTTATTGACAACGCAAATATAACACTATTTCAATTGCCAATAACACCAAAATTCATAAAAGACACAAAATGACTAACCATTCATCCCATATATACAGAAAAATTTAATTATATTCGCATCAATTTTTACAGATGCCATGGATAATAGTAATAACATTTTGCTGAAAAACGTTACGCTTCTTTCGCAGCTTTCAGAGGAAGAAAGAAAAAATGCCATTCTAGGAGCGACTATGCCTTCTATAGAGTCACTTGAAAAGATTGTCGAACTTGTCAAAAGAATTATTTTTCCAGGTTTCTTTGACTCAAAGCTCACCAACGACGATACTCGCTACTACTATATCGGCGTCAATATGGAGGAACTGTTCTCTCTACTCAAGACACAGCTCAAGTCTGAAGAAAAGACCATTTCTTTCATTGAACGTATACCCGAACTAAAACGCATTTTATATACAGACATAAATGCGATGTTTCATTCCGACCCCGCAGTAACAGCACTTAGCGAAATCATTTTCTGCTACCCTTTCGTTCAAGCTATGCTTCATTATAGAGTAGCACACGAACTCTTGCTACTTGGCGTCCCTATCATTCCTCGCATTATTACTGAAATGGCTCACTCCAAGACTGGTATAGACATCCATCCAGGAGCCCAAATCGGAGAATATTTCTGTATCGACCACGGAACTGGCGTTGTCATAGGCGAAACTTGCATCATTGGCAATCACGTCATGCTTTATCAAGGTGTCACTCTCGGAGCCAAAAGTTTCACTTTCGACGATAACGGAACCCCACTCAACACACCTCGCCACCCTATCATAGAAGACAATGTTACGATATATTCCAATTCATCCGTTCTCGGAAGAATCACAATCGGACACGATACTATAATAGGAGGCAACGTCTGGCTGACAAACAATGTTCCACCATTTTCGAAAATACTTCAGTCCAAGGCCGTTGCGACAACTTTTACCGATGGTGCAGGCATTTAATGACAACGACAAATCCATTTAGTCATGATTAGCATCAACACACTAACCACAAACATGCTCCATGAGCAGACGTACATTCTAAGCGACGAGACTAACGAATGTGTCATTATTGACCCCGGCTTTTACTCTGACAAGGAGAAGAACATCATAAACGAGTTCATCAACAAAAACAATCTAAAAATCAAGGCTATATGGTTCACCCATCTTCACCTCGACCACATGATGGGTGCCCAACACATACTCGAAACATACTCCATCGATGGGAAAAATATACCAACGTATGCCAATTTCCTTGACCTGCCGCTGCTGACTGGCAACAAGGTCATGGCTATGCAATGGGGCATCGACCTTCCCGACTACGACTTGACTATCAGTAACAATGTCAACGATGGAGACATTTTGTCTTTTGGCAACAGCAAGATCACTGCACTTCATGTTCCTGGACACTCACCTGGCAGTATTGCCTTTTACAGCCAAGAACAAGGCTTTTGCATAAGCGGCGACGTTCTTTTCCAATGCAGCATAGGACGAAGCGACCTATATGGAGGCGACGGCATGCAACTCATTCAATCTATTCAGCAAAAAATAATGTCCATGCCAGACGATACTACTATCTTTCCTGGACATGGACATGCAACTACCGTTGATGACGAGAAACGTTTTAATCCGTATCTGCGCCAACAATGCTAACGCATTGTTTTAATATGTTTCGCAACCTCCTCGGCTATGATCTTTGCTCCACCCTTTATTGGATGTATACCATCTTCATGATATGCTTCATTATGCCCTTCCAATGCTGAATAAAGATCTATCACCTCAAGGTTACGTCTTTTCGCAATTTCATTCACTATAGGAATAACTTCATTCACTACAACCGAATCTGTAATCTCCCATCTGTCTGTCATCACCCAAGCCGGAGAACATAGTATTATTTCCGGCTTTGGAACTATCGACATAAAGGTATCCAGCATCGCTTCATATGATTCTTCATATTTCTTTGCATCCCACTGAAACAATTTCGAATCATTTGTACCCAATTTCAACACAATGATATCCGGATGGTAACGCAACGCATTTGTAAACTCCTTTGCACTCCAATATGGGAAATCACCTGTCTTCATCATTGTAGTTGCACTGCGACCAAAGTTCATAACCTCATAGCCATCTCCAAGAATAGAATCAAGCAATGCCGGATATGCATTGTCACTCTGCCAGTCTATTTGCATACCTTCGGTGATACTATCTCCGACACATGCTATTTTAACATATTCATTCTTTGCACATGACATCATGGCAAGTGAAGCACATATTGCTACAATCCAAGTTTTCATTGTATTATATCTTTGATAAATATTGAGTTAATGCCTTTCGTGAATCTGCAAGTTTACTTTCCCAACTTGCAACTGAGTTTTGCCCAACAATATCAGTAACATATTTAATAGCCAAGAAAGGTATCTTTTCACGCTCACAAACCAACGCTATTGCAAAAGACTCCATGTCACAGACGTCACCTTTTTCTAATGTATCAGTAACAAAGCTGTCTCCCGTGCTACAAGTCTCTAAACCATCGTCATGGGACGATACGATTCTCTTCAATATTTCCTCATTACAGTCGCTGTTAACTTCTGAAACGATTCCGTATATACAAAGAGGATTTAAATCCCTATCCACAAACTTGTCACACAACACAATGTCACCAACACGATGTGCTACCGAACCAACGGTTCCTACATTCAAAACAGCACACGGACGTTCTTCTATGATTGCCTTCAACAACGCAATTGCCGCTGCTACTTTTCCACAGCCACAAAAAACATGAAGAAACTTATACCCATCCACTTCCGGAAGTTCTACACGTTCTTCCTCCAGTGCTTGTATAACAATTACTTTCTTGTCCACAACTTGCTGCTATCTTGAAATACGTCCTGAACCATTACCTTCCATCAATGCCTTGACTTCATCTGCATTGACAAGATTGTAGTCGCCTACTATCGTATTCTTCAATGTTCCTGCTGCGATAGAGAACTCCAAAGCCTTTCGATTGTCATTCGTGAAATTCTTTAATCCGTAGATCAAGCCAGCACACATAGCATCTCCACAACCTACACAATCAACAACATGGTCTATCATATATGCCTTGCCTGCATAGAATTGTTCATCACGGGTATACAATAATTCGGTCAGTATATGAATATTAGCATTCAATACATTTCTAAGTGCAACAAACATCTTCTTACACTTAGGAGTCCTCTCCATCACTCGACGACAGAATTCTTCATGGGCCTTCAAATCAATCTTTTCGTCAACACTTCTGACGCTATACCCTACTGGCTCAACACCACCAACAGATTTTTGATATTCACCCTCAGTACCAAAGAGTACATCACAATGCTTCACTAGCTCTGGCATAACTTCCGATGCATCTTTGCCATATTTCCAAAGGTTCTTTCTATAGTTCAAGTCACATGAGATTGTCATTCCCTTGGCCTCTGCTGCCATTATTGCTTCAAGTGTAACATCTGCAGCACTCTGAGACAATGATGGTCCAATTCCCGACCAATGGAACCAGTCTGCACCTTCAAACACCTTGTCCCAATCTATCATTCCCTTCTCTATGGTACTAAACGCAGAATTTGCCCTATCATATACAACTTTTGCAACTCGAGCTGAAGCTGTATTTTCAAAATAATAAAGACCTAATCTGTCACCACCATATATTATATCATTAGCATCAACACCATGTGAACGCAAATCCATTACACATGCTTGCGCTATGTCATTCTGAGGCAAACGGGTTACAAACTTACTATCCAACCCAAAATGAGCCAATGATACAGCTACATTTGTTTCACTTCCACCAAATGTGGCACACAATGTGTTTGACTGCGAAAACTTCATATAACCCGGAGGAGTCAAGCGAAGCAGTATCTCGCCAAAGGTCACAACTTTATTGTTCATAATCTTTTTCTTATATGACACATGTTTGCCATGCATCCATCTATTATCATCTATTAATTTCTAACAATTAATAAAACAAAGATAAGAAAATCTTTCGGATTATCAGAGCAAACCACCAAACAAAATAAAACAGAAACTTATTATTTTGCATGTCTTTGATTCGCGACCTCAAACAATATTATTCCGGCAGCAACTGACACATTCAAACTTTCTATATGACCATACATGTCTATTTTCGCATTCTGGTCACACAATTTCAGCAACTGGTTTGATATTCCCTTATCTTCCGACCCCATAACGACTGCCACAGGACCACGGAAATCTACTTTGTGATAATCATCTGCTCCATGCTCTGTAGCACCAACTATTTTGTAGCCTCTATCCTTTAATGTCTTAACAGCAAAAAAAGTTTTCTGAGTAAGACAAACTGGCAAATAATGAAGTGCTCCTGCTGATGTCTTGATCGACTCTCCATTTATTGGCGCCGAACCTTTTTCCGGAACTATAATAGCGTGCACTCCAGCACAATCAGCCGAACGAGCTATCGCACCCAAGTTCCTGACATCTGTGATTCCATCCAAAACAACAACGAACGGCTCTTCTCCACGCGACTTGGCAATAGCTTCAATTTCATCCAAGGATATATATTCAACGTCGCTTAAGAATGCTACAACGCCTTGATGATTATTGGTGGTTATTCTGTCAAGAACTTCTGGCTGCGCAAATTGCATTCTTACATGTCTTTTTTGACACAACTCCTGCAATTCTTTGAACAAATCACCATTCAATCCCTTACGCACAACAATTTTATCTACTTTCTTGTCTGCATTAATAGCTTCAATGACTGCACGTATACCAAATATATAGTTTTCCTTCATTGTTTTTAATATTAGATGACCACAATATTATTTATTGTATTTTTCCAGTTCCTGTTGAGCTGCTTCCCACTTCTCCATCTCCAATCCAAGATCCCAGTTGGCCTGTTCATGCTTCTTGGCCAACTCCATCACTTTGTCATTGGAACTGCAATTCATCTGTTCCTCTAGCTCCATTATCAAATTTTCAAGCTGCTCTATCTTTAATTCCGATTCCTTAACGGCCTTCTCTGCTTTATTTCGCTTCTTGTTTATCTCACGCTGCTCTTCATAACTGATCTTTGATTTGACAGCAGGCTCTTCATGAGCATTTTGACTAACAATTCCTGAATCTTTCTTAGGCGCAGGAGTCTTCTGTCTCTGCTCCAACTCCTTAAGGTTTTCCAGCTTTCGTTCATTGAGGAATTCATATATGCCACCCAAGTGTTCTTTCATTTTCTTGTCTCTGAATTCATAAACTTTTGAGACTAGTCCATCCAAGAACTCTCTATCGTGACTGACGACAATTGCTGTACCATCAAATTCCTTAATCGCCTGCTTCAGAATCTCTTTTGAGCGAATATCCAAATGGTTCGTTGGCTCATCAAGCACAAGCAGATTAACTGGCTCAAGCAACAGTCTCACCATTGCAAGACGTGTCTTTTCACCTCCAGACAAGACTGACACTTTTTTATCGATGTCTTCACCCGAAAACATAAATGCACCAAGTATATCTCTTATCTTTGTCCTGATTTCACCTACGGCCACTTTGTCTACCGTATCAAAAACAGTATCTTCCGGATTCAATTTATCCGCCTGATTCTGGGCAAAATAACCGATCTTAACTCCATGGCCAAGAACTATTTCACCTTTATGGTCCAACTCGTGCATTATCATTCGGGCCATTGTGGTTTTTCCTTCGCCATTTCGTCCTACAAACGCTATCTTTTCGCCTCTAGCTACTTCAAAGTCTACATTTTCAAGCACGACATGATCACCAAATGCCTTGGTAACATTCTTGCCTTTAACCGATATCACACCCGAATGAGGTGCAGGAGGGAATTTTATATGTAGCGACGAGGTATCAAATTCATCAACTTCTATCCTTTCTATCTTGTCCAGCTGTTTGATACGGCTCTGCACCTGAACACTCTTTGTTGCCTTATATCTAAATCTCTCGATGAATTTCTCGGTGTCTTCAATCATCTTTTGCTGGTTCTTGTATGCATTCATCTGCTGCTCAAACCGCTCTTGACGCAATACTAAATATTTAGAATAGTTTGCTTTATAGTCATAGATTTTTCCCAAGACTATCTCGATGGTCCTATTCGTAACATGGTCAAGAAATGCCTTATCGTGACTGATAACAACAACTGCTCCATTATAATCCTTAAGGAAATCTTCAAGCCATTGTATTGATTCTATATCAAGATGATTGGTTGGCTCATCAAGAAGAAATATATCAGGACGACTTAGCAATATCTTGGCAAGCTCTATACGCATTCGCCATCCACCAGAGAATTCACCAGTATTTCTATTAAAGTCTGATCGCTCAAAACCAAGTCCTTTAAGCGTTGTCTCTATTTGCGCTTTATAGTTGTCGGCGCCCATATACGACAATCGTTCCGTTTTATCGGTTAGTTCGCTCAAGAAATCCATATACTCTTCACTCTCATAGTCCGTTCTTTGAGAGAGCTCATTATTCATTTCTTCAAGCTCGGCCTGCATCTGCTTCAACTCTGCATACGCCAATTCAGCCTCTTCAAATACAGTCCTTGTATTTTCATGATTCATGTGCTGAGGCAAATAACCTATACGATATCCCTTCGGTATGTTTACGGAACCACTCGAAGGCAACTGTACACCGGCTATTATTTTTAGCATGGTTGACTTGCCTGCACCATTCTTGCCCGCCAAGCCAAGTCTATCCTTGGGATTTATATTATATGTTATGTTCTCAAACAGACGGAAGCCACCGAACTCTACTGTCAGACCATTTATTGAGATCATCGCCGTTTTAATCTATGTTTTCTACAATAATATCATTGTTGGGAGCAAACGTAACCTTACGAAGGCCGACATTCACCTGCCCACCCCAGTTCGTCAACTTCGCGAACTTGAAATTCGACTGAACCAGATCAATTTTCGAATCGTTTATTTTCCTGATGAACGATGCTCCTTGCTGTTTATATGCCGAAAGGAATTTCATCGCTATGTCATATCCCCACAAAGCATATTCACTATAACCAGACATACCTTTGTTCTTTTGAAAATAAGGAGTAAAGGCTACCGGCTCGGCAAAATATTCTTTTCTATACTTACTCAGAACAGAGTTGACTTTTTTATCCGAGTAGTCAATTGCAAAGGTTGTAAATATCTGAGTATTTAATTTATGGAACACATCTACTTCTATAGTCTGGAATGTCAACCATTCACCAAGTCCATACAATGACACTTTAGCCTCTTTCTTCTGGTCTATAACACCTGCAACTGCCACAATAACACTATTAATCTGAGCTTCTGATGTTGTTGGCATCAACAAGACGTTTTCTTGATCGAGACTTAATTTTTCCAACAAAACACTACTCTTGGATGCGTCGTATGCTATCTGATGACTAACAATTCCTTTGGCCTTCAACTGCTGACGAATCCTGTCATAACGCTTCTGGTCCAGTTTACTCTTGGTCGAACAAGTCAAAAGTATAACATTTTTACCTTCACATGCTTTTACTATCTGGTCTGCAACGATATTAGTTGTAACCGAATCAATCACACTTGCCTGAAACAAATATGGATTATCCTTTATTGTACTATCCATCTGAGCAAAAGGCAATACAACTGGTATCTTATTTATCTGAGCCATTTGAGCTATCGCGTGCATTTCGTCACCTTTTGCTGGACCGATTATCAAATCACAATCAAGACTTGAGGACTGACTAAGCGTTGCCAACGTCATTTTATTACTTGTATCATAAACTTTCAAGTGCACATTTACGCCCTGCGACGACATTGAATCTGCTGCCATTTTTACTCCCTGGAAGAACTCAATGTATCGATATGATTTATAAGCAAAAGGCGCATTATCCTGACGAGCCATCCTCAATTTACTCATTTCAGCTTCAGAATCAAACGGCAGCATCAAACCCAAGTTTATAACCGGACGGCCTTCCGATTCATAGTTATATGCCGCATCATTGAATTCAACATTCGAAGAACCCACAAACAATGGGTTTAATGTTGCAGGCAACTCCTCACCTACTACTTCATAATGCGGAATATTCAACATTTGTCCCTTCTGAAGTGCAGCGATAGCAATACTAGGATTAGCTTCTGCCAACTGATCCTCCGTTATTCCATACTGCTTTGTGATACCATATAACGTCTCTCTTTTCTGAACCTCATGAGTTGTATACGTTACTTTCTTCACCCCAATTTTCGGAACTGCAACTATCTGTCCAACTTGCAATGACGACCAGTTGATGTCTGGATTCATTGTTGTTATCTTTTCCTGTGGAACATTATATTTCACACCCAACGAGAACAATGTCTCACCGGCAGAGATGTGATGATAATAAAAGTAATTGTCTTCTACTGGTATTTCTGTATCTGGTATTCTCAAAAGAGACCCAACAGACATTGCATTTACGTCTAACACAGGATTTGCAGCTACTATTTCTTCTGCTTTAACGCCATATTTCACACCAATTCTATACAACGTCTCACCTGCCTGTATCACATGAATTCTATATGCAGACGGGGTCGTCGATTTCGACTTTACTTTAACAGCCTGACCTTCCGACAATCCTCCTTGTGCACTAGGATTCATAGAATAAAAATCAGCCAAGGACATCTCATATTGCTTTGAAATAGAATATGCAGTTTCTCCTTTTGCGACAATATGAGTAGAATAATTCGCAGAAGAGGCTACAGGCACCTGGTTTGATGTGTTGACGGTTTTCAAAGGAATTCTCAACGTCATACCTACCACTAGACCCTGAGTCTTAAGTTCTGGGTTAGCTGCGATTATCTCTTCCTGAGATATGTTGTTGTTGACACTAAGACGATATAGACCTTCACCCTTTTCTACTGTATGAAGCTTATATGCTCTTCCGTTTTCAGTTATAACTTGCTGAGCATGCGCCGAAACACCCAAGAGCACCGTAATCAACAGAAATAAGACCTTTATACCTTGGAACATCATCACAATTTTTTAAAACGTTACGAATTCCTATTCACATAATATGGCATAGCCTGCTGAGCCGGCATCAACAACATGTCATTAACACACACATGATCCGGACGTGTGACTATAAACTCTATTGCTGCTGCAACATCGTCAGCCGACAAAGGCTTGATACCTTCATACACCTTCTGTGCTCGTGCGACATCACCACGATACCTGACAACAGAAAAATCCGTATTCACCATTCCTGGCGCCACCGATGATACTTTTATTCCGTATGGCAAAAGATCAACTCGCATACCTTGTGTAATGGCGTCAACGGCATGCTTTGTCGCACAATAGACATTTCCTCCATAGTAAACATGACGACCAGCTACACTAGAAATGTTTATTATATGTCCGCCACCATTCTGCTTCATCGTGTTCGCAACAAGCTGAGACATATACAAAAGACCCTTCACATTCGTGTCTATCATCTGATCCCACTCGTTGTCGTCACACATTTCAAAACTATCATCACCAAGAGCTAGTCCTGCATTATTTACCAATACAAGCAAATGTTTTTTCCAAGAATCAGGAAGCATATCGTATGAATCAAAAACATCATGTTTGTCACGTATATCAAAATTCAATATATACGACTCTACACCTGATGTCTTTTCTATTTCTCTGCACAAATCTTGCAACAAAGGAAGCCTTCTACCTGTTATCGCTATATTATATCCACGACGAGCCAACATCAACGCCGTTGCTCGACCGATGCCAGATGTTGCTCCAGTAACCAAAGCTGTCTTTATCATATCACAGATTAATTTTTACCCAATTTATAAATTTCTGCAAATATAAGTATTTCAACTCACATATTCCTCTTATAACAGCAAAAACCAACAGACAAGAAAGCAGAAAGACTCACCTCTTCATCATTGGCAATATCCAATCTGTCAATTCATGTTCAAGATTAGGTGTAAAAAGACCTTTACCTATGTTTTCACTAAGTTCGCCACTTGACCAAAATCTCAATTCATCTACTTCGCCAACATTCTTCGTAACGAATGGTCCTTCGGCATCAGTCACAAATGAAAAAACAAACTCATGCTCTACGGGGCATTCCCACACATATTGCTTAACGAGCTTAGCTTCAAAATTACTCAACCCTATTTCCTCCCACACTTCTCTCTTCAAGGCATCCTCTAGTTTCTCCCCTGCTGCTATATGACCACCAACTGCAGTATCCCATTTCCCTGGCTGTATTTTCTTCGACTTCGGCCTCAACTGAAGTAATATTTTTCCATTATGCACTACATGAAGATGAACCACCGGATGCAACCACATAGAACCATTATGCACCAACGGACGAGGACACGCCCCAACAACTTTTCCATCAGTTGCCATCAATGGCACCCATTCAGAATTTTTATATTTATATCTGTTTATTCTACCAGCGATTATTTCTGTTGCAACGTATGCCAACAATAAGGTCAAAAGCCACCACTCATCTATCCACTCCCCTACTGGACCATCCTGCCATATCACTTCCTTCAAGAAATAAACCAACGAGCCAATAAGACACCACAATCCCATTCGTAATTGACTTTTCCGTACATTATACAACATATATGGATTCGACAAATCAATAATATCGGTTTTCCCAGCAAGTTTAAATATATCTATGATTTTTAATGACGACAACAATAGCAAAATACCAAACAAAAGGAAACAAACACAATATTTATACGGCATCATCTCCACCAATGCAAATACAACTATTATTCCGATATCCGCCAAAGACGACACACTCCATCCATTACCACGCACCAATGAATAAACAATATTTCCAACAGGAATCAACAGCGACAATCCTAATGCAATATATACACCAAAAAAAAGTTCCGCTAATATATATATAACTAGCGGCAAAACAAATGAGAATATTTTCATCTATGTTTATTTCAATAGTTTCTGTAATGATTTCGCTTTAGCAGGCTGATCAAGACGGTTATATATATTGACCAAGCACTTGATTGCGGTCTGATCTTCTGGATCTAACTTATGAACCTTCTCTAGATATTCCTTACTCTTAACGTATTCCTTTGACACAATTTTCAAATCACGTAGCAAATACGCGTATGTCGTTGAGTTCTTTTTCTTGTTGTATTCCGCCATGGCTTTCTTGTACTCATCTTCTGCATAATTGTACTTATTTAAGCCCAAATACTTCAACGCTTGCAACTGCTCTTTGTCTTCTTTCAACATCTCAAGACAGATTGCCTTCAATTCATCATCACTCTTAACTTTCTTTGCAACGGAGAGATACGTCGGAAAAATATCCTTTCTAAGGTTTTTATCTTCTATGTCTGAATATACATCTAAAATTTTCTCAGAATTGCAATATACATAATATGACGACAATTGCTTAAGCAAGTATTCCTTCCCAACTACGTTATAGAAGAATTTTTTATCATTTTCTACTATTTGAACCTCACGTTGATGTTTTATAAAATTTTCTGTCAAGGTCTTGAAACCAGACACAATGCATGAATCATATTCATTTACTTGCTGACAATATTGATATGCCCTTCCGTAGTCTTCAATATTAAGAGCAGAAATCGTCATTCTTCGATACAATTCAGCATCTCTACTCAACGAATCAATATTCTGATAGCATGTCAAAGCACTCAGGTAATCACCGCTCTCAAAAGCCTGATCAGCTTGTTTTCTCAAATTCAACGAACCCGTCTTGACACTTCCACATGAAGACATGACACATGCAGACACCAAACAGATTATTATTCTTATACTATATTTCATTTAATCTTCCGTATAATAACCTTTCACCTCTTTTTCTCCATAACCATAGCCGTAACCATAGCCATATTTCTTACCGTATCTACCATATTTCCCATATCTGCCGTAATGACCATAACCATAACCATAGCCATAACGCGATTTCTTATTGTTCACATCATTTATAACAAGACCAACATTCTTTATACCCTCTTCAACTAATGTTGAAGTTGTATACTTAAACGCATCTTTCATAGTATAATCCTGTCTTACTATGAATATCAATGTGTCTATCCAACGTGCAATTGTGTATGCATCCGAAACCAAGCCCATCGGAGGTGTATCTATTATTATAATATCATATTTCGTCTTAAGTATTTCTATCAACTCCTGACATCGAGGACTAGCTATAAGCTCGGCTGGATTGGGTGGTATATCACCCGAAGGCAACAAATCAAAATTATCCGCAATTTTCAATGTCATTTCCTCAAGTGTACAATTGCCAATGATATAATTCGACAATCCAACATTATCATCTGTCTTGAACAATTTAGATAGTCCTGGTTTTCTAAGGTCAAAACCTAACAATACAGTTTTCTTTCCACTTATAGAAAAAACAGATGCTATATTTGCAGCACAAAACGTCTTACCTTCGCCTGGCATTGACGATGTAACTGCTATTACTGGCACATCCTTTCCACCAACCATGAACTCTATTCTCGAACGCATTCTTCTGAAAACTTCCGACAAAATCGACTTGGGATGTTCCATAACAACAAGAGACGTATCCTTATTATTACTTGTCACTTCACCAACGATTGGGAATTGTGTCAATTTCTTCACATCATCTTGCGTACGAATCTTATTATCCAACAGCTGTCGAAGAACAATAAATCCTAACGGAAGTATTATAGCCAAGGCAAGTGCCATTGTCTGATTCTTCTTAGTGTTCGGAGAAACTTTACCAACCAATGCTGCAGAATCAAGAATTCTATGGTCTGATGTATTCGATGCTTTCTGTATCTGAGATTCTGATCGTTTTCTCAACAGGAATGTATATACATCACTGTTCAAGGAATATTTTCTGTCTATTCCCAAAAGCTGTCTCTCAGTCTCTGGCAACGAAGAAAGCTCCTTGTTTATTGCATCTACCTTAGACTTAAGTTCTTTAATATCATTGTTCACCTGTGCCTTGTGACTAGCAACACTCTGTAGCAATGTATTCTTGGCTATCTGGAGTTTTGCATCTACCGTACGAGCCACCGGATTTATAGGTTTCCCAAATGTATCTCGATAAGCCTGCCGTTCCGAATTCAACGACATAATTTGCTTTAGTTGTTCAGTAATAACTGGACTGTCTGTATTGAAAACAGCAGGAGCTATCACACCGACAAGCACGGAATCATTCGAAAAATACGATAGCAAATAGTCATAATACGCGTCTACTATCTGATGCTGCTGAATCTCTTTCTGATACTGCTGCATCTCTCTAAACATGGACTCACCCTTCGAAGAGATTGACTGCTGTATTCCATGTACCACCTTAAACGAACTGAGTTTGGTGCCAATGTCATACAACGAGTCTGAGATCGATCCAAGTTGTTCCTCTATAAATTTTATAGTATTTTCTGCAATCAGATTCTTCTGCGCTAAATTATCACTGATGAAGGTCTCCACTAATGTATTAAGAAAATCATTATTCTTTCTCACATTCGTACCACTCACATATAGATTAACTACTGATGAATTAGACTCTTCATCTCTATTTATTGACAATGACTTCCTGAAACTATTAACCACTGCTTCTGGGTCATTAAATTTAAAAAAGACACCAGACCCAAAGTCTTTGTTCTTAATAACAGAGAATGCACCCCATGGTGTAACTATAGGATCACCATATTTACATTTGACACTACAATTCACAGAAGCTATTTTCCCTTTTATTTCACGCTCAGAATAATTATATAGCATCATATTTTCTGCATGGACTTCAAGCTTATACGTCAAATCATCTATATCCGATATATAGATAGGCACATCCAATGGCTGGACATGAGTAGAGTCCATAACAACTTTGAATTCATTATAGCCATATAATTCACTAGTAACAACACGACCCTCATGGAAATATGAGATGTATATTCCCATCTTTTCTATAACTCTATCAACCGACGAGCGAGACTGCAAAACTGCAATCTGGTTGTCAATGCTTCTCATTCCCGGATCTAGCATAAATCCATCAATCATACTTTGGCTGCCCGAACGTGTATTTTGACTTTGGTCATCAACGATGATTGATATTGAGGAACTATATACAGGGATTGTATATTTGTGATAGAAATACAACGCGGTCATTGCAACAGCTATGGACAAAACAAAAAGCCACCATAGCTTTACAACATCAGCGAACAGTTTCTTGAAGTCTATATTAATAAACAATTCTTCTTCCGCTGCTCTCTGTGGATATTGTGAATTCTGATTCTCCATTTATTAATTATTTTTTTGTCACATTGAGTACCAACAAGTATAGTGTAATCAATGACGTAACAAGACTCACAGACAACACTTCGCCGAATCCAAGTGACTTAACTTTAAGAGGACGCACATACAACACATCATTCGGATAGATATAGTAGAAGTCTGAATTAATTATATTGTCATCAGTGACATCTAAAACATACATGTGCACCCTTCCCGTATCATCTTTTCTCAACAACTTTACTTCCTTTCGCTTCGCGTATGAAGTAAAGCCACCAGCTTGAGCTATCGCATCATATATAGTTATCTGGTCACGAGGCATTGTAATATGACCTTGTTTATTTACCTCACCAAGTATGGTAAAACTATTGGAGGCCAGTCTAACAATAAGAGTAAAATCATTCAAATAATTCGAAACCGCACTGCGTATTTTTTCCTTTGCCTGCTCTACATTACATCCTTTCAGATTTATCTTTCCTGTTATTGGGAAATCAACATTCATGCTATCATCAAGCAAATAATAGTAGAACTCTCTATTTGTCGTGTTTGACGAACCTGTACCTTGCCACGGATTAAAGAAAGACGACAATTTAGCATCTGGCGAAGACACGTTTATGAACAAATAATCATTAGGTTGAAGACGATATCTGTTTGTTATCGAATCTACTGCCTCAAAAACATCTTTTCCGTTATCTTTATTCTGCATCAAGACAATATTTTTCTGAGGTATACACGACACCATCGACAAACCTACCGCAATCATCATAATGCAGTATACTAGTGATTTATAGGCTATTCTTTTAATTTGACTATTCATTCTCAAACGTATATTTTTGCAAAGATAACTTTTATAACACAATAAACCTCGATTTATTCATACTAATTTTACGCATCTAATCGCATAATGTTGCCTCATCAATGTATTTAAGACTCTTTTTTTCAACTTTTACACCAAACACATCATAAAAAAGCAAAAGATGGAACGGCAATTCAACCGCTCCATCCATTAGATTACATATAGTATATTACTTTTTCTGCATCCTTCTCGCCTTCTCCTGCTCTTTCATGATTTCCTCCATCTTCATCGCCCATTTAGACTTCTTCATAGGCTTTTTCTTGTTTGCCTCAAGCTGAGCAAGTATTGCCTTGTCATCTATCATAAAGCTCTTGATGAATGTAGTCGAAAGAACTGTAATCAATGTTGATATGAAATAATAATAGTTGAGACCAGCAGGATAATCGTTCAAGAAAAACAACATCATTATAGGCATAAAATATGTCATCATTTTCATTCCTGGCATTGCAGCCGATCCTTGCGACGACATATTTATCTTCGTATAGACCACATTGACTATTGCCATCAACAAACAGAACAAGCTGACATGTGAACCATAAAATGGTATAGAAAACGGCATGTCCCAAATAGAATCGTATGTTGCGAGGTCTTCTGCCCACAAGAACGACTCTCCCCTCAATTCAATGGCAGCTGGGAAGAAACGGAATGCAGCGAACAAGATAGGCATCTGCAGAAGCATTGGCAAACAACCAGCCATCTGATTGACACCAGCTTTATTGTAAAGCTCCATTGTTGCTTTCTGACGTGCCATCGGATCACTCTCTGGTATCTTGGCAGTTATCTCATCCACCTGTGGCTTGAGAACTCTCATTTTTGCCTGACTCTTGTACGACTTGTACATCAATGGCATCAATATCGTCTTGATTATGATTGTCAAAAGCAGTATTATTATACCATAGCTTGTAAAATAGTTTTCAAGCAGTTTGAACACTGGAATTATAAACCATTCATTTACCCAGCCAAAGATGCCCCATCCCAATGGGAGCAATTCCGTTAACTCAAGTCCATCATAGCTATTAAGCGTATAATAATAGTTTGGCACGAAGAGGAATTTAAATGAGGCTTTTGAATCTTGATAGAAGTTATATTTGACTCCCAATGATGCCTCAACATGCTTAATAATCGAATCAGTCTCTGCACGAGCCTCCGAATTCATCAATGCGCCAGCGAAAGTATTATCAGCAACAAATATAGAGCTGAAGAACTGGTCCTTGAAGGCAACCCAGTCTATCGACATATTCTCTTCCTGACTCTGCTTTCCAGTTGCGCCAAGATCTTCTACGTCACCACCATTGTATCTATAGTATACGCCACTCCACATACCTTCTGATTTGTGGCCTTTTTCCTGTGCACGCATGTCGACTTTCCAGTCTAGTTCAAATGCGGCACCAGACACAGAAACAACATCACCTAACCCTTTGCTTGAAATATTGAAGTCAAGTTCATAACTCTCATTCTTCAACGCATATTCATACACAAGACTACCTTCCCCTGCATTCACTATAAAACTTACTCTTTGAGTGCTGTCTGCATCCATAGTGACACCAGAACTTTGGAAAAACAGATTGTTGGTGTAGAATGTCCTGTTGTTATGAACGAAATGGAATCCAAATTCATTACCCTCTCCATCAAAGAGTTTCACATTATTGCCTTCCTGGTCCTTATATCCTTTAACTTCTACCGAATAAACCCTTGCTCCCTCTGTAGTAAATGTCACTTTAAGATTCTGATTCTCTACAACGATTTTCTCTGCCTTCCCAGTTGCCGATTCAGCAAGCAAACCATACTTTGCATTCCTCTTTTCAATTGCAACTGAATCAGTTTCTTCAGCCTCCCTCTGAGACAGTGCTGCCGCAGCACTCAAACTGTCATTCTTCTGTGCTTCTACACGGGCCAGCGAATCATGATACGCTTGCCATCTTTGTCTCTGTAATTCATTTGGCTTATTAATCCAGTAGAATGCCATCATTATGGCGAAGATCAATGCTAGTCCTATGTATGACTGTTTATTCACTTTGTATTCTTTTTATATTTGTAACTATTAATTCTTAGACGCAATCACCGCTTTAACGAATGCCATAAACAATGCATGTGGTTTCAATACTGTACTGCTGTATTCAGGATGGAACTGGCACGCAACAAACCACTTCAATGAAGGAATCTCTACGATTTCAACCAAACCTGTCTCCGGATTTACACCAGAGGCAACCATACCTGCTTTCTCATAATCTGACAGATATTTGCTATTATACTCATAACGATGACGATGACGCTCTCTGACAAACTCTTTGCCATAGGCCTCATAGGCATGTGTTCCTTTCTTAAGTTTACATTCATAACCGCCCAGACGCATGGTGCCACCCATATTCGTAATATTCTTTTGGCTCTCCATCAAGTCAATAACCGGATATGGTGTTGTATGGTCCATCTCTGATGAATTCGCCTTTTCCATGCCAAGAACATTCCTTGCAAATTCAACAACAGCCATCTGCATACCTAGACATATGCCAAGGAATGGTATGTCGTTTTCGCGAGCATATTTCACTGCTTCAATCTTTCCCTCTGTACCTCTCTGACCAAATCCAGGAGCTACAATTATACCATCAAGACCTGCAAGTTTCTCTGCAGCATTGTCGGCATTCACTACTTCAGAATGTATCAATCTGAGATCAAGTTTTCTGTCATTATATGTCGACGCATGATTCAATGCTTCAATAATAGACTTATAGGCATCTGGCAGTTCAACATATTTTCCGACAAGACCAACTGTTATTGTTTCTGTTGCTTTCGATCTTTTCTCAAGGAACTTTATCCAATCCGACATGTCAGCATCATGCTTCGCTGGCAACTGCAACTTTCTCATCGCTATCTCGTCAAGATGCTGTTCATGCATTTTTATAGGCACCTCATAGATTGTTTTCACATCTATCGACTGAACTACAGCATCAGCCTCGACATTACAGAATCGAGCAACTTTCTTCCTCAAGTCATCACTCAATTCATGCTCCGAACGCAAAACTAAAACATCCGGCTGAATACCATTCTCCAACAATGCCTTTACCGAGTGCTGAGTAGGTTTTGTTTTCAACTCATGCGACGCATTCAAATACGGCACAAGTGTCAAATGTATAAACATTGCTCTGTAACCAAGCTCCCACTTCAACTGACGCACAGCTTCAATAAATGGGAGAGACTCTATATCACCTACTGTACCACCTATTTCTGTAACCACAACATCAAACTTATGACGAGTTCCCATAAGCATGATGTTACGCTTGATTTCATCTGTTATATGAGGTATAATCTGAACTGTCTTTCCAAGATATTCTCCCTTACGTTCTTTGGTAATGACGTTTCTATATATACGGCCAGTTGTTACGTTATTATCCTGCGACGTAGGCACATTAAGGAATCGTTCATAATGTCCAAGATCCAAGTCTGTTTCTGCACCGTCATCTGTTACGTAACATTCACCATGCTCGTATGGATTCAACGTTCCTGGGTCTATGTTTAAGTATGGATCTAGTTTCTGTATAGTTACACTATATCCACGCGACTGAAGCAATTTTGCCAATGATGCCGCAATAACTCCTTTTCCTAGTGACGAAGCCACACCACCTGTCACGAAAACATACCTTGTTTCTAACTCTGCCATATCTGCTACGTTCTTTTATGCTATTGGCATATTATATTTAACTCTTTTTCATGTCTTAGCACGACAACGTCACCTACTAAAACAAGTTGCAAATATACTAATTTATCCATTCAATCGCCAAGACATTAATATTAACGTTTGCTAAAACATCAAAACCCAACATCAAAACATTATCTTGAACCCATCAAATACTGCAGTAGTATCTGGGAACACAGATTGTGCTTCCTGTTCAAGTATATCCGTCTCCTTGTACCTACTAGAATAATGGCCTATCAACAGTTTTCCGGCTCCGGCCAAACGAGCAATCGTTGCTGCTTGAATTGCGGTCGAATGCAACGTCTTCTTGGCCAGCATGGCATTATCTTCCGCGAATGTCGCTTCATGATAGAGCAATGACACTCCACCAATATGTGCCACTATTTCTGGCAAAAAGGCTGTATCACTGATATATGCATAGCTCTTCACCGGCTGCGATGACATCACAAGTTCCTCTCGGGGCACTTCAGTACCATCTACATCATAATATGGTCTGCCACCTTTTATAGAAACTATATCTGCAATCGTAAGACCATATTTATATATAGCCTGTTTTTTTATATTTGGCTCTTTTTCCTGCTCACAGAATACAAATCCACACGTAGGGAGTCGATGTCTTAACGGTACCGAACTCACCTTTACGCCTTTTATATTTAATATCACTTCCGGTTTATCATACCGAAGATGATGGAAATTCAACTTAAAAGAAAGATTATCTATAAAATAAGTAAGTTGCGGTCTCAACAACTCCTCAAGTTTAGAATTACAAAATATCGTCAGCGGTGTAGTCCTGTTCAATAGCGACATCGTTGACAATAAGCCAATAAGCCCAAACACATGATCACCATGAGTATGGGATATAAATATATAATCGATGCGCATAAAGTTTATGTGCATCTTCCTAATCTGAAACTGCGTCCCTTCGCCACAATCAATAAGAAAAGTCCGCCCCGAAACTGTTAGTATCTGAGCGGACGGATTCCTTTGTGAAGTTGGCAGAGCCGAATTACATCCGAGAACTGTAAGCTCCATTGACATATATAACTATAGGTTATATCATTCACTTCTCCATTTCAGCTTCACCTTCGGCTAGTGTCTCTATGATAAGCACTGGAGGATCAAATCGCTGTATAGAAAGCATATTCTCCACGCTCTTACTAGTACTCACCAACACGAGCCTTCCATCTTTGCAGAGACGATGAGCTATAAGGATAGCACTAAGACCCGATGTGTCGCAATAGTTACAGGAACTCAAGTCCAGCAACATATTCTTCACCGAATCACCGGCGAGCAAAACAAGTTCTGAACGGAGTTCGGCTGTAGTATGAACATCCAGACGCTCTGAAAGCATCGTGATAACCGAATACGTATCCCTTTTCTCAACTTTAAAGTTCATCGCAATAAAGATGTTTTAATTTGGTAAAAGGACGTGGGGCTTCACTTTCGGCTAACCCCAACGTCCCGTTATTATTGAACCGAGTCCAACTACAACTATGCTGCAATCAGACGACTAGTCCTTCTTCTCCTGAGCTTCGAACTGCTCCTTGAGAGCTGCAAGACCTGTGATATCACCAAGTGTTGTACCTGGCTCTGCTGCTTTCTCAACCTTCTTTGGAGCAGCCTTCTTAGCTGCTGGCTTAGATGCCTTCTTTGTCTCTTCCCCCTTTGCCTCTTCGAATGTACGAGAGTGTGAAAGAATGATACGCTTAGCACCCTTGTTGAATTCAAGAACCTTAAATGGAAGCTTCTCCTCAACCTTAGCCTGTGAACCATCCTCCTTAACAAGGTGACGTGGAGTTGCGAAACCTTCAACGCCGTATGGAAGAGCTACAACAGCACCCTTGTCAAAAATCTCAGTGATTGTACCCTCATGTACAGAATCTACAGTAAATACTGTCTCGAATACATCCCATGGATTCTCCTCAAGCTGCTTATGACCGAGGCTAAGACGACGGTTTTCCTTGTCTATTTCAAGAACTACAACATCAATCTTCTCTCCAATTGCAGTAAATTCTGCTGGATGCTTAATCTTCTTTGTCCAAGAAAGGTCTGAAATATGAATCAAACCATCGATACCTTCCTCAATCTCAGCAAATACACCGAAGTTTGTGAAGTTGCGAACTGTAGCTGTGTGCTTCGAACCGATTGCATACTTCTCCTCGATATTTGCCCATGGATCTGGATGGAGCTGCTTGATACCAAGTGACATCTTACGCTCCTCACGATCAAGTGTCAATATCTGAGCCTCAACTACATCACCCTTCTTAAGGAAATCCTGTGCTGAACGAAGATGCTGTGACCATGACATCTCTGAAACATGGATAAGACCTTCTACACCTGGAGCAATCTCTACAAATGCACCGTAATCAGCAATTACGACTACTTCACCCTTAACACGATCACCAACCTTCAAGTCAGCATTGAGAGCCTCCCATGGATGTGGTGTAAGCTGCTTCAAACCAAGAGCAATACGCTTCTTCTCGTCATCGAAGTCGAGGATAACTACATTAATCTTCTGATCAAGCTGTACGATCTCTTCTGGATGAGAAACACGGCCCCACGAAAGGTCTGTAATATGTACAAGACCATCTACGCCACCAAGGTCGATGAACACACCGTATGAAGTAATGTTCTTAACTGTACCTTCAAGTACCTGACCCTTCTCAAGCTTAGAGATAATTTCTTTCTTCTGCTGTTCCAACTCAGCCTCAATAAGAGCCTTGTGAGAAACAACAACATTACGGAACTCTGAGTTAATCTTAACAACTTTGAATTCCATTGTCTTGCCAACGAAGATATCGTAGTCACGGATTGGCTTAACATCAATCTGTGAGCCTGGCAAGAATGCCTCGATACCAAATACGTCAACAATCATACCGCCCTTAGTGCGGCACTTGATGTAGCCCTTAACAATCTCATCGTTCTCAAGAGCAGCATTTACGCTGTCCCATGAACGCATTGCACGAGCCTTCTTGTGAGAAAGGATCAACTGACCCTTCTTATCCTCCTGGTTCTCTACATAAACCTCAACCTCGTCACCCACCTTGAGCTCTGGGTTGTAGCGGAACTCGCTACGGCTTACGATACCATCAGACTTAGCGCCTACGTTTACTACAACTTCGCGCTTGTTGAGCGAGATAACCACGCCCTTTGTTACGTCCTTCTCTACAATTGCAGAGAGAGAGCCGTCGTACTTCTTAGTGAGCTCTTCCTGGCTGAGCTCGGCAGTTACACCACCATTTTCAAGAGCTTCCCAGTCGAAATCTGCTACGCCCTGTACTTCGTTACTCATTTTAATTAATTAAATTTTTACTAATTAGTTATTAGACATTATGCTGTTCTGCACACATGCAGACTAACGGCCGCAAAGATACACATTAACACGACATTTTCCAAAAAATCATAGAAATAAATATGCCATTAAATATTTTTTACATAACATTTTTCCCAGCATTATATCACATCTTTATATGTCTTTTTTTTAAACACATTCCATAATATCATTTTATTCATTAACTTTGTGTTAATACATAAAAACATTTCAACATGTCTTACACTTACGAATACCCACGTCCTGCAGTAACAACAGATTGCGTTGTTTTCTGCTACGACAACCACGACAAACCCAACATTCTCCTTATCCGACGAGCAAACGAACCGTTCAAAGACCAATGGGCATTTCCCGGAGGTTTTCTCAACATGGACGAGACTGCCGAAGATTGCGCTCTTCGAGAACTAAAAGAGGAAACCGGACTTTCTATCAGCCCTGACGAGTTAGTCCAAATAGGAGCATTTTCTCGCCTCGACCGCGACCCTCGTGGACGAACTATTTCTATAGCGTTCTGCACTATCATCGAATCGCCAACCGAAGTGACAGGTCTCGATGACGCTGCAGAGGCCAAATGGTTTCCTGTTGAAGATCTTCCTCAACTTGCCTTCGACCATGAAGACATCCTTGATTTAGCACTTGAAATAATTAGTGCTGGTGAAGAATAGTATCATAGTCTCGTGGTCACTTTCTTAACCATCACATCTTTCCACTCTTTGAAGTCTCCTTCTATTATGTGCTTTCTAGCTTCACCAACAAGCCACAAGTAAAAGGCAATATTGTGTTGACTGGCAATCAGCGGACCAAGCATTTCGTCTGCCACAAATAAATGGCGGACGTATGCTTTGCTATATCTGTGGTCAACAAACGACGGACCATCAGGATCCAGTTCTGTAAAATCCATCTCCCACTTCTTGTTCCTGAGGTTTATTATTCCATTGCTGGTAAATATCATTCCATTACGTCCATTTCGTGTTGGCATTACACAATCAAACATATCGACTCCCAAAGCTATGTTTTCCAATATGTTCGCAGGAGTTCCCACTCCCATCAGATATCTCGGCTTGTCCTTAGGTAATATACTATTTACAAGTTCAACCATTTCATACATTACTTCTGTTGGTTCACCTACTGCCAAACCACCAATAGCATTTCCTTCACGCTGTAAGTTAGCTATAAATTCTGCCGATTTCATTCTGAGATCTCGATGTGCAGCACCTTGAACTATCGGGAAGAACGTCTGAGATTTACCATACAATGGTTCTGTCTCGTCAAAATGCTTCAATCCTCTAACAAGCCACTTCAGTGTCAAATCAAGCGATTTCGACGCATATTTGTAGTCTGAATCACCAGGAGGACATTCGTCAAATGCCATCATAATGTCCGATCCTATTATTCTCTGTATGTCAACAACCCTCTCTGGGGTAAACAGGTGCTTCGATCCATCTATGTGCGATCTAAATGTCGCTCCTTCTTCTGTCAATTTTCGGTTCTCTGCCAATGAAAACACTTGAAAACCACCACTATCTGTCAAGATTGGTTTATCCCATCCATTAAATCCATGCAAACCACCGGCAGACTTCAACACTTCAAGTCCCGGACGCAAATACAAATGATATGTATTGCCCAATATTATCTGCGCCTTGACATCTTCTTCAACTTCCTTAAAATGCAGTCCCTTTACCGACCCCACAGTACCAACAGGCATGAATATTGGCGTCAATATTTCACCATGGTCTGTTGTTATTTTGCCTGCACGTGCAGCCGATTGCTTGTCTGTATATTGTAAGTCAAATTTCATCTTCTAATTCTTTCTTCTTTTGGCTTCCTTATCAGTTATTGTCATTACGCTCTTTCCTCACTACTTTATATACTCCCTTTACCTGCATCAACTTGTCTATCAATGTCTGCAAGTCAACGGTATCATATATATATAAGTAGATACTTCCAGAGAACACTCCGTCATGACTTTCAAAATGAACTGATCGCATATTCACTTTCTGCTCCATCGATATAATCTTGGTCACCTCACTTACAAGTCCTTGTCTGTCTATACCCGACAACTCTATAACCACAAGATACGACAACACTTTATGAGACTCCCATTGTGCCGACACGATTCTGTCTCCACGACTCGACATCAGTTTTATGCATTCCGGACACCTTCGTGAATGTAACACTATCGAATTATCATCATCAAGAAATGCAACAACGTCATCACCCGGTATCGGATTACAGCATGATGCTATCGTGTATTGTTTTTCAGCTTCGTCACTAAGTACGATTTTCTTGCTCTTCGGCACTGATATAGAATCTATATCATCATCTTCTTCAAATTCGTCTTCCTGATTTCCGCCAAATGTCAGTCTCCACATCTTCACCCACTTGCTTGTCGATTTCTGGGTAAGCGACTTTTCTATGTTATCCAGCTTGACGGTTCCCTTGCCTATCTGATAGTACAATTCTTCACGCGTAGTGACGTGATACGTACGCATAAGTTTTTTCAGTATTCGGGCATTGATTGATAGTTTACGTTTCTGCAGTTCATCTGTTAACACCTGCTCTCCCTTGACAATGAATTCATGACGCTCTTCCCTGAATATCTCTTTGATACACGTCTTGGCTTTGACGGTTGTTACAAAGTTCATCCATTCATATTTAGGAGTCTGCCTGTCTGACGTGATTATTTCCACCTGGTCACCGCTCTTAAGCTCATGACTCAAAGGTTCAAGCTTGTAATTCACTTTCGCTCCGATACAATGATATCCCAGTTTCGAATGTATCTCAAACGCAAAGTCAAGGGCAGTCGCTCCAACTGGCATAACTTTCACCTCTCCCTTCGGAGTAAATATCATCATTTCCTGTGAAAAGAGGTTCAACTTGACAGAATCAAGAAATTCCATAGAGTCCGATTCTGCAGTCTCAAGCATGTCCCTCACGCTCTTCAGCCAGTTGTCTATCTCACTCTCCTTACCATCTTCTTTATACTTCCAGTGTGCTGCAAATCCTCTCTCAGCTATGTCATTCATTCTCTCTGTGCGTATCTGCACTTCCACCCATCGTCCGCCAGGACTCATAACAGTTGTATGCAACGCTTCATAACCATTCGCCTTCGGCATACTCACCCAGTCACGCAAACGGTCTGGCTTGGGCTGATAAAGGTCCGTTATTATCGAATATATGTTCCAACACTGCGCTTTTTCAGACAATCCCTCATGAGGCTTGAATATTATTCGCATCGCAAAGATGTCATATATTTCTTCAAATGGCACATTCTTGGTCTGCATCTTTCGCCATATTGAATATATCGATTTAGGACGCGCTTTCAATGTATATTCATACCCCTGCATATTCAGACGCTCTTTTATCGGAGCCGACACACAATCTATTACGTTCTGATAGCTTACTGCACTATCCTGCAGCTTTTTCACTATCTCCTCATATTCCATCGGATGCTCATACTTGAGACTCAAGTCCTCAAGTTCACTCTTGATATTGAATAGTCCCAGACGATGCGCTATAGGAGCATATATGTATAATGTCTCTGCCGCTATCTTATATCTCTTGTGCTCTGGCATCGACGACAATGTTCGCATATTGTGCAACCTGTCTGCCAGCTTGACGAGTATCACTCTTACGTCCTCGATCATAGACACCAGAAGCTTACGGAAGTTCTCAGCCTGCAACGATGCCGACTGGTCAAACACACCTTCCAACTTTGTCAAACCGTCCACTATGGCCGCTACTTTCGAGCCAAACAACGACTCTAGGTCCCCTAGCGTGATGTCTGTATCCTCAACTACGTCATGAAGCAATGCTGCTGTAACACTCTTTGCACCAAGACCTATCTCAAAGGCTGCAACACGAGCCACTGCTACAGGGTGAAATATATACAATTCACCACTCTTGCGTTTCATTCCCCTATGGGCGTCATTGGCAAGCTCAAAGGCTTTTCTTATCATCTGAACTTCTTCCTCATTCTGATGACATCTAGGACACTGCGCTATAAGGTCTAAAACTTGCTTGCGGGCAAGCTCTTCCTGTTCCTGAACTGTAGTATCGTCTATTGACATAAGCAATTTGTTTTTTAACGGACTAAAGTCACCGATCCATGTTTCCGTATTCTTACTCCCTTGTCATAACCTGTAGCTTCGGCGACATACATATACAACCCCTCCGCTGCTTTTGCATTTCCCTCTTTTCCATCCCAGCCTTTCGATGGGTCTGTCGAATGATATACTTCTCGACCCCAACGGTTATATATCGTTATTTCGTATGTTTTCAATGATTTATATGCACAACGGAATTCATCGTTCACGTCATCTCCATTGGGTGTAAACACGTTAGGGAACCCTAAGAATGCATCTGTTATAGTCACTTGTAATGTCGAGTCAATACTGCTACATCCAGTTGTTTCATCTGTCACTATCAGCGACACTCTATGAGTTCCTGTCGGCTGAAATGAATACACAGGATTCTTGTCATAGACTCTCGACATTGTTCCCATTACCCATTCATATACAGTCACATTCCCTTTCGATTCATTTGTGAATTCTATCTCTGCCGGTGATGAATATGAGTTCCCACTAGTCATCTCATTCTTCACTTCTCTTTCTCTTTGCTTATGGCTGAACTTTGCCTTCACACCATAACTCATGATTGAGTCCACCGCCTCAACTGTCTTGTCAACCTGATTACGCGCAATTACTTTTATTGAACTATCTTCCATCGGTGATTCAAGTGTCACTTCATTCTGTCCCGACACCATCTGCAATGTATCTGCAACATACCATTCATATACTACCTTCTGCGCTATATCTTTCATTTTTCCGACGCTTGCGTCAAACACTTTCGCTTTGTTGCCGTCAGCATTCACTGTCACATCCATTCCATCACAATATACAGAGTCTATCGAAAAACTTACACCAGTAATCTCAGGCACTTCCATCCAAAACCTCTGTTCCTTTTTCTTTTCACCTTCTACAATCTCACATTTGATTCCGATAGGCCCACTGGCCGTATAACTGTCATTAGTTCCATCCGATGTCTTTAACAATTTGCTGAATGACATCGATTCTTCATCAAATTCATACCAGGTTATTTTAGTAGTCCCCGACACTTTCACTTCTACGGTGGCATCTTCCCAACTCTTATACCAGTATATAGTATCCCCCCCAACCACTGTCTTATCAGCGGCTTTGGGCGATGACACTTGCCCTAGCGATATATTCAATGATGCTATTACGCCTAATACTACTATATATATGCGTTCTTTCACCGGTTCACTATCTAAATTTTTCCACTATTGCAAAAATAAAAACAATAATCCAATATATCGCTATATTCTTGCATAAATTCTATAACGCTGAACTATCTCACTTCTTCTCTATGTCAGGTAAGAAATAGGTAATCAGTCCAAGAAGTGGGATATATGCACAAATATTATAGACAGTAAAGATATCATATATGTCAGCAAAATGCCCCAATAATGCCGATGACACTCCGGCTATACCAAATGCGAAGCCAAAAAACAGACCTGAAACCAAACCAATATGATTAGGCAACAGAATCTGTGCATAGATTACGATTGCAGGAAATGCCGATGACAATATCAATCCAACCATGAAGCTCAATACTACTGTCCCCACCAATGGCGCGTATGGCATCAACAACGCAAACGGTGCTGTTCCTAATATCGAAGCCCATATCACATACTTTCTTCCTATCCTATCTCCTACAGGACCACCAATACATGTTCCTATTGCTGTGGCTGCAAGAAACACAAAGAGCAGTATTTGTGATGTTTCTATTGACACACCAAATTTTTCTATCAGATAGAATGTATAATAGCTGGTCAAGCTTGCCATATACATGTATTTCGAAAATATCAATACAAGCAGTATTCCTATAGCAAAGATTGTCTTCTTCTTCGACAATGGCATCTCCTGCACGACTATTGGTTGGGCTCCTCTTTTGCGATGTTCTTTTAAAACTCTCCGATACCATCTGCAAACAGGCGACATTACTGCCATTCCAACAAAGGCTATCAAGGCGAGCAATGCGGTATTCTCTCTTCCGTATGGTGCTATAAACATTGCCGCCAGCAGCGGTCCTATCGCACTTCCTGTGTTTCCACCTACTTGGAATACAGACTGCGCAAGCCCTCGCTTCCCACCCGATGCCATTGAGGTCAATCGTGATGCTTCCGGATGTAGTATCGACGATCCAATGCCAACTAAAACTACACTTAGAAATACTATAGGCAGATGACCAGCGTATGCCAGCAATGTAAGGCCGACAAATGTGAAGCCCATTCCTATAGGCAAGAAATACGGATTAGGTTTCTTGTCAAGCAGAAGTCCCATGACAGGCTGGAATACCGATGCTGCTATCTGATAAAACAATGTAACAAGCCCAATCTCAGCAAAGGTCAACCCCATATCTTCTTTCAACAATGGATAGTCCGAGGTTATAAGCGACTGAAGCATGTCGTTGAATAAATGCGACATGCTCAGTGCTATTAATATTCCATATGAGGTCTTACTATTGTTTGTCATCTATTGCCTTTTTACTCCGTTTCTATCATATCTGCTTCAGCCAGCCACATCTTCGACTGGGCATCACTTGGCATTCTCCAGTCACCTCGTGGCGATAAGCTGACTGATCCGACTTTAGGACCATCTGGCAATGCCGACCTCTTGAATTGCTGATTAAAGAATCTTCTCATGAATGTCACTAGCCATTTTTTGATGACTTTGTTTTCATATTTTCCATCAAAGGCTCTTTGAGCCATAAAGTACAATTTCTTTGGGCCGAAACCAAATCTTACATAGTTATATAGAAAAAAGTCATGCAACTCATACGGACCGACAAGGTCTTCTGTCTTTTGAGCGATGTTTCCTTTTTCGTCCGCTGGTAAAAGTTCTGGGCTTATCGGAGTGTCTACTATATCCAACAAATATGGTTTTGCCTTCTCGTCTGTTCCGTCCAACGCAACCCACTTCACAAGGTATTTAACCAATGTCTTTGGCACACTGGTGTTTACGCCATACATCGACATATGATCGCCATTATATGTTGCCCAGCCCAAAGCTAATTCCGAAAGGTCGCCAGTGCCAACCACTAGTCCGCCTTCTTTGTTCGCTAGGTCCATCAGTATCAATGTTCGCATTCGGGCCTGACCATTTTCGTATGTCACGCTTCTGTCTGTTAAAGGCAGGTCTATATCTTTGAAATGCTGTACACATGCATCCTTTATGCTTATCTCACGTATTGTGATACCAAGCTCTTTCATCAGGTTTATCGCATTGTTATATGTCCTACCCGTTGTTCCGAATCCGGGCATCGTGACTCCCAACACATTCTTTCGCGACAAACCAAGTTTATCCATTGTCCTTACTGCCACCAGCAACGCCAAAGTCGAATCCAAGCCACCAGATATGCCTATTACAGCACATTTCGAATACGATGCTATATATCGCTGCGCAAATCCATTAATCTGTATCGAGAAAATCTCCTCACAACGCTCCGACATTGTCCTGTCGTCATTAGGAATAAATGGATAAGGCTCAAAGTATCTCTTCACTTCATGCACTCCACTATCTTCTCTCATCTCTATATCTACTGTTGTGAAGTCTATTTTCGACTCTACCGATGAATAGAATGTCTTCTGATGCAGACGTTGAGCTTTTATCTTTTCCAAATCTATATCTGCAACTATCATCTGGCTGTTCATCTCAAATCTCTTTCCCTCTGCCAATACCGATCCGTTTTCAACGATATATGAACTGCCACCAAATACTAGATCTGTCGACGATTCACCATATCCACATGAAGCATAGATATAAGCCGAGATCGTCCGTGCCGACTGCTGTTTTACAAGTGATGTCAAATACTGGTGTTTACCCACCATATCATTCGACGCCGAAAGGTTAACAATAACATTCGCCCCATGCAGCGCTTCATACGACGATGGTGGTATTGGAGTCCACAAGTCTTCGCAGATTTCTATCCCGACTACAGCATCACCAGCATTAAATAATAGATTTCCAAAAGGAATTTTCTGACCACACAATATTATCTCTGTCACTCCCGATAAAGGAGACGGAGAAAACCATCGAGCTTCATAAAATTCTCCATAGTTAGGTAGATATGTCTTCGGAACAGCACCATATATTTTTCCGTTGCCTACTACGATTGCACAATTGAACAATCGCCCTCCTATCTCTACAGGCATGCCAACTACTGCCAGTGTCTTTATTGCTTTCGATTCCTCAACAATCCTTCCCAGCGAATGTTCTGACGCCTCTATCAAAAAAGGTTGCGTAAAAAGGTCTGCACAAGTATATGCTGTCAAACACAATTCTGGGAATACAACAAGGGCAACTCCTTCGTCATCTGCCTTTCTCATCAAAGCAATTATCTCCGAAGTATTATAGTCACAGTCTGCAACCTTGACGCTAGGTACGGCCGAGGCTACTTTAATAAAGCCAAAATCTGTACTCATTTTTTATGTTTTATGCTTGTATGAGAAATATCGTTGGACGTTTATCTATATTTGGCGCAGCAACATTTCGCCACTGCGATACAGTTTTTGTTACTATATACTCGTCAAGACATGTAACGTTACATGCGACACATAGTCTCGTCTGAGGTTTCAATGCAAATACCAAGTCCTGAAACATCTTCACATTTCTGAATGGCGTTTCTATGAATATCTGTGTCTGACCTTCACGCTGTGAACGCTCCTCCAAATGTTTTATTGCTTTTATGTTCCCACTCTTTTCTACAGGAAGATAACCCACAAATGCAAAATTTTGACCGTTCATTCCCGACGCCATCATGGCCATCAATATACTCGATGGACCAACCAATGGAACTACCTGTATACCCTTTTGATGTGCTATAGCAACTACGTCAGCACCAGGATCTGCAACTCCAGGACATCCAGCCTCCGACACTATTCCCATGTCATGTCCCTGCTCAGCAGCTTTTATATATGTCGGAATGTCCTCTGGACGAGTTCTCTTGTTCAACTCATAAAATGTAAGTTCATCTATGTTTATAGTCTTATCCACACGTTTTAGGAAACGACGCACCGTACGTATATCTTCTACTATATAGTGTTTAATCGACTGAATTATACGAATGTTCTCCAACGGAAAATTACGCTCCGATTCACTCTCATTTATCTCTCCAAGAAAGTTTGGTATAAGATATATTTTCCCTTTTGACATAGATAATATATATATGAAATTAAAGAAGTCTTCCAGAATTTCTGAAAGACTTCTCTTGTTTTAAAAGGGCGGCTACCTACTCTCCCACATTTCATCGCAGTACCATCGGC
>JAKSLF010000015.1 GCA_024401355.1 Bacteroidales bacterium | reverse complement strand
AAAATCATATTCGTTTATATCAAAGCCTTTAAGCTTATCAGTGTCCTTATAATGAATTAAATATTCTCTTAACTTATAAATATAGGTATTATCATTGCTATCTTTAGTAAAAAATTCTAAGCTATCAATTAAGCTTTCTTGACTGAATGCAGGAAGAACCATAGTATAAAATTCTTCATCTTCTACTTCATTGTTCTCATTTTGTGCGAATTTTAAAAATGCTTCTTTCTTTGCTTCATCTTCTTTAAAAAATAATACATTATAAATTTTATTTTTTTCGACTCTCATTTGGGATAAAGTATATTCGTCTAATACATTGCTTGTATATACATTTGAAAGGATTCTATTATAAATGCCGTCTTTTATAGCCATTAATTCATTAGTTGAGAATTTTTCCAATGCCTCATTTTTAGAAGATTTTATGCCTACTCCTATATATAACATGAAAGACTCATCAAATGATGATTCAGAACCGAGTGTAAGACGAAGAACGTCGGTCTCAACACGAGTGCTCTTCAACGAAACTCCCGCACTAGGAGAAGATGGCTCCCTTATTGTAAACGAAGTGCCCTGCTCCGGATCTATAGTCAACACATAGAATGCCTGTTGCGGAGCGATGGACGAACGACCGTCAGCACCATATTTAAGATTATCCAAAACAGTCACACCTGAGCCAAGATTCTTTGTCGTGAAACCACCTTCAGTAGGAAACACCAAACTCTTTGCCAAACCATTACCAAACGTGAAAGAACTTAAACTTGCAGAGACAGCACTCATAAAAGGATTCTGGAAGAGCATCCATCCTTCTTTCTTTGACGAACCACTCGCTGACTGATTACCTTTGAAGAGCGAACCAACCTGCTTGATATGATCAGTAGAATTAAGCTGTATGCCACCACCAATGATACTGCCGTTAAAGCTTGTAGTCACACCGAAATCGTCGCCACTATATACAGCAATCATATCATCAGAACCTAGACCTTCAACACTGCCATTTGTTGTTGCAGAACCTACATAGTAGCTTTTACCCTGTGGGAAATACCTATTCACGACAAACTTAGAATAGTTCGTAGAACCATACTTCAACGCAGAACTTGAAGAGGCTCTATTATTGATTATCACATGACCCTCTTCGCCACTATTCTGAACAGTCAACTTATTTGTAACCCTAAGTGCGCCACCATCAATTGTAATAGTCGAAAGACCATTTAGCGTCAATGATTTCACAGTAACAGAACCACTTGAAATCACAGGGAAATTTTTAACAATAAATGCACCACTGGCCGACCCATTAGGACGAGCGGCTTCCTCCGCGCCTGAAATAGTAAATATGGCTGATATTGCTGCCTCAGAATATTCTGAGTTAATCACAACATCCACACTAGACTCTGGTGCGTAACCTCCATACCAGTTATTATTATCTTTGAAAGACGTACCTTTCTTACCAGTCCAAGTATACTTGCCTGGAATTTTCGAATCTATGCGGACAGCAGTAATAGTACTACCACTAGCTTCGTTATTAATAACATCCTCGATAAAATCCTTTCTTATACCGTATGATATATCAGAAGACTCACCATCCGACAAAGAAAGACTGCAAGTAGCCTCAGTCGTTCTACCATTCGTAGCCTTAATACTTGAAAACTCATTCCACTTATTTGTCGAATAGTAGAGAGAAGACACCTGAGAACTTTTGTCGTCAATGCTAAACAAATCAGAATGGCCTTCATCGAGCGGCAATGAGATAGCAGTTATATTAACATCACCATCAAGAGCCATGATCGTGTAATAGCTTTTATCAAGAGACATATAAACCACATTATTCACAGCATCGGTCGAAGACGTCTGCGAAGGCTTGGACCCAGCATACTTCACAGCAAGATAAGCGCCATCATCACCAGTTGATGTTACTGCAACATCACCACTTGGTGTATTAAACACAACTCCCTTACCGGCCTTAAGATAAATCAGACCTTCAACGAGAGAGCCCGATTTCAAATCCATCGATTCAGCCTTCACAAGGTAACCATCTGCAATCGAAACAAGAGTTTGTGACCTTGATGTAGCAAACTTACTCTGAACCTCCAAATTACATTCTATTTCAACATTCTTAACCAAAAAATTAATATCAGAAATCGTAACAGAACCACCACCAATCAAATTTCCTTCACATTCTATAGAACCATCTTGACCAGAAATCATTCCATACACCTCAACATCCCCTGCGACATAAACAGTAACACCATTATCGATAACCAACTCTGCGCCTTCCTCCACGACCAACATATCTAACTCGACATAATCTCCGACCTCATCAAGGAGCAATTCATAAACATCACCTGATTCGACAGTCAAATCCCCCAAGTATTCTGCTCTTGCATCCACGCCGATAAACATCAGCGATGCAGCAAAAATATGTAATAATAAGTTCTTCATGATCTAAAAATTTAGTAGTTATCGTTTATTGTTGTTGTATTATTCTATCTCTATTAAATATAATTTATTATCAATACCGCAAAGTTATGAATAATAAATTCATCCAACAAACAAATATCAAGTTTTATGCCAAACATCAACAAAAAAAGTTCATTCGCTTATCTTACTCTACCGTTATAACATAACGAGATTCGAACAAACCATGTGCCACAATCTTCTGTATCCAGTCCTTGTTTTCGTAATCTCCATCATAATTCACCCTGTCGCAACGGCCATACCAAGGTTCGATGCAAACGAAAGGAGCATTCTTGTGTGGTGGAGACCAAAGGCCAACAAGAGGAGCATCGAACGAGAGAGTCAGATACTTATTGCCGTTCTGGTCGTGAAGAGTCACCTGATTGACCTGTCCGTTCTCAAGGATAAGAGCGTCGTGATTGAACGTATCCGTAGTAAGTGGCAGAAGTCCGTCGGGGCGAGTCTCGATGACAGAATGACAATTGACATCGGCACAACCCTTATCAGCCAGAGCGGTATTTACTATAGCGACCTTTTCGTTACAGCCGAAACTGAAAAAACCACGCAGATCTGTGTCATTGAGCATCTGCTTCATAACCTCGAGACCGGCATCATCGCGAGAAACGCCAGAAAGCATAGGCCAATAGAAAGCAGGATGCGCACCTATCTGGAAAAACATGTCGGCATCGGAAGGATTGGCCACACGCCAAATAACCTCAACACTGTTGGCCACAAGCCTATACCCTATCTCAAGATGGAAAGCATAAGGATACTTCTCGAGAGTAGCATCGCTGCTATCAAGAGAATAGAAGACGACAGGGTTTCCATCAGCGTCGGTCTCCTTCTTGACGAAAGCAAACTCCATATCGCGAGCAAAACCATGCTGTCCCAACTTGAAAGAAGAGCCATGCGAACGGTATTCGCCATTCCACACGCTGCCAACAATAGGGAACAGAACAGGAGAGCTGCGCTTCCAGTATTCAGGATTAGCCTGCCACAGATATTCGCGACCACCGCGCTTTATTGACGTCAATTCGGCACCATGAGAGGATACGGAGATTGACAAAATGCCATTAGATAATTCCATAGTAGTTATGTAGTCGAAAAGCTCGCCAGAAAATCTGGCGAGCTCAATAATAATAAATATATCAACAGGGTTGTTATTAACCCATCACAACTTCAACAACATGTTTGCCATCGGCATGCTTAACGACATTGCCACTGACAGCCTTACCATCGACAGTGATAGACTTGACACCCTTCTGAACGCCCTGTGGATTCTTGATAGTGATATCGTACTGAGCACCACGAAGCACACGCTTAATCTTATACTCCTTCATAGAAGAAGGGATACAAGGGTCGATCATGATACCATCGTAAGTAGGCTTAACACCAAGTATGAACTGAGTGATTGTATACCAGTTCCATGCTGCAGTACCAGTGAGCCAAGAGTTCTTGCCTTCACCTGGCTTAGCGGCATCCTTGCCTGCGACCATCTGTGAATATACGTATGGCTCGACCTTGTGGAGAGTCTGGTCCTTAATGAATGCTGGACAGATCTTGGTGTAGTGGTCCCAAGCATCGTTGCCACGTCCGGCAACAGTCTCACCGATGATAACCCATGGGTTATTGTGGCAGAAGATACCGGCATTCTCCTTGTAACCAGCAGGGTAAGAAGAGATCTCACCCATTTCGACGTGATATGTTGTATAGGCAGGCCAGTTGAGCACCATACCATGTTCGCAGTCAAGATACTTCTTGCATGAGTCGAGAGCCTTATCGACAAGACCATCCTCGAGGCCGATACCAGCCATTGTGCAGAAGCCCTGGCTTTCGATAAAGATCTTGCCTTCCTCGTTTTCGTTAGAGCCAATCTTATTGCCATAGAAATCGTAGGCACGGAGATACCACTCGCCATCCCATCCATGCTTCTTAACAGCCTCGACCATAGAGTCGATGCACTTCTGAGCACGGTCAGCCTCAGACGCCTTGTTGAGCTGACGACAGAGCTCTACGTAATCGCGGCCGCAAAGAACGAAGAGACCAGCAATCATGAGAGACTCGGCTTTAGAGCCTTCAGTCTGATTTTCTGTAGTCTGGAAGCTCTCGTTAGGATCCCAGCTGAAGCAGTTGAGGTTGAGACAGTCGTTCCAGTCGGCACGTCCGATGAGAGGAAGCATGTGAGGTCCGAGGTTCTCGACAACATGATTGAATGAAATGCGGAGATGGTCAAAGAGAGAAACCTCAGTACCAGCCTGGTTATCCCAAGGCACCATTTCATCGAGAATAGAGAAATCGCCAGTTTCCTTAATATAAGCGACAGTACCGAAAATGAGCCACATTGGGTCATCGTTGAATCCGCCACCGATATCGTTGTTGCCACGCTTAGTAAGAGGCTGATACTGGTGATAGCAACCACCATCAGGGAACTGCGTAGAAGCGATATCGATAATACGCTGACGAGCACGGCTTGGAACCTGATGAACAAAACCTACGAGGTCCTGGTTTGAATCGCGGAAGCCCATACCACGTCCGATACCACTCTCGAAGAACGAAGCTGAACGAGAGAAGTTGAAAGTAATCATACACTGGTACTGGTTCCAAATATTCACCATACGGTCGAGACGCTCATCGCCAGAAGATACGGTATACTTATCAAGCAGAACATCCCATGAAGCACGAAGCTCGGCAAAAGCCGCATCAACAGCCTTGACAGTCGAGAACTTCTCGATAACAGCCTGAGCCTTCTTCTTGTTAATCAAAGTACGGTCAGAAGCCTGTGAAGAGATAAGCGAGCCATTCTTCTTACGAGCTATTTCAGCATCATCAAACTTCTCGTCCTGCTCATTCTCAACATAACCAAGAAGGAAGATGAAATCCTTGCTTTCGCCAGCCTTAAGTTCAACCTCGAGATAATGAGAAGCTATAGGGCTCCAACCATGAGCGAGGCTATTAGAAGGCTTGCCTGCCTCGACACACTGTGGGAGAGCAAACTCATTGTAGAGACCTATGAAACTTTCACGGTCGGTATCGTAGCCCTGGATAGGCACATTAACTGAATAATAAGCGAAGTGATTACGACGCTCCTTGTACTCAGTCTTGTGATAGATAACACTTCCATCGATTTCAACCTCACCGGTTGAGAAGTTACGCTGGAAATTCTCCATATCAGTAGCAGCATTCCAAAGACACCACTCCTCGAAAGAGAAGAGCTTAATCTTCTTGGTAGCGCCAGTTGTATTCTTCAAAGTCACCTTCTGCACCTCGGCCCATGTCTTGAGAGGAACGAAGAAGAGCACAGAAGCCTCGATGCCATTCTTTGCACCAGTGATGCGAGTGTAGTTCATACCATGACGGCACTCATAGGAATCGAGCGGAGTCTTACAAGGCTTCCAGCCTGGCGACCAGACAGTACCATTATCATTAATATAGAAATAGCGGCCACCATTATCCATAGGCACACCATTGTAACGATAACGCGTGATACGACGGAACTTAGCATCCTTATAGAAAGAATATCCACCTGCCGTATTAGATATTAGCGAGAAGAAGTCCTCGTTGCCAAGGTAGTTTATCCAAGGCCAAGGTGTTTTTGGGTCTGTGATGACATACTCGCGGTTCTTGTCATCAAAATGACCATAAATCTTGTTTTCCATTATCAATGAGTGCTTTTATTCTTTATGCCACAAGGGCATTTTTATTCCTTATTTTTGATGCTGCTAAATTATACAAAAAAAGCATATCATGCTTCGCAAAATCAATCAGATTGTTATACTTTTATAACGTTCTTGATGATTTTTTATTCTTCAGAGGTCCAAAAGTCGCTTCCAGAGACACTTTTATGCACTCCGATCAAGTTGGCCTTAGCCATATCATTCTTCAAAGAAAGGACTATATTAATCGCATCGTCGACCTGTTCGCGGAAATTGGTTCTTGTCAGATTGACCTTAAACTTCAATCCCCAATCGAGCTTGAAGAACACCTCCATCGACTCCTTTTTGTCACGAAGACTATACTCGATGCCAGTAGCCTTCAGACGACTCCTCAGATATGCCACCATAGCAGTTTCTGACAACTGCTTAATCACAGCCTTTTTTTGTGCCGAAGCCAAAACCCTGTTCCACTGACGTTGCCACACACCATACTTCTCTGACACGTTGTCGACAATCTCGAGAAGACGTTCGGGAGTAAGAAACACAGCGCTAAACGCATAGCACTTGCCATAATACAGTTCGGCTGTATGGCACTCCTCGCCATTTCGGCAATTCATCTCGAACATGAGTTCGAACTTTCCTATGGAAATCTTATAGAAATCATTTACCGAATAACTTCGTGTCTGTCCATCCTCTACCTTATCAATCACTACCCCACTTCCATACTCGTCTCTCAATAGATCGAGAAAGTCCCGTCCGTCGAGTCGATATTCGGCCATGACAGCATCATAGCTCTGCCTCACCTCCCTGATCTTATCGACAATAAAGTCGCAACGCAGAGCCTCGACAGACTCTGCCCCTCCACCACGCTGGATAACATCGATCAAACGTGTTTCATAAGAAGACCTTTCAGATATTTCCATACAACGTCAAAAGAAGGGACAACATATAAATTTAAAGCCTCAGAATCTATTGATTCCAAGGCTTTCAAAAAGTACCGAGGGAGGGGCTTGAACCCTCGACCTCAGGATTATGAATCCTGCGCTCTAACCAGCTGAGCTATCTCGGCATTACCATTGTTCGCATTCGTTCCGTTTTGCTTCCCGATTGCGAGTGCAAAGGTAGTATGTTTATTTTTATTGTGCAATAGTTGCACCATATTTTTTTCTTGTTTTTTTGTCATCTTGGATTTGAAGCTGCCGCCCTCTTCCTTTGTTTCCACAATTGCCAAGAGTTGATTGTGTTCTGCCACAGGACGTAAGCTCCAGGGGCTACTGAGGTTATCGGCTCAAGATAGGTAAACGCCATCCAAATAGCAAGCACCGTATTTTTCTGCCCTATTGCCTGACCACCACTAATCCTGTCGCCATAATAGCCGCCAACTCTCTTACCGATGAAAAACTGAAAGCAACAAATAACGAGACTCACGAAAGCCAACCAGAAGACAAGCTGGAGATTGTCGGAATCGTCGACCACAGACTTAACAGTCTTTCCCATCACCATGGCCAATGCCACTGCCCAAATATAAAAGGCTAAAGAAGCATGCTCCTTCAGAAAAACATGAGCAGAACGCCACAACCATCGCAACAGTTGCGCAAGAATGAAAGGGCAAATAAGCAATGGGAATACCTTAGACAATATCAGAAGGAACGCATGCCAGAACGTCAGTCCATCAGTCTCATGAATCAGCGGGAAGACCAACGGCACAAAGATAGCGCACAAAATATTAATCAGCATAGTATACGTGATGAGCGTCTCGGCACTGCCACCCAGTTTGGAGGTAACAACAGCAGCGGCGGTAGCAGTAGGACAGATGAAGCATACCATAGCTCCTTGGGCCACAATGGGACTTATAGGAGCAATAGCAAAATAGACCAGCACACTCCCGACAAGTTGGATGCCCATCAAAATAAAATGCCAAGTACGGAAACGGAACTCTCTTGGGTTGACCTTACAGAAAGTTAACAACAACTGCACAAAAATAAGCAACGGAGTCAAGACCTTATCGATAGCCTTTACGGCAGGCTTAGCCGGCTGTAAAAAATCAAGATGGGCAAATGCCAGGTATATCAACACACCTGTCAACATAGATATCGGAAGTGTCCAATTCTTCAACAACGCAACAATCTTATTCATCTCTTTAATATTTTAATCAAACTTTCATCTCCGAGAGTCCATTCCAGACTCTCACCTTCAAAACATTTTGCGATACGCATATTAACATTGCCCATGCTGTGACGCACGTTGGCTTCGATGCACAGCCTTATCGCCATTTCACCACTCTTTCTCCTGTAGAGCATAGAATCAACGCCAACTGGTCCGACATACAATAACGGACTTACAGACTGAGAAATGGCACATCTGAGTTTTTCGGAAGCTATCTGCTCCCAGTCAGCAGGGACCAAACCAGCCTCAACATATTGGTGAATCGGATCGTAGCCTATTAGTTCAACTCCGAAACGGCCAGCTTCGTCAGACCTATAATAGTTTTTACCAAGATATACAACATTACCATCAGGACAAACTTCAAACAACATGGCGAAATCGACAACTCTGTCGAGCAAAGGCTCCCAGACCACAGCACCGTCATTACGAACATTGGCAGAGAAACGGGCTATAGCAGGCTTGACAAATTCGGGCCGTGAGACCAGCGACACACCACGTCCAGAAGCACTCCACAGTGTCTTCAACACACACATACCATCACCAACCAGTTCTGGCAGCATGTCAACATCATCGACTATACGAGGACGGACTTCTTCCCTAAAGAAATCAGGCAGTTCCGCCGAAGCCAATGCATCATCAACCGCAACAGAAGTCAATCGAGAAAACAATCGCCTATGCTGATCATTAAAGCCATCAGAGAGAGCATGTCCGCCGAACCTATAGAGCACCTCCCTGCTCATGCCCCATGGCTTAAGATGCTCACCATTAGCAATACGGCGACGAGCCTCCGCACGGTCTATGAACTCGGGGATTGCGACACCGCGCTCCTTCCAAAAATCTAGTTCTTGCCTTCCAGGGCAGTCAGCAACCACCGCGTCACCTTCACCAGCCAAAAACATCATCAAAGCGCCATAACGTCTCTCGAAATCCATCAGATGTTTTGCAGGCTGATAATTGACCGTATCATGTTGAACTGCCAGTTCGCAAGTGGGATTATAAACAAGTATCATGACCTACACAAAGAGAGATTTGACCACATCGACTATATCATCATACTTATAGCCTGCATCCACAATTCTATCTGGGCGCATCGAAGTAGTCACATGTTCATTTCGATAACGGACTTCACCACCGCCAGTCACATTAAGCATAATGACCTCATCAGAGGTTATACTGCCATTGGCAACTGCCTTAACAAGTGATGCCACAGCAACAGACGCCGCACTACAAATATCGACACCCTCGCTTTCCGCAAAAAGAGCACCTGCTCGACAAGCCTCATCATTAGATATGCTTGCTACATTCCCACCTGTGGCTGTCAACGCATCATATAAACCACCAGCAATTGAATAAGGCGGACGTCGATTGGCCAACACTGGCGCCATTATCTGCTTTTCATACATTCTGGCTTTCTCGGGAGAAACGGGAGCAAGGTCTCTAGTTCCTGCGCACCAAGCATCATATATAGGTGTAAATGGAGCATTCTGCGACAACATAAGTCGCATAACATTCGTACCGAAACGTCCGTCGGCATGCAGCCTTTTACTAGCCTCCCATGCGGCAATTGCACCTGTGCCACTACCTATTGCTTGAAAATAGCCATCAGCAATCCGTCCGATGGTAGTTGCAGCGGAGAGAACCGTAGTACCCATACCACCTCTGCGAGCTATATGTTTTGCACCACCTTCTGGAATAAAACCATCGACACCGACCGCCGAGCCACTTATCCTACAAATAACATCAGCCAACTCGATGGCGTCAGCATAATCACTACCATGCTGAGTGGCAATGACCTTGACACACGGAGCGATTGGGCGGTCATACCATAAAGCACCCAGATTGTCTGCTGGAATACATATAATCACCGGAACGTCATTGTCGGAACATACACGAGCGAAAGCTCTGGCCGTATTACCTGCAGAAGCGACGACCAAAATCTTTTTCTCATCCGGACGAAGTCGGCTTATCACACTATATGCTTCAGTCTCCTTGAATGAGCACGTCGACATCGCCGCACCCTTTTCTGGCCAATAGCCACTAAAAGTGATCCAGAGATTTTCAAGGCCGAGCCTGGCTGCCAATGCAGTACTCTTATATGTCACAGGAGAGTTAGAGTTAGGAACAACACGAGAGACTGGCAGCCAATCAGCAAATCGGAACAAGCCAGCAGAGGCTCCGCGGTCGGTCAGCTGCGTGCTGTCATAGACACTACACAACAGGCCTTGCCCGTCCTCACCCGAATCAAGCATCCATCCATTATCGGCATACAACTTACCACTAACTGCTGACTGAAGAAGATATCCTGTTGGCTCCATCATCGCTCCACACCTATTTCAATTTCCCATACTTCCTACGACGCCACACAACGACACCTCCGAAAACCACGGCAAGTACAACAAGTGGCATAGCCACAGCAAGCACCTTCCATTCCGTTGTTCCGTCGCCCAACTTCTTCTTATCAAGGAGTCGAAGAGTAAAATTGCGGTTACGCAAAGTCATCCACCCTTCATCGTCGGCAAGATATTGAACTGCATTGATGATAAAATCCTTGTTGCCGAAAGTTTGCCTTGAAAGTTCGTCATAACCTAGGGGAACAATCTTAGGATTTTGTGCATCGCGGAAACGGACGTCATTGCGAATGATGTCACCGTCAGCGACCACAATCATTCTGGTCGGAACACTCTCCTTTTTTATTTCACCATTAAACTTGATACCGGCAGGTACCTTTCGATGTGCGAAGACTGAAGGGAAAATTCCATCCTCAAGGAGTGCCACGTCCAGATGACTTCTATTATATTCGCTCTGCACCGGCTTCTGATGAATATTGGCCAAAGATGCCATAACGGGAGCCTTGTCGACTTTAGTGTATGAAGATGTTCGCAGCAACGGTATCCTAACCATATCAAGTCCTTCACCGACTGTGTCTATATGGCTTGTAAAATCACCCTTAACCAGACTAACATTCCTTGTAATAGGATGAACCGTATTGGTTGACAACAGAGGACTGAAGTGCCATGGCATAGGCACAAGCTTAGTACCCTCACCCGGCTGTTGAACGCTGACTGGCACCATACCACAATTAATATCCTCAACAACCTCAGGATTAACTCTCACACCGTAGACAAAGAGCATATCCTCAATATTGAAATCAGCATAAAGCCCTACCGTATGTGGGGAATTGCGGAGAGTGTCCAACGTCATGTTGACCGCATCGACAAGCCACATAACTCTACCGCCACGCATAACATACTGGTCGATAACAAACTTCTCCTGCTCGCTGAATTTGTCAGCAGGCTTGGCTACGATAATAACTTTATAAGGATCAAGAATAGAAGCATCGTTGCCTATCCTACCTCGATCGACAGCAAAATAGTGAGACAACGCATCAGTAGCTTCCATAACATCCAGTTCATCCAACTCGCCATGTCCTTCAAGGAATGCCACTCTAGGTTTCTCTTCCGACTCAACCCTACGTATAGCATCGACTATCTTGTACTCTATATCTTCAACAGACCTGTTGAGATTTTCATCGCTTGACAAACCAGGAATGTTCTCCAAAAGGTTAACCCAAGTATATTTGTCTCCAAGCGACACCTCAGCATACGGATAGACCACCGTGCGTGTTTTCTGACCATCCTCCTTTGTCTCAAAAACTGGCACACCACCCATTCCCTGCTCTGCCAAATCATTGTTGAGAGCTTCATACTCCTTGGGAGTCATGGATGAAGGATTAATGGTCAAGTGGTAAATATTCTTATTGGCACACTCGTCGAGTTCGTCGAGCATCTCACTGGCGGCCTTCTTGAGACGAGTGAAGCCTGGATTGAGTTCTCCATCGAGATAAAGTTTCACGACCACATCCTTATCGAGATTTCCAAGATATCTCCTGCTTATTTCTGACAACGTGAATCGTCCCTCAGATGTAAGGTCAACTCTGAAATGCACTTTGGAGCCAATGAAGTTGACCGCCACGAGCGAAGCGACAACCATTCCCCATCTGCTCCATTTCACACTTCGTCTGCTTATTATCATCGAAGTAATGATGATAAAAAAAGCCGCCACAGACACAAAGTATACTACATCACGGCTATCCATCACTCCACGTGAAATACTGTCGTAATGGCTACTTATACCACAAAGCGACACCATATCCTGCACACTCTTCATCGCAGGGATGGAAGCAATAGAGTCGAAGCCAGTATAAAAAACGAAGCAAAGAGCCACACCCGTCACAAAAGCAACAATCTGGTTGTCGGTGATTGACGACGCAAAAACACCAATGGCCATATATACGGCAGCAAGCAAGAGCAAGCCTATATAAGAGCCCCAGGTTGCACCCATATCGACATTGCCGACAGGATCACCCAACTGCCATACGACAAACAGATATACAAGCGTAGGCAGTATGCTTATTACAACGAGAGCAAGACCAGCCCAATATTTTGCCGAGACAATCTGCAGAGTTGTCAATGGACGAATGAGCAAGAGTTCAAGAGTGCCCTGCTTCTTTTCTTCCGCTATGAGGCGCATCGATATGGCAGGGACAAGGAACAGATAGATCCATGGTGCGATGCCAAACAACGGCTCGAGAGTTGCATATCCACCATATAAGATGTTTAGCTCGCCTGGAACGACCCATAGGAATATTCCAGTTGCAACAAGGAATACAGCAACCACAAGGTAGCCCGTAAGTGAGCAGAAGAAGGTTGATATCTCTTTCTTGAACAGACTATACATTGCTTTATCTTTATTTTTTTATTGTATCTTTCAAATCGGCCACCATAGCACGGGCAGCACGTACACTACAGCCAGGACCACCAACTCTTTCACGAAGTTCATCATAGTCAGACAGCATCTTGTGTCTTTCTTCCGACTCGGATGTAAGTGCCTTTAACTCACTTATCATCTTATCAAACGAATATGCGCTCTGGAATAACTCTTTGACAGATTCACGTCCCAGGATGAGGTTAACCAGACTTATCCACTTAACCTTCATAAACATGTGTGCAACCCAATTACTAAACCATCCGCCCCACATTAGGTAAACGACTACCTGAGGACAATTCAATATAGCTGTCTCCAGAGTCGCGGTACCAGATGTTACAAGAGCTGCACGAGCATGACTCATCAGATGATACGTTTCGCCAAAGACAACAGTCACATTCTTGTTCCCTTCAATATATTCCCTGTAGTCGTCATAAGTAAATGACGGAGCACCTGCTATGACAAACTGATAGTCCGGGAAAGAGTCTATCGCCTTGAGCATAACAGGCAAGTTATACTTCAGTTCGCCTTTGCGGCTACCGGCAACCAATGCGATCTTAGGCCTTTTGTCCAGACCATTGCGAGTGCAAAAATCATCGAAACTTTCATCCTTGCCGACCCTGTTCTCAATAGCGTCCATTACCGGATTGCCACAATAAGTGACGTCAAGTCCCTTGCTGCCAAAATAATCCGTCTCAAAAGGCAATATCGTGTAAAGCTTATCCATATAAGCTTTCAACTTCTTGTTTCTCCCTTCAAGCGAAGCCCATGTCTTGGGTACTATATAATAATAAGTACGAATGCCATTCTTCTTTGCATATTTAGCCACAGGCAGATTGAATCCAGCATAGTCAATGACAATCAACACATCGGGCCTATTCTTCAGCAGATCATCGTAGCAGGTCTTGAAATTCTTGCGAATCTTACCATAATGTGTCAGCACATCCCATGCTCCCATGACAGCAGTATCCTTATAGTGACGCACAAGTCCAGAAAAATCGTCATCAGAAGAGACACCTTTTTCGTCAAGTGCACCTTTCATCAGGTCACCACCCCAGAAACGTATCTGTGCATCTGGGTCTTCGCCATACAGTCCACGCATGAGGTTAGACGCATGCAAGTCGCCCGAAGGTTCACCGGCTATGATATAATACTTCATTTTAGTCCTGAATGATAAATTTAAACACTACGACTACCATAGCCCAGAAAAGTGTAGACAAAAAGATGCCCTTTGCTATATTCATCTTATTGGAATAGGCAAAGCCCATGAAAAATGCCAAATCACTTAATGCACTCACAGCAAACAGCGACGAAGCAAAATTAATCTTTACAAGCCAGCTGAAAAAATCAGTCCACGATGTTCCCGCTGAAACACCAAAATAGAAAAAGCCAAATGAGGTAAGGAGTGGCAAAATCATTCCAAGCACTACCCCGTATGATGTCTTATTTATGGTCATGATCAGTTATTAAATGAGGTTTCTGTCATTTGCTCCAGTTCACTATAGTCGGTAACATCTATCTTGCAAGGACAGATGGTAGCATACCCCTGCGACAACCAATATTCATCTGTGTCTGTAGCACCTTTAGTCGTATCAACGAATGTACCAACCAACCAATAGTATTTCTCGCCCCACGGATCTTCTGCACAATGATAATCCTCACGCCAGAAGCCGCCAGCAAGTCTAACAGGTTTGATGCCTTTCACCTTATCAACCACAGGCACATTGACGCCATAGAAAACACCCTTCTTGCAAGCGTCTGTCAATGCCCATGCGATAACAATGTCAGCAACCCTCTTCGCTTCAGAGAAATCAGCATCTTCACTATAATCCGACACCGAAAAACCAACGCCCTTGACTCCAAGCAAGGCTGCTTCCCTAACAGCACCAAGCGTACCAGAATAATGAACACTCGACGATGTGTTCGAACCATGATTTATACCCGACAATATCAAGTCAGGCTTACGGTCAACTAAATGATAACCGAGCTTTATGCAGTCAACAGGCGAACCACCAACCATCATTCCTTCAACACCATCTATTCCCATGTCATAGTCCGACAGTCGCAGAGCTGCACCGACAGTCATCGAATGACTCTGTCCAGAATACGACCCATCAGGAGCCACGACAACCACGTCCCCATACTTCGACGCCACCTCTGCCAACGCCTTGATGCCTTTAGCCCTGATGCCATCGTCGTTCGATATCATTATCATTGGTCTAGTTCCATTCATAGTTTTACTGTACGCCATTTGTTATAACTCACAAAGATAATAAACATTTTCGCGAAACACGTACTTTCAAGCATACCTTAAGCTACCCATACGCAATGGATACCGAAAGAATATTTACTTCTCACATGCAGCAGGAGCAGGCTGATGCATGCCGACCATCACAAGGTTATTCTCCTTGGCATAGTTGAGTATCTTGACTCTCGACTCCGCAGCCAAAGTCTTGTCCATATCAAAATTACAACTAATCTCTGGATGATCTTTCTGCAAATCGTAGCCATGCATAAGGTCACCAATGATGAGAACATTGCTCTTCTGGAATACGGTGTGACCAGGTGTATGACCAGGTGCCTCTATAGCCTTTACACCTCCTGGCAGTTCATCACCCCAGTTAAAGAACACGAGGTTGTCATTATATTTCGTCATAACATCACGCTGCATCTTGCTGCTTTCCTCATCGGCTTCCTTCATCCAATAGTCATACTCATTCTTGCACACATAGACCTTAGCATCAGGATATGTCTTTTCACCATCCACAAGCATACCACCTATGTGGTCAAGATGAAAATGCGTAAGGAATACTGTCTTGACTTTACTCCTATCCAGACCTGCCACACTATCTGTCATAGCCTTACCACCCATATTCTTGCCCAAGCCAGCATCAAAAAGCATCCACTCATCGTTATTCTCTACGTAGAAGACACTTATTGACGATGGAACACCATCTGCAAAGCCAAGTTCAGATATCAATTCGTCAGATGCATCAGGAAAGAGCTTTCTGTCCATCTTCTTGTCACCTTCATTATCCTTGACCCATATAAGTTGCGAGCCGTCATCTGTACGACATATTACTGTTGATGTCAATTCAGCAGCATTTGCTGAAGCGGCCTCGTCAGCAGATTCCTGATTAGTGTTGTTTTTTGCAGCACAACTAGCCATGAGCATAGCCAACGCCACGATTGCAGAGTGTTTCATAACTTTCATTTCAATATCAATTAATACATCTGCAAATATAATGTTTTTTTCTCTTTAATGTCTGCCACTATCATTTTTACTGCCCACAGATATTCTTTTGTCCGTTTTACATTCTTTTTTGATTGAATAGTATTACACTTCGTTACATTTATTAACTAATTTTGCTATCGATGGTCGATGTGATATCGCACGTCATTCTTCAATGTATCTAATAATCACAACATATATAAGTATGAAAAGTAATCTAAATGTAATTGTAAGTTTGACAATGGTATCTGCAATGTTCTTGTCGCTTCCTTCATGTAAGGATGACGACAAGAAGTCAGATATCTGGGACATTCCGACTCCGGAGCCAGAACAGCCAGAACCCAACACGCCAGAGCCGGAACCAGAGACAATAACCGTAGTTCCTGTCCAGGCTACTTCAACTGCAGCAAAATCTCTTTTGAACTATCTGGCCGAGAACTTTGAGAAAAAAACTATCTCGGGCATGATGGCTAATGTTGCTTGGAACAACGAAGAATCAGAACGCATCAACGTTCTGACAGGCAAATATCCAGCGATCAACGGATACGACTATATCCATCTTCCATATTCTGTAAATGGAGAGAACTGGATTGACTATAGCGACATCACACCAGTCAAGTCGTGGGCATCTAACAATGGTATTGTTGCATTCTCTTGGCATTGGCTTGTCCCTAAAGTAGAAGTCGATGTCTACGGACCAGGTTCACTAGTTGTTGCCGACCCTTCAGCTAAACCAGACAACAGCGTGGCAACACTCTGGGAAGGAGAAAAGTCGATGGGTGCATGGGCCGACAACGTACAACTCGATGCTTCATTGTTCGACAACGAGAACATAGTCAATGGTGCAAAACTACATGTTGCAACCAAAGATCTGGCACAGTCGCCACAAGGCAGCTTCAAGACAATGGCTGAAAACTGGCCAGCCGTGGCTGACGGATATGAATATTTCGGAATTAAAGGTTCATTCGTACTTGAGTTGACTGACGATATTGTTTCGTCAATCAAGGCTAACGGACTTGTCATTTCAGGACAAAACTACTCAGCCGTTGGAGTATACGTTATTCCAGCACCAGAAGGTGGTGTCGATACAGAACTCGCAGGCAAGGACAACAAATCAGAGTCATTCCCTACTGTCATGCCAACCGACTGGAGCGGATGGTTCAAAGTTGAGGCTTCGGCCTTTGCAGAAGCTACTGTAGGTGACATTATCACCGCCAAGGTATCTGATCTGTCGGCAGGAGCTCAAGGTTCTTTCAAGGATAGCGGATGGAAGGGACTCATCACCAACGATGCAGTTTCTCTCGACTATTTTGAAATCTCTGGCGAATTTAAGCATGTAATCGACGAAAGTACACTCGTATCTCTGCAGAAGGGCGGACTTATCGTTTCCGGACACGACTACACACTCACTGGCATAGTGCTGACTCATTATGCAAATGGTGCTACTGTCAAGCCACAGGAAGGAATCCCTTCACTCAAGCAAATCGGATATGACGACTACACATATCAGCCTGGCAGCAAGTTCCACGTAGCCGACGCTATCACCGAAGGCACATGGGAAAATGACTACCTCAAATACGACCTTGCGAATGTCACTAAATACCTCAAACTTCTCCAGTCAGAGAACATACCAGTACTCTGGCGTCCATTCCACGAAGCTTCCGGCAAATGGTTCTGGTGGGGCAACGACGCAGCTAGCTATAAGAAATTGTGGATTATGATGTTTGACTATTTCAAGGCTCAGGGTATCGATAACCTCATCTGGGTTTGGACAAGTCAGATAGGCGACAACGACTGGTATCCAGGCGATGAGTATGTAGACGTAATCGGATGCGATATATATGGTTCGACACCTAAGCCACAAGACGCATACAAGAAACTGAAGGAAGCTTATCCTAACAAGATAATCACACTTTCAGAATGCGGATGGAGCGACTACACCAACGCTTGTGTTCCAACTATTAGCAAACAGATAGAGGCAGGAGCGACATGGAGCTGGTTCATGCCATGGTATGACAACCAGGGTGCCAAGAACTCACATGCTGACGATGCATGGTGGATTGACGCAATGTCAAACGAGTCTGTAATAACACGCGACTTAGTTCCTGCATTCAAATAAGCATCACTAACAACTAAAAAACAATCGGGCCCTGACATCTGTCAGAGCCCGATTTAATTTTATGCATTACCAAGAATTACTTTACGTATTCCTTGATACCATTCAAGATCTGCTTTGCATTTGCATTTTCAGGATCAACAGAAATAGTCTTGTCAACCCATGGCTTAGCCTCCTTGAACTTCTCTGCTGCTCTAGCCTTGATAGCATCATACTGATCAGGCTTTGCAGTCTGGCACTCTGCCAAGATTGTAGAACCTTCCTTATAGAAAGCCATTGCCTTGTTTGTATACTCCTTAGCAAGACCCTTCTTCATGAAAGAAGAAACCTTCTCGTCTGTACACTTTGGAAGAGACTCTTCAAGAAGGGCGATACGCTCTTCAATCTTGCCATCCTTACCATATATTTCTGCAATATAGTACTTCGCATAGTCTACCTTGTAGTCAAGAGCGATAGACTTGTTGTAATACTCAATTGCAACATTGTTATCACCAATGCGCTTTGCACAGTCTGCTGCATTATAAACAGTCTTGGCATCGGCCTCATCACCCCACAGGGTAATAGCCTGCTTGTAAGCTTCAAGAGCTGCCTGATAGTTCTTCTCGCGAACTGCGGCATTGCCATCATTCTTGTAATCGTCGGCTGTCTTTTCCTGAGCCATAGATGCTGGAGCCAATGCTACCATCATCATCAACATCACAAATATTTTCTTCATAGTTTCCTTTTTGATGATTGATATCTAATAAATTAATTTTTTTACTTGAGCTGCAGTTTCTTGTAGTCTGCATCAATAGCAACTGTCTGCTTCTTGCCATCCATAAACTTCTGGAGACGCTCTGGTATTTCAACCTTATGACCAGCAAACTTCTCTACAGTATCTATGAACTTAGCAGGATGAGCCGTCTCGAGGAACAAACCAAGTTCGCCTTCCTTAAGACCATCCTTCAATGCAGCATAGCCAACAGCACCATGAGGGTCACATGTGTAACCATCCTGCTTGTATACCTCAGCTATTGTAGCGCCAATCTTATCATCGGTGTAGCTGTAGCTGCTGATAACCTTACGCATCTCCTCTACAGAACCACCGAAGAGTTCAAGAACACGAGCGAAGTTGCTTGGGTCACCTACGTCCATTGCATTTGCGATTGTAGCTACCGAAGGCTGTGGCTTATATGTACCTGTTGTCAAGTAGTCAGCAAACACCTTATTTGCATTGATTGCAGCAATAAAGCGCTTAACTGGCATACCCATCTTGTAGGCGATAAGACCCGCTGTGATGTCGCCAAAGTTACCACTTGGTACCGAGATGACAACCTGACTCCACTTCTCCTTTGGTATCTGTGCCAATGCATGGAAGTAATACACACTCTGAGGCAAGAATCGTGCCAAATTAATTGAGTTGGCCGATGTCAATATCTTCTCAGCATTAAGAGCCTTGTCCATGAATGCTTCCTTGACAGTACGCTGGCAGTCATCGAATACACCGCTTACTTCATAAGCAGTTACATTCTGACCAAGAGTTGTAAACTGCAACTCCTGCAACTTGCTGACCAATCCATGTGGATAAAGCACGTGTACATAAACGTTTGGTACGCCAAGGAATCCATTGGCAACTGCCGAACCTGTATCACCAGATGTTGCAGCCAAAACATTGATGCTCTTTCCACCGTAATCAGCAAAATATGCCATTACACGTGCCAAGAAACGAGCACCGACATCCTTAAATGCCAATGTTGGTCCATGGAACAACTCCAAGACCGATATGCGGTCGTTGACCTTAACTACTGGTACAGGGAAGTTGAATGCATCCTCTACCATAGCCTTAAATCTGTCTTCTGGAATGTCTGGGCAGAAGAAATGCTTCAACACTTCGAAGCCTATCTGACCCATGCTCTTGCCAGGCAACTCATCCCAAAACTTCTGTGGAAGTACAGGGATCGACTCTGGCATATAAAGACCCTTGTCTGGTGCAAGTCCCTTCAAGACTGCTGTCTTGAGATCTGCAACATGCTCACGGTTGTTTGTACTATAAAATTTCATGATATATTCGTAATTCGTATTTTCGTTATTCGTAATTATTCCATCATCTTCTGCATGAACTCAGTCAAGACAAGACGACCAAGACTACCCTTCTTTGCAGACTCCTCATCATATTTATCGACTGCATCTGGTTTCATGCCAGGCTTGCACAATATGAATGGTATGTCCGCTCTAGTATGAGTCTTGATTGCACATGGAGTTGGATGGTCAGGCAACAATGCCACACATACAGGTTCATCCATCGTCTTGATTGCTTCCATAATCGGACCAACCACTTTCTTGTCGATATCCTCTATGGTCTGCACCTTCAACTTAACATCGCCCTCATGTCCTGCTTCGTCTGGAGCCTCCATGTGGAGATATACGTAGTCATCACTCTTCAAAGCCTCGATTGCAGCCTTAGCCTTGCCTTCGAAATTTGTATTGTACAGACCTGTTGCGCCTTCGACCATGACTGGCTTAAGTCCGCCAAGACGACCTATACCGAATATCAAATCGACTGCCGAGATAACTGAACCTGTCTTGATCTGTGGATACATCTGCTGAATTGTAGGCATCGATGGCTTGAAACCAGCCGACCATGGCCAGATGTGGTTGGCCATCGGCTTGCCAGCTGCCTTACGTGCCTTGTTGATAGGATGCTCTTCAAGGATTGCCTGACTGCGACGCATAAGGTCACAGATAAGATCACAGGTATCCGACTTGCCATTGTTTGGCTTTGGCATAACCTTGTCAACTGGCGAACCAGGGACATCGTGAGGTGGAGTCATCGAGAAATCGTTCTTTCCACCTTTGATTATGAGTATATGGCGATATGAAACGCCCTTGTAAAAACGTACTCTGTCGTCTGCGAGCTTCTCATTCAAGAGCTCTATCAACTGTCCGGCATCCTCTGTCGAAATATGTCCACCAGAGTGGTTGACAAGAATACCATCATTGACAGTACAGATGTTGCATCGCATAACAAGGTCGGTTGGCTCAAAATCAATGCCAATCGCTGCTGCTTCGAGCACTCCACGGCCCTGATACAACTTCTCTGTCTCATAGCCCATGATTGTCATGTTGGCAACCTCACTACCAGGATGTAGAGAGTCTGGCACGGTTTTCAACATTCCGCTACAGCCATTTTTTGCCAGTGCATCTATATTAGGTTTCTTTGCAGCCTGAAAGACTGTTTTACCGCCGAGCTCAGCTATTGGCTCATCGGCAGCACCATCTGTAAGTATTACTAAATATTTCATCAGTCAATGTGTCAAATCGACTGCAAAAATACACTTTTTTTTGTATAAATCACAATACAAACCAACTATTTGACAAAAATGCAACCGCAAGTAAATATGTTTTTAATTAATTATAAGTAGCACTTCGTAGATATCTACATTTTTTCATAACTTTACGCATTGAACAATTGAAACAGACATATATAATGATCAACAAAATACTATCCATAGTCTCCATTTTATTTACACTAGCTTCGTGTACTACTTTGACTTCTGCCCAATGGTCACTTTCAGACGATGGAACTCTAACTTTGAAAGATAACATTCAAGCCATCAATCTCGACGAATACCCATGGCATCGATATCGCAGCAAGATCAACAGGATTGTCATCAGCGAAGGAGTAACTACAATAGGAAGTGGAGCTTTTGCCGATTGCCCATCACTCAAATCAATAACTTTCCCTTCAACACTTACTAGAATAGAGTATCTCGCTTTTTACAATTGCCACAATCTGCACTCTCCTTCATTCAACAGCAAGTTGACATATATCGGACGAGAGGCTTTCGGCGAGTGCCACTCTATCGACACTCTCATCATTACGGCATCGATAGATTCTATAATGCCAGAAGCATTCACCATGTGCACAGGCATACAACACATCGAGGTTGATGCTGACAATAACAACTACGATTCACGCGACAACTGCAATGCCATAATCGACAAGTCAGACAATTCACTAATGCTCGGCTGCCGCAACACAAAGATTCCACACGGCATTTCGTCAATATGTTATAGTGCATTCCAATGCAGCAGAATCAAAGGACATATTGTGCTCCCTGAAGGATTGACCGAAATACGTGAAATGGCTTTCTACAAATGCAGCGGAATAACATCTGTAACTTTGCCCAATACACTTGTCGAGATTGCGGAAGAAGCGTTCTATGGATGCGACTCTATCACATCTATCACAATTCCTTCGTCAACGTCAACCATCGGCGAACGGGCATTTGCTAACTGCAACTCACTAACGACAATAAATGTCGACAGAGCCAACTCCACATTCGACTCACGCAACAATTGCAATGCCATTATTCATACTGCAACAAACACTTTAGTTGCCGGATGTAACTATTCGACAATTCCATCCGACGTCACAACAATTGGCAAATCTGCTTTCTTTGAAAGTAAAAAGATGACAGAGATTGCACTCCCCGACAACATAACAGCTATTGCGTCTGGAGCTTTCTCGGGTTGCGAACATCTCGCCAGCATTACTCTGCCTCAAAACCTGCGACGAATCAACTTTGGCCTTTTCGACAACTGCAAGTCATTGGCTTCAATTTCTATTCCCGACAGCGTCAAAGTCATAGACGATTTTGCCTTCATTGGATGCTCTGCCATCAACAACATAACAATACCTAGTGGAGTTGACAGCATAGGCGGCTACTACATTTTTTCAGACTGCAGCGCTTTGTCATCGGTCACCATTCACTCATCAATACCGCCGGTTCTGACCGACCACAATGGTCCACCATTCAGGGGAACGGTAAAAACAACTCTGTACGTTCCATCCGAAAGTATAGACCTTTACAAAAAGGCAGAGTATTGGGGGAATTTCAAAAGAATCAAACCGATAAAGGCTCAGCAATAAGTTGACATACGAAGATACAAGCAAACATTTTGTTGATGATAAAGTTTTCCATATATTTGCGAATATTAAACATATAGAAAACGCTTAATTAAAACTAATATCATGGCAGTCACAGAAACTACCACAACAAGCTACGGCACACGAGTAAAACGCTCTGCCGGTGGCATCAAGTCAGGAATAATCTTATTCGTAGCTGGAACATGTCTCCTTTGGTGGAACGAAGGTCGAGCAGTAAAAACTGCAACTATGCTTGAAGAAGCACAGGATGTTGCTGTACACGTCGAGAATGTAGAAAATGTTGATCCAGCTCTCAATGGCAAACTCATTCACGCTACTGCTAATGCAACAACAAAAGATGTACTAACTGATACTGATTTCGGAGTATCGGCAACAGCTATCAAACTCGACCGCAAGGTCGAATATTATCAATACGTCGAAGATTGTCAAACAGAATCTAAAGACAAGCTGGGCGGAAGTGAAGAGACAACCAAGACTTACACATGCAAAGTAGAATGGGTTCGTACACCTGTTAATTCTTCGTCTTTCCACGGCTCTAATGCAACTTCATACAAGAACATAACTCTTATGAATTTTGAAGACAAGAGCTGTGTTGCGCAAAATGTCTCTTTTGGAGGATATCATCTTAACAGTTCACTTACTAATGGTATTTCAGACAACTCTGCAACGAATGTCAAAATCAACCAGTCTGTTATCGATAAATGGAACAGTAATATTCGTCAGACTATGAAAGCACAAAACGACAATTTCGTACATATCAACGATAATGTCGTTTACTTTGGACGTAACCCCAATTCTCCACAGATCGGTGACGTAAGAGTAACTTTTACACAAGTCAACCCTGGCATCGTATCAATCCTCGCACAGGTGAAGGGAGATACATTCGAATCATTTACAGCAAAGAACGGCAAGACGCTTAGCGCCATTAAAATGGGCGCCATAAGCATGGACCAAATGTTCGAATCAGAGCAGGAAGCTAATAAGATTTTCTTATGGATCTTACGTATTGTCGGATGGATTGTTATCTGCATGGCATTCAAGAGTATATTCAGCATTTTGTCAACCATCTTCAAGGTTGTTCCTTTTGTTGCAAACATTTTAAATTGGGGAGTTGGTCTCGTAAGCAAAGTCCTCGGAACTACATGGTCTCTGCTCATTATTGGCATAGCATGGATTGCTTATCGTCCTATTCTCGCTGGATGCATACTTGGCGTTGCTGTGATTATCACAGTACTGTATATTGTCAAGGGCAAAAATAAAGCGCCACAAACCGACAATCAGGTTATAGCACAAGAGGCTAGTGCACCAGTTTCTACAGAGAACAATTAACGATCACAACATTATCACTCATACAATTAGGGAGGCTAATCAATAGCCTCCCTAATTTATTTATTGTACAATTTTCTATTTCTCTACAACTATTCGTCCCTCAATATCTGCAGTAAGTAGCTGATGGGTCGAAAGATACTCCTCTATAATCTGAAAACACGATATCGATATAACTCTTGGTTTTGATATTCGCTCTACATCTGATAATCTAAGTGACGTAAATTCCTCAAAATTAAGAAAATGATATTTCGCGAATGCCCTGGTCAACGTTTCATCATCTTTCAATGGCTCGCCATTAAAATCAAATCTCTTAAATTCATGTTCTCTGCACGAATAATGAATCTCCACTCCTCTCGACATTTGATAAAACTCACAATGTTCTCCCTGCCACATTTCATCACGCAACACATGACGCATCATCTGTTTAAACTGCCTTCCTGTCAACGAAAACTGATATATCGACTCATCATATGGATAACATGCCAACAAATCTGCATACGTCACAATCGGACCAAGTTTATCCAAACGCAAAGCACCAGAACCCATCAACATCACATCAACACCCAAACTCTCACACAATATATCTGCCCACATATTTCCCAACTATGTTTCCGATGTTCTTGAAGGATGAGTCAAGCATTTCTTAAAACGCGTAACCACTCGATTATATTTTACATCGGTAACACGCTTATAATTACATATCAATTCCTCTACTGCTGTATCTTTCGGACAATTATCGTCATTTATCTCTACACAAATGAGGAACACCATAATCCATCTCATGATTGCCCACCGCAACCACATCCGGCGACAACATATTCATTATCTCTATTGTCGAAATTCCCTTATACTCTGCATCTATCACACTCCCACGAAACATATCACCCGCTATGCAATATAGCACGTTCTTCTCTTCCTCACGCACTCTTCCTACATAACCCGACAACATGGACACTCCTCCTACTAGCTGCTGATCAACTTCCTCAGCTAAGAAGTCACCATGCATATCGTTCGAATGCAACAACGTCAATCTCTTCAAATGCTTTCTCATCTATGTTTACTAATATATGTATTATTCTACTCTTACCATCGGCCACCGGCACCACCACCGCCGGAACGACCGCCACCGCGACTTCCACCACCAGAATAGCCACCAGAAGAATAACCGCCGCCACCACCACTCGACGATCGCGTCAATATTGAAATCAGCTCCAATTGTTCCTTCTCCGTATTGCAATATTCACACTTATAGGTCACAATCTTCTCACCCGTCTCTGAATAGGTCGGATCTTTTGTCACACGCACAGATTTTGTACATGTATGACCGCCACAATTATCACACGTTTTTACATATTTAAAATATGACTTGCCTGGCATATACACTCCAACAGTGTGCCCCTCAGCACATTCATGCATCTCACATTTCATTATATCATGTTCCACCTCATACAACCCTACTCCCGATGGTCTGTATCTGGTTTCTTCACTCTTCTTCAACTCGCCTTCACATATCGGACACCTCAACAACTCCTTTCCCTGATTTTCCTGCGACTCCTCCAAATGAACATAATACGGACCCGCAATATGCGGAGCTATCCAACGAAATAGTTTCATCGGCCCACTATCCATCATTGCCTTCGTATGCGCATACTTTTGCAACAAATCATTACTTTTTTTCATCTTGTACATCGCAGTCAAACGCCACACAACGGCAATAACCGTCAAATAAATCAACAATCCCACAAGCACCATTAATCCGCCACCATCGTATGCCATCATCACGACTATTATAAACCCAAAGTCAACAACTAAAAATCGCAGACAACCGGCACCGGAATTCCAGACACTCCAATCTTTATAATTCTTATTCAGACCCAATCGAATTTCACCATATTGATTTTCACTGACAACTTTCGACACCTTCTCAGCCTTTATACTCGATAACGATCCTTTCGACGACTTATATATCGACATCACAGTACCTCCGAAAATGAATATAACAATCCAAATCTCTAACATCGCGTCTCCCCACCCATTGTCGTAATTAGAATCATTATTCGTCAAAACATATCCATAAGACTGATTTTCAAGACTATCATTTTCTGCATCGTATACCACTCCATACGTCCCCGACTTATATTCCTCATCTGTCAATACCAGGTATATATCCTCCAAGCCGGCACATATACCACCACCATAATCCCCATCGCGCATGTAAGGAACCATTATATCATTTCCTATGTTACCCAACAAGGCATCCGGCAAATCGGCCTCTGCACCATAACCTGTAACAAATCGCCAATCATGCTGCTCCATCACCAAGAGTAACAACAATCCCCTGTCATTTTTACCTAGTCCCCAATGTTCATAAAGCTCACAGGCAAAGTCAAATACGTCACCATCCAATTCGTCAAGCAGCACCACTGCGGTCTCTAAGTCTGCATCGATTCTCAATGCAGCACATATCTCATTTATGGAATCACGACTGCCTGCAGACAAATAATCCAAGTCATCAAGCACATAACACGTGCTGTCCTGAGTGTACGGATCTACAAGATCCCCAACAGCCCATTTCCCGACAGCTTCTATTCTCAAAATTGAAAACAGAAGCATTATGCACATTATGACTCTGCGATTTCTCACTACAAAACAATCTGTTATTATAACCGCAAAAGGCGTCATTTCGACGCCTTTTTCTTTTTGTATGTATTCTCTATTTAGAGATTTGCCACCTTTATCACATCAGCAAACACACCCGATGCTGTAACATCGGCACCAGCTCCATAGCCCTTGACCTCCATTGGATGAGCCTTGTAGTTGTCCGAATTGATAAGCACGATATTGTTGCTGCCTTCGAGGTTGAACAAAGGATCCTTGCTTGTAACTTCCTTGAAGCCTATCTTTGCCTTGCCGTCCTCAAATGTAGCCACATAACGCAAAGCATTACCCTTTGCTGCTATCTCCTGACGCATCTTCTCATACTGACCATCAAGCTGCTTTACTTTCTCCATGAATTCATCAACACTCTTTGTATCGAGATATTCCTGTGGGACGAAAGGAGTCTTGTCTATGTCATCTATTTCGAGCTTGTAACCAGCTTCACGTGCAAGGATAAGAATCTTGCGGGCAACGTCCGTACCACTCAAGTCGATACGTGGATCTGGCTCGCTATATCCCTTTGCCTTAGCCTCAGCAACGACTACACTCAAAGGCTTGTCTGCCGAAAGTTCGTTGCATATATAATTAAGTGTACCCGAAAGCACAGCCTCAAGTTTCACGATACGGTCGCCACTCTTTATAAGGTCGTTGATTGGCGAAATGATAGGAAGTGCTGCACCCACATTTGTCTCAAAGTGGAACTTCACACCCTTCTCCTTTGCAGTCTTCTTGAGCTTCATGTAGTGGTCGTATGCCGATGAAGATGCTATCTTGTTGGCCGTAACGACGTTTATGTTATTCTCAAGCATTGTATCATAAATCGAAGCGACATCAGCCGATGCTGTACAGTCAACAAATACGCTGTTTGAGAGGTTCAACTCCTTGATTGCCTCTGCATAGAGCTGAGGAGTCGATGGCTGTCCGTTCTCAAGGTCTGCCTTGATTGTCTCAGGATTGAGTCCCTGAGGGTCAAGTATCATCTTCTTCGAGTTGGCAACACCAACAATGCGAATGAGCAACTTGTCGTTATAACGCAACTTCTCTGTCTGCGCCTGAATCTTCTCGAGCAACTTTCCACCAACTGTACCTACGCCAGCAAGGAAGATATGGAGGAGCTGATAGTGGCTGAGGAAGAAGTTGTCGTGTACTGCGCTCAATGTCTTCTTCAAATCCTCTTCCTTCACTACAAACGAGATATTCACCTCGGCTGCACCCTGTGCTATTGCATAGATGTTGATGCCATTCTTGCCAATAGCATTGAAGAGTGTTCCTGCCACACCTGTGTTGTGCTTCATCTTGTCACCGACGATTGCCACAACCGCCATGTTGTTCTCGATGCTTACAGGCTGTACTCGAGCCGCATTTATCTCATGGTCAAACTCTGCATTGATAAGCTCGGCAGCACGCTGCGCTTCCTTCGACTCTACGACAATTGATATAGAGTTCTCCGACGATGCCTGAGATATCAATATGACGTTGATATATTCTGGAGCCAATGCTCTGAAAAGTCTCATCGAAATACCAGAAACACCTACCATGCCTATGCCCTGCAATGTCAAGAGGCTGACGTTCTTGATTGACGATATGCCTTTAATCTTGTTTGCACTCTGCTTCTCATTACCATCAATGAGAGTTCCTTCTGCTGTAGGATTGAAGGTGTTCTTTATATATATAGGAATATTCTTCTTCAATGCCGGAAGTATTGTTGGTGGATAAATAACTTTTGCGCCAAAGTGCGACAACTCCATCGCCTCGGCGTATGTAAGATGGTCAAGTGTGTAAGCATGGCTTATGATTCGTGGATCTGCCGACATGAATCCATCGACATCTGTCCAAATCTCAAGCACATCAGCATCAAGTGCTGCTGCGAGCAAGGCTGCTGTATAGTCAGAACCGCCACGTCCAAGTGTCGAAGGCTCATTCTTCTCGTTCGATGAGATGAATCCTGGGAAGATGTTCACTTCAGCAAGGTCTTTCTTTATCGCTGCCACATTTGCGTATGTCAAGTCTTCTATAACCTGGCTGCGACCACCTACCTTGTGAGTCTTTATCAGCTCCTGGCTGTTATGCCACTTTGCACCTGGCATCAACTGGCTCAATATCATGCTCGACAACTTCTCGCCAAATCCCGAAATAGTGTCAAGGCTTCGTGGACTGAGTTCCTTGAGGAGGTTCACACCTTTCAAAAGACTGCTCAAATCAGAAAATATAGGAGCCATCAACGCCTCTACCGCACTCTTGGTGTCAGGGAACAACTCTGCGACTATCGCTTCATGCTTGCTTACTATAGCGTTGAAGGTCGATGTGTAGTCCTCACCTTTTGAAGCAAGTGTCGCTGCCGACACAAGCATATCTGTCACGCCACCTACTGCAGAAACTACTGCACATACTGGCTTGTCATGCTTGAGGATTATTCGCTTAACCTCTGTTATGCTCTTGGCACTTCCCATCGATGTGCCACCAAATTTTATGACTCTCATATTCTGATATTGTCCGTATTATTCCATTATATAATTTGTCCCTCGCTAAAGCATAGGGCCACAAAAAGCCTCCAAAATTACAAAATCCAAACTGCAATACCAAAATTCTTTGGATTTTTATACAATAAAAAGAGGCACGATACTCATCGTGCCTCCTGCTCATATCAGTTGTTCCTGCATCACTTTGTCAATACACCACGAACCGCTTTGCCCGTCTTCACAAGATAAAGTCCCGATTTTGGCATCACAAACTCTGCCTCGTCTACTTTTTTCTTTGTCGAAGCTACACAGTTGCCCGACAGGTCATATATTGCCACCGGACCCGATGCGTTTTTCACAACTATTACGTTGCCACTCGCATAAACTATACTTTCGTCTACATATTCGTCGTTTATCGCATCTATCAATTCAAATGTCGCCTTTATCACGATATCCGAATTGGCCTTTACTTCATATCGGCGAAAGACGTCGTTCACTGGAGTCACGACCTCATCATTTACCGTAACTTCCAACACTCTATAGCCGAAAGCTGGAGTCACATAGAAGGTGACTAATGTAGACTCTATAGCAATAGTCTGCGAATTTTCAACATAAATCTTTCCATTGGCAATTGACTCATCTACTTTCACTTCATAATAAGCATAGAGATTAATAATCTCATGTACTTTCGGCAACATTTCGTCATTTTTAAATTCTTCTATATACTTTCCAGGTACAGAAAGACAAATGTCGAAGCTACTCTCTGCAAATACTTCACTATTGATATTTTTCAATATAGATGTGTTGGACACATATACATACGGAACCACATACCCCATTGGATGACTAACCATTGAGAACGGCGTCATGCCAAAATCTTCTACCGACGATGCAAAATAGAATTCACGTGTGCCATACATGTCGCAGAACGCATTCGAGCCTATCTTGGTAACACCTTCCTCTACCACAACTGTAAAGATTTTATCTACCAACGCACTCCAAGGAGCCTTCTCCGGCTCATAGTCATCCATCGCACCTGTTCCACTAATTGTCAAAACACGAGTGCTTTCATCATAGTTCCACGTCAAGTTCTCACCACATGTTCCACTTGTATCCGTCTTAAATTCAACATTTATCGTGATGTCTTTTTCAATGTTCTTCACCTGGCATGTGTTGTCCTTGACCTCAACAACTTCACCATCTATCATGACCGTTGCTAATTCATATCCAAAGTCTGGTTCGAAGGATATTGTTCCATCCTCATTTGGCAAATACCAATATTTGTCACTCTTAACTTTTCCGTTCTTGACCGTCTCATCTGCCATAATTCTGTAGATACCGACTATTTTCGAGAACTTGCTGAATATGATGTCCTTCTTGATAGTTTCCACCAGGTCAACCGGCACATAAAGCGTGCAGTTATCATAGTTGCTGAAGTTCTGGTCATTGTTTCTCATCACAGCTGATGTCACAATCATAACTGACTCAAGTTTTGGACACCAACCAAACGATTGAAGACCATAATCATGACATGTCGAAGGCAGGACAACTGTCTTCAGGTTGTCAGATCCATAAAACGCATCCTGTCCCAATCCAGTGACACCTTCTTTCACAACCACCGTCTCTATGTCGTCTACAAAAACATTCCATGGAGTATTCATCTCGTCACTATAAATGTCTCCCACTCGCTCAAAATACTTAATACTACCTTCACCACTGATTGTCATGGTCTTCGTCTCTTCATCATAACTCCACTTCACGTCCGAATTGTCATCACCACATGTTCCCTCTGTTATGAGCACAGCCTTGGCACTAAACACTATATCGCTATGAACATCCGATACCTTGTAGTTTACGTATTCATTCGAATACACATAACCTTTCGATGTCCTTTTACCATTAGCATACACCACAATTGTATAACCCTCATCCACAGCTGCATATACATACATAGTACCACCGGCCACACAACTTGGACGACTCCCATAATCCTTGAGTTTGCAGTTCTTCAGCTCCTCTGTTGTTATCGTCGCCGTGTAGTAATAACTCTTGGTCAAGCCTTTCCAATTCTCGTCATTCTCATAGAAGTCATTCTCCCGATGTATCTCAACCTTTGCCGCAGTCCCACTCTTGAACGTATTCTTGCCTATCGCCACGTTCGACTTGCTGTCTACATCAACGATTTCCAAATTCTCACAGGCAGCAAACGCATTGTCCGACACCGACTTAATGTCACCTGTCAAATATACATTCTTCACATACTCTGCACACACAGCCCATGGAGCATCTTCTTTCGAAGCATATTCCTCCATCTTACCGTTGCCATTTATTGTCAGTTTCCCCTCTTTAATATCAAGCTTCCAGTTCAAACCTTCACCACATGTTCCTTCCAGCGAAAGGGCTGCATTGACAACCAGGTTCGGCTCCTTGTCGCCAGTTTTGATTGTATGCGACGATTTTGTCACGTCCAGCTCAACTCCGTCACAGGTAATCGACAATATCACACTTCCATACACAGGCTCGACACTGAATGTCATGTCTCGATATGGCAGCACTCTGTCATATACAAGTTTGTAATATCCATCACCCACTCCCCTATCATTAATAGTCAACTTGGTGCTAAATATAGCCTCGACCACAACATCTCCAGTTATATCCTTGATGGTATACTCGTCTGTATTGTCCAGAAATATAGTCTTATCATCTACTATCACCCTATCAGGGGAATACCAGTCTGAAGACATCTTCACCTTTGCGTCATCGTGAGTCTTGAAATAATATATAGTATTATCCGCTTGACTGTCATACAAATCAAAAACCGCCCCTGACACAGACACAGATCCATGTATCCAATCATACGGCTTCACCATAAGCTCATGATTGACAATTTTGTCCTTCTGGTCTTTCCACACATCAGCCTCAAGATAAGCATCCATAGCCTCCGATGGAACAACAAAACCCACAGTATAATATTGGTCAAAAGAATTGCTTCCTATAGCAGGAGGAGTCAGAGACTCAAGATAGAAAACACCACGAACCGCTGCAAAAGCATACTGTCCTATACTCTTCAGCGACTTTGGCAAATGACGATAATTTGATTTAATCTTTGCATTATAGAAAGCATCTTCAGAAATCGTCTCCAAAGTAGACGGAAACTCCACCGCAGCAACTGATATACCTGAAAAAGCAGCCTTACCAATCTTAGTAACTCCTTCCGGAATCTCTAGCACGTCTGTATTTGAATATATTTTCCCGTCAATAGACAATTTATCCCAACATGAATAAAAATAATTAGTCATATTTCCCCAGTCTATAGCAGCCCATTCCTTCAACGTACCATTAAAAACCACAGATTCCAAATTATCAGAAATCACAAATGCCGAATTAACTTCAACCCACTCCAACGTAGAAGGAAGTTCTATCTTTTTAAGCTGATTGCATTTTGTAAACGCATAACGACCAACCGTCGTCACACCATCCTCAATAATCAAAGTCTCTGTATCTTCCGAGAATGGAGCCGCAGTCTTCGAACTATAGTTCTTTATTACACCCGTACCCGAAATAGTCAGCACCTTCGTTTCCGTATCATAACTATATGAGACACCTGTGCCACACGAACCAGATTCAACCTCCGCCATTGCAGATACAGCAACCCAAGAGGCAGCAAAGACAGATACAAATTTTTTCATACGAAGTAATAGTTTGGTTTATTTTCAAAGTATGGTGCAAATGTAAAAAAAAACACAATATCCCACCTGGTTTTTATTTTTTTTCTGAAACAACCCACAACACTCCTTTCATCAACCTCCCACAAATGTCATCCGACAATTAAAATCGAAACACGTACTCTCACTACACAAATGTCGAACATTCACCATAAGGATACCGTAGGGATACCATAGGGATACCGTAGGAATTATCAATTTTCAACTAGCAATTTTCAATTAACCCAAAGGTTTTGTATCTTTGCATAATTTTCATCGCAGAGACTCACAATCTCCGCATATATATAATAGGTAATCATTCAATGGCCGAAACTGTAGTTATAGGACTTTCTGGTGGAGTTGATTCAAGCGTAGCAGCCTACGTCTTGAAGCAGCAGGGATACAATGTCATCGGACTTTTCATGCGTAACTGGACCGACACGACAGGTCTCCTCAAGGGCGATTGTCCCTGGATGGACGACAAGTTCGATGCCGAAGCCGTTGCCAGAAAACTCGACATACCATTCAAGATGGTCGACCTCTCAGCAGAATACCGTTCGCATGTTGTCGACTACATGTTCGCCGAATACGAAAAAGGCCGAACACCAAACCCCGACGTACTCTGCAACAGCGAAATAAAGTTCGACAAGTTCATGCAGAAAGCACTCGAACTTGGAGCCGACTATGTCGCCACCGGTCACTATTGCCGCAAGACAACAACCACACTTCCCGACGGCACCGAAGTCTACAGCCTCCTCGCCGGATCGGACCCGAACAAAGACCAGTCATACTTCCTCTGCCAGCTCAACCAGCAGCAGCTCAAGAAAGCACTCTTCCCTATTGGCGACATGCTGAAACCCGAAGTTCGTCGCATAGCCAACGAACTCAACCTCATCACCGCCCACAAGAAAGACTCACAAGGCATCTGCTTCGTTGGCAAGGTCGACCTTCCCGTCTTCCTCCAGCAGAAACTGAAAGCCAAGGAAGGCAAAGTATTCATCATCCCTTCCGAATGCGAAATATTCAACCGTGACTGGTCGAAGACCGACACCGAAGACGACCTCTACAACCTCTCACTCAACTACCCTTTCCACCCAATGCATGGCAAAAAAGTCGGCAACCACCAGGGAGCTCACTTCTATACCATCGGACAACGCAAAGGACTCAACATCGGCGGTTTCCCTGAACCATTATTTATTATAGGTACCAACGTCGAATACAACCAGATATACGTCGGAATGGGCGACTCACATCGCGGACTCCACCGCAAAGTGCTTCGCATCAACCTCGACGAAGTCCACTTCCTCCGTCCCGACATCAAGCTCAACGTTGGTGAATCTCTCCGTGCCGACGTCCGCATCCGCTACCGACAGCCACTCCAGAAAGCAACGCTCCGCATGGGTGAAAAAGCACTCTACATCATCTTCGACGAACAGCAGCGTGGAGTCACTCCTGGACAATTCGCCGCAGCATACATCAACGAAGAGATTGTCATCTCCGGACCAATTGCCGAATAACAGAGATGAGACAACTGATCGCCATACTCCTTTTCTTGGCATCTCTCACCACATTTGCCCAGCAGCAGGAAGGCATTGTCAAGTCGAGAATCCGAACCAAGTGTCCACATCACACCATTCGCCGATGCATAAAACTCGACGTATACGACAACGACATACCGCAGGCATTCGATGGTATCACAATGGCGTTTCTCACCGACATCCATTACGCAAGCCGATTCAACGACAACGACCTTAAAGAATTAGGCACTCTGCTCAAAGAACTCAACGCAGATGTCATCCTCCTCGGAGGCGACTATCAGGAAGGATGCCAATATGTCGACCCACTTTTCACCACCATCATGCAGGCACATCCTCGTCTCGGAGCATTTGGCGTCATGGGCAACAACGACTACGAACGATGCACCGACCTCATCCGTTCGTCAATGTCACAAAACGGAATCACCACGCTCGAAAATGCCATCGACTCAATAACCTACAACGGTTCAAAAATATACATAGCCGGAGCTCTCAACACATTCAAGCGACGCGAGGAGACACCTTGTCCAACAGCCAACCTCACTTCCTCCGACTATGTCATCCTTCTCACCCACACACCCGACTATACCGAAGACATATATTGCCAAAACGTCGACCTCGCTTTGGCAGGACATCTGCATGGTGGACAAGTAACTCTTTTTGGCATCTATGCACCAGTTCTCCCATCACACCATGGACAACGTTTCCGCCACGGAATACGAAAAACTTCCTACAATCTTCCTGTTGTTTGCTCCAACGGCATCGGCACTTCACGCAAGGCAATCCGCTTCTGTGCAGCACCCGAAATACATCTGATTGTACTCCACAGCACGTCCAAGCAATAAAAATTGCTACCAACTGCATTACTTTTGCATTTTTTTGATTAACTTCGCTCTGAATAACATGGAAACCCATTCCAACTGTTTCAATTCATTCACTAAACGATAAATATCGCATGAAAATATCAGCAGTCATCTTGCTATTGTCTCTCTCAGCCACAAGTTTTATCGCCGAGGCACAGAAAGAGATTACCATAAAGAATCTATACAGCGACCACAATGTCTATGCACAGACTCCAAGCGAACTAACTTCACTTGCCAATGGTGAAAGCTATGCACAGACCGACGGCAAGACAATCAAGATATACTCATACAAGACAGGCAACGAAGAAGGTACAATAATGGACCTCGACAAGGTGCGTGAAACCAAAATCGAAAGCATCGACGGCTTCACATTCTCTGACAACGAACAGAAAATACTTGTCTGGAACAACACCCAAAGTCTCTATCGTCACTCATTCACAGCCGACTACTACGTCTACGACATCAAGTACAACGAACTCAAGCCAGTCAGCGACAACGGACCAGTTCGCGATGCCCACATATCGCCAGACGGCTCAATGGTAGCATACGTATACAACAACAACATATACATCAAGAAATTCCGCTACAACTCAACATCGGCAGTCACCACCGACGGCAAGACTAACGCCATCATCAACGGTGCTCCTGATTGGGTTTACGAAGAGGAATTTGCCATGACATCAGCAATGGAATGGTCGCCAGACTCCAAGCAACTCGCCTTCATCCGCTTCGACGAAAGCGAGGTAAAGTCATTCTCCTTCCCTGTCTACAACGCAGGTCAGAACAGCCAATATGCCACATACCCAGGCACATACGAATACAAATACCCCAAGGCAGGTGAAAAGAACTCGTCAGTAAGCGTACTCGTCCACAACGTTGACAACCGCCAGACAAAGACCATGGATCTTGGCAACATGAACAACATGTACATACCACGCATCAAATGGACATACACTGACGGACAACTCGCCATCTACCGACTTAACAGACGACAGGACAACCTCGAAATAATGTTGGCCAACACCGCGTCAACAGTATGCAAGACGATAGTAACTGACCACGACAGCCGCTATGTCGACGAATTCAGCCTCGACAACTCGCTCTTCCTTCCTGATGGACAAACCTTCATCTTCACAAGTGCCGAAGACGGATGGAACCACATATATGTATATGGAACAAACGGAGTGCTACGCACCAAACTGACAAAAGGCGAATGGGATGTAACAGCATTAGTAGGTTACAACCCAACAACAAAAACCATATACTACGAAGCCGCACGTACATCGCCTATCAACCGCGACATTTACTCAGTAAGCATTGACGGCAAAATCGAAAAACGTCTATCTTCTGGCGACGGCACAACACATATCAACCTTAGTGCCAGCGGCAAATACTATTCACAAGTCTACTCCGACGCCCAGACACCATACCAGTTCACCATCCACGAATCGGCAACTGGCAAAAAACTTTGGACAGTATTCGACAACAAGAGCTACAAGAACACTATCAACTCATACAACTTCCACAAAAAGGAATTCATCACCGTTCCTGGAGCCGACGGAACCCAGCTAAACGCATGGATTGTCAAGCCATCCAACTTCAACGCATCAAAGAAATATCCTCTGTTGATGGTTCAGTATAGCGGACCGAACTCTCAGCAAGTGCTCAACAAATGGAGCATCGACTGGGAACAGGCACTCGCCTCTGAAGGATATATCGTAGCTTGTGTCGATGGTCGAGGAACAGGTTGTCGTGGTGCAGAATTCCAGAAATGCACTTATCAACGTCTTGGACGATATGAGAGCGACGACCAGATTGCAGCAGCCAAGCATTTCGCTTCACTACCCTACGTCGACGAATCACGCATTGGTATCTGGGGATGGAGCTTTGGCGGATTCATGTCATCTCTCTGCCTCTGCCGAACAGACATATTCAAGGCAGGCATAGCCGTAGCACCAGTAACATCATGGCGATTCTACGACACCATATATGCAGAACGTTACATGCGTACACCTCAGGAAAACATATCGGGATACGACAGCTATTGTCCACTCGCATTGGCCGACAAACTCTCGGGCAAGCTATTCCTCATCCACGGAACAGCCGACGACAACGTACACCTGCAGAACCAGACCGAATTTACAAGTGCTCTTATAGAAGCAAACAAGCAGTTTGACATGTTCTGCTACCCTAACAAGAATCACGGAATCTATGGTGGCAACACTCGTTTCCACCTCTACACAATGATGTTCAACTGGATTAAGACAAACCTCTAGGCATTTTCTATAGTCAGCAGTCCGTTGTCGGCAACTACAATCTTGCCGCTTCGCTTGACACCTGTCTCGTCGACAAATCCGTTGATAACGCCAGTCTGTTTCTTCTTGCAGAGGACAGACAGCTGCGTCAACGTCAACTTCTTGTGCATAAGTTCAAAAGGAACACGGAACTGGCAACCTTCACGGAAGCCCGAACAACCCCAAGCCGACTTGCCTTCAAGCATCTGCCTTCCGCACAATGGACATTTAATCTCGTTCAAATCGACAGGTTTGGCAGCTTCTTTAGGTTTTCGTGGTTTCTTTTCCTTTTCGGTACCGTCATTGTCGGCAGACGACTTCGACTTTTTGCCATTTGCCGACTTTTCATCTTGTGGCACCTGACCAATCTGAAGCATTCGGTCGTCACTTCTGACAGCATAGACAATTTGAGTAACAAGCTGCTTCATCTCGTCGAGGAACGCCTGAGTCTGGTACTCGCCCTTTTCTATCTGGCGAAGTTTCTTCTCCCACAAACCGGTCATCTCGACACTCTTCAGGAGTTCGATGCCAATGGTTTCAATCAGCTTGATGCCGGTAGCTGTCGGTATAAGATTTTTTCTCTGTCTTTCGACATAGTTACGTTTCAAGAGAGTGGCAATAATAGCAGCACGAGTTGAAGGTCGGCCGATGCCATTATCCTTCATAAGATCTCTCAGTTCGTCGTCGTCGACCTGTTTGCCAGCAGTTTCCATGGCACGGAGCAGAGTGGCTTCGGTATATGGCTTAGGAGGCGTTGTCTGCTTCTCCTGCAACTGAGGTTCATGCGGACCATGTTCACCCTTGACAAAGTCGGGCATTATCTGGCTATCTTCACCCTTCGACTCATCGTCTATCGTGTTGCCATATACGACACGCCAACCAGGCGACAAAATCTGTTTGCCAGAACACTTAAAATCGACATTATCAACCTTGCCGACAACAGTTGTCGTTGAGACCTTACTGTCTTCATAAAAGTTGGCAATAAAACGTCGTGCGACAAGATCGTAGACCAACTTCTCATTGCGTGGCAACGATGAACTTGGTGGCACACCAGTTGGAATTATAGCATGGTGGTCGGTAACCTTTGAATTGTCAAACACCTTCTTGGACTTCTTTATCTTCTGGCCAAGCAAAGGCTGAACAAGATTCATATATGGTGTAAGACCCTGAAGTGTCTGTGGCACTTTAGGGTATATATCATCAGAGAGATAAGTAGTGTCGACACGAGGATAAGTCGTGAGCTTCTTCTCATAGAGAGACTGAATCAACTGCAAAGTCTCCTCGGCCGAGAAAGAGTATTTCTTGTTACACTCGACCTGAAGCGAGGTGAGGTCGAAAAGACGAGGTGGAGCTTCGTTGCCTTCCTTGGTCTGTATGTCGGTTATCTCAAAATCCTTTCCTTCGATAGACTTAAGTGCAGCCTCGGCCTTTTCTCGCTCTTTGTATTTTCCTTCGGAAGAGGAGAAGATGACATCTCTATACTTAGTCTTCAGTTCCCAATAAGTCTCGGGCTTGAAATTCTCAATCTCCTTATGACGCTGCACCATCAGGGCGAGAGTAGGAGTCTGGACACGACCGATGGAGAGCACCTGTCGCTGCGTTGCATAACGGATAGTATAAGCACGAGTAGCATTCATGCCAAGCAACCAGTCGGCCATAGCACGTGCGGCTCCAGCCTGATAGAGGAGATCGAAATCGCTACCAGCTTTCAGACTATTGAAACCTTCACGAATAGACTCTTCAGTAAGTGACGAAATCCAAAGACGCTTCATCGGACACTTCATGCCAGCAAGCTGATAGACCCAACGCTGAATGAGTTCTCCCTCCTGTCCGGCATCACCGCAGTTGACAACCTCTTCTGCTTGTGAAATAAGATTCTTGATTATTTCAAACTGACGTTTGACGCCTTCATCATTCTTGATGCGGATACCAAACTTCTGTGGAACAACAGGCAACCAGTCGAAAGACCACGACTTCCATCCTATATTATATTCATGAGGTTCCTTGAGTTCGCAGAGGTGACCATACACCCAAGTGACACACCAGCCATTACCTTCGTAATAGCCGTTGCGGCGTGCTGTTGCTCCGAGTATGTTGGCTATTTCGCCTGCCACGGAAGGTTTCTCTGCTACACAAACTTTCATTTCAATGTCACTTTATGGTCTTCGTTATGGTCTCCTATTATTACTTATAATATTTAAGGACTACAAAGGTAATCAAATTTATCTATGATAGCAACAAAAAAAGTCCACTCACCGACAGGCAAGTGGACCATAAAATATCAACAGACTACAGATTACTTCTTGAAGTATCTGTTGTAGAGGCCCTGGAAACCGGCACCATGACGAGCCTCGTCTTTAGCCATCTCATGAACGGTATCGTGGATAGCGTCGAGGTCGAGCTTCTTAGCCACCTTGGCAATTTCGAGCTTAGCAGCGCAAGCACCTTCCTCAGCCTCCATACGTGCCTTTACATTCTTTTCTGTATTCCAAACGACTTCACCGAGAAGTTCAGCGAACTTAGCAGCATGCTCTGCCTCTTCGAAAGCATATCTCTTGAAAGCCTCAGAAATTTCTGGATAACCTTCACGATCAGCCTGACGGCTCATAGCGAGATACATGCCAACCTCTGTACATTCACCTGCGAAATGGTCCTTCAGACCTTGAAGTACGAAAGCACCTTCCTCACCTGCAGGAATAGCCTTTGCTACACCAAGTTCATGCTCACAAGCGAAATTCAAACCACCATTGTCGACCTTCTCCTTGAATTTTGAACCAGGAACTTTACACTGTGGACACTTCTCTGGTGGGTTCTCTCCTTCATAAACATAGCCACATACTGGGCATATCCATTTCTTTGTTGCCATAATTAAAACGTTTTTGGTTTGTTTCGTTTAAGTTACATCTGCAATTTAGTAAAAAATTCGAAGAAAAGCCAGAACAAGAAAAGAAACAAGCCCGAAATTTATCACTTTTTAGCAATTGTTTTCTCAATACGAGAAATAGCTTGTGTTATTTATTCATACCTTTGCATCAAAAAAGTTAAGACTCGATGTCAGACACAAAGAATAAGTTAGGAATTAGTCATATTCTACACGAACTAAAGGATTATGCCTTCATAACACTTGGTGTAGCACTCTATGCGATGAGCGTCACCGTGTTCATGCTACCATACGGACTTACGACAGGCGGTGTAGCAGGTATTGGTTCTATAATATATTATGCTACAGGAATAGAGATACAGGTGACGTATGTTGGCATCAATATCTGCCTGCTTATTGCGGCGATAAAAGTGCTTGGCATCAAATTCTGCATGAAGACAATCTATGCGGTAGGACTCATGACATTCTGCCTGTGGTTTTTCCAGCGAATCATAGAAATTCCTGATGCGACGAATCCAGAACTATCTGTACTGCCCCACCTCATTGGTGAGGAGTCGTTCATGGCATGTGTGCTTGGTGCCATCTGCTGTGGAATAGGACTTGCATTCTGCTTTGAGAACAACGGTTCGACAGGTGGAACAGACATAATAGCAGCGATAGTAAACAAGTACAAGCCGATATCGCTTGGTTCGGTCATCATGGCTTGTGATGTGGTTATAATATCATCGTGCTACTTTGTTTTCCACGACTGGGCTCGAGTGATTTATGGCTTTGTGATGCTGTTTATATGTTCGATGACCCTAGACTATTGCATAAGGAGGCAGAACCAGTCGGTTCAGCTGATGATATTCTCACGCAATGCAGATGCGATAGCCGATGCAATAATAAAACTCAACCGTGGAGCGACGATGCTGAACGGCGAGGGATGGTATACTCACACCGACCGCAAAGTAGTGATGAGCATAATAAGACTAAGGGAACAGTCGATGGTGCTACGCATGGTCAAGAACATAGATCCGTACTGCTTTGTCAGCATGAGCGATGCACGAAGTGTGTGGGGTGAAGGATTTGACGAGATGAAAGTGTCGGACAAAGGCTCGGGAAGCGACAAGCGAGTGTTGGTACTGGCGAGCAACAGCAGTCATAAACTGGCTGAAGTGCGGGCAGTATTGGGCGAGAAATATGAGATACGTTCGCTGGCCGACATCGGCTGCTACATAGACATTCCAGAAGAGGCAGACACCCTGCAGGGGAATGCTCTGCTGAAAGCGAGATTCGTCAAGAGATACTATGGTTTTGACTGCATTGCCGACGACTCGGCACTTGAATGCACAGCACTTGGTGGACTTCCGGGCATATATTCACGAAACTATGCAGCAATAAGCAAAGAGCAGATGGAACACCCGAAACTGCTGAGGATGGACGAACTGGACGACGGAGTGTCGCAGGAGATGCTCAACATACTGAAAAACCACAAACCAGTAGTAGACAAGCCGTCGGACCGCGACCCGAAAGCCAATGCCGAAAAACTGATGAGGGAACTAGAAGGGAAAGCAGACCGTTCGGCATACGTACATACTGTAGTAGCGCTGATAACAGGCGAATATGAAGATGCGTCGACATGGGAGTCGCACACCTTTGAAGGCATACTGCCAGGTACAATAGCAAAGAGACCTTCGGAAGGAAACGAGGATTCGTTCCTTTATGACTCAGTATTCATTCCAGAAGGATTTGACAAGACATATTTTGAGCTGGGCTTTGAAATAAAGAGCCAGATAAGTCAGCGTTCACTTGCGATAAGCAAACTCAAGGCATTTCTCGAGACATCACCAAAGAAAAAATGAAGCAGAGCAAGCCCGACACCATGCACAAGATAGACATCGTAGAAGTGACAGACGAAAAACTGCTCAAGAAATTCGTCATGTTGCCATTTTCGATATATCGCAACGATCCGTTCTGGGTTGCTCCGATGATTGATGACGAATTGAAACTGCTGCGTCCGTCGGACAATCCGGCATTTGAGTTCTGCGACGTCAGACTTTGGCTTGCCTTCGACGGAGGGAAGTGCGTAGGACGAGTCGGGACAATCATCAACAGACTTTGGCAGGAGAAGACCGGGCTCAAGCATGGCCGACTTACACGATTTGACAGCATAGACGACATCGACGTTGCAAAGAGACTGCTGGCGACTGCAGAAGATTATCTTAGAGGGAAAGGCATTGAGGCAATCCATGGTCCACTTGGCTTCACGAACCTCGACCACCAAGGAGTGCTGGTAGAGGGTTTTGAATATCTGCCTTCGGTTGGTTCGGAATACAGCAAAGAGTATTATCACAGGCTTTTAGAGGAATGCGGATATGAAAAGCAGCAGGACTGGCTGGAGTTTAGAATAACCTTTCCAGAGAGTTTGCCAGAGAAGACATTTCGTGTGGCGGAAGCGATCAGCAAACGTTATGGACTACGAGTCAACTCATTTACATCGTCAAAGCAGCTAAGAGAAAAAGCTCCACAGATATTTTCACTTTTCAATGAAGCATTTGCTTCGCTCTTTGGGACATTTGCGTTTACTGAACGTCTGAAGGAGTTCTACATTGAGAAATACATGCCGATACTTGTTCCGCGATATGTGAAGACCGTGACCGACAACAAAGGTGAGATGGCCGGCTTCATCATTGCATTGCCGTCGTTGTCGCGAGCGTTGAAGAGAGCGAACGGAAGATTGTTGCCATTGGGATGGTGGTATGTAATGAAAGCGTTGAAGCATCCTGAAGAGATAGACTTGCTGTTGACAGGAGTTCGTCCAGAACTACAAAAACTAGGCGTGGCATCGCTGTTGATGAACGAACTATGGAAGACAGCGAGCGAGGACGGAGTCAGGTTTGTAGAAACGACAGGAATGCATGAAGACAACAAAGTGGCGATTCAGATGTGGAAGTCGTTTGACCACATTCAGCACAAGCGGAAGCGTTGCTACATCAAGTGGCTTGGAGGTGGTGAGGAGTCAAAAAATTAGGCTGTCATTCTTGCAGGTTCAAAATAAAACAACTACTTTTGCAGTCGATTCTGACGAAAGTCAATCGTTGCCGATATGGCTCAGTTGGTAGAGCAACGCATTCGTAATGCGTGGGTCGCCGGTTCGAGTCCGGCTATCGGCTCAGAGTAACATTGAGGACGTCCACTTGACGGTGGTCGTCCTTTTTTAATGTTAAAAAAAGCCGGGAATCGAGTTTGACAACTTTGACCATGACCATTGTTAAAGTGGGTTAAAGAAATGCCTTTTTTAATGGAGTCAGAAAGGTATGGTAAGGTTACGGTAAGGTACCGTTATCCCTCCGAGAAAAGTGTCGGAAGTCGAGGGGGGCTAAATCGTGAAAGATTACTAAATGTCACTAAAGAGACTGGGCGGAAATTAACAGATGAAGTTTGTTAAAAACTGGGGGAAGAGGCAATTGAGACAGTGAGACGGTAACAGGAGATTAGTATTTCATGCCGCGGCGGGAGATGGAGAGGAGGCAGGCGATGATGGCTACGGCGGCGGCGAGCCAGAGGGCGTAGCGAGCTCCGATTTCGCCAAAGGCGTTGAACATCATGGCTACGGTGAGTGCTCCTGTGGTCTGGCCGAGGAGACGTGAGGTGGCTAGCATTCCGCTGGCACTGCCGTTGCGTTTTTGTGGTGCGGACTGCATTATGACGCTGTTGTTGGGTGACTGGAAAATTCCGAATCCGGCTCCGCAAAGCATCATTCTCCAGACGATGCCAAATTCACCACAATCGTCGCCAGCAGTAGCAAGAAGTACGAGACCAGCGATGATGAGCATCTGCCCTACTCCACCAAGTATGCCTGGATGGAAATATTTCAAGAGCCAGCCAGAAAGAGGTGCTGCAAACATCACGACACAAGGCCAAGCAGTAAAGAGCAGTCCGGACTCGGAAGCACTATAACCCATGATGTTCTGGAAGAAAAACGGGAGAGCCGTCATGGAAGTCATCTGAGCCATGAACGAAGCGATGCTCGAAAGAATGGAGATGCTGAAAATCGGCTTTCGAAGGAGGTCGAACGGAAGCAGCGGAACATCCTGACCAAGCTGACGAGGGATGTAGATGATACCAGTAGCCAAAGCGAGAGCAGCAAAAGAGGAGGTAACGGCAACAGGGAAATCGTGCGTCAGTCCTTCCATACACATAATCACACTACTGAAGAAGAGTCCGTTGAGGAGAGCATCCATAACAGGGAACGGACGTTTCTCCATCTTAACATTATTCTCGGGGAGAGCCCAAAGTCCGAAAGCGACAGCAAAGATGCCGAGAGGGACATTGAGAGCAAAGAGCCACTGCCAGGTAGTAGTAGACATCACAATAGACGCAATGGCTGGTCCGCCAACAGAAGAGATTGCCACGAAAGTGGAGTTGAGTCCGATGCCTTGACCGAGATATCGCTTAGGATAGGTCAGTCGGATGAGAGACATATTGACAGAGACCATTGCCGCAGAGCCCAGACCCTGCATCACTCGGAAGCAGATAAGCATGGCGAAGCTGGTAGAAAAAGCGCAGCAGAACGAAGCGGCCGTGAAGATGACAAGTCCGCTGAGCAGTACCTTCTTATAACTATACATTTCGCCAAGAGCCGAAAAAGGCAAGAGGAAAATGATAGTGGCAATCTGATAGACATTGATAATCCAAATTGAGTCGGCAGGAGTGATGCCCAGATTCTGGCCGATAGTAGGCAAAGCTACATTGGCTATGGTAGAGTTCATCATCGACGAAAAGAGACCCAGCGTTATGGCTATCACAGAGTAGACTCTTCGCGGCATCTTCAGACCGTCATATTGCTCAATTTCATTCATGACTCAATTTTTACACGTTGGCAAAGATACAAATTTTATCCCGTCCCATAGCCTTAGATGTTCGATTAATTATTAACTTTGAGAAGTCTTTGGTTAGACACCTTATAAATATGCTATATTTCGCTATGCGCAAAGTTATCTACATATTATATCTTGTTGCAGCATTTGGCCTGTCGGGCAATGCTCAGAGTATCATGCCTGGAGTGTGTCCACGTGACTTTACAGACTGCATGACGGACCATTTTCATTCACGTGTCAAGTCATTTACTGAGACCGTATATGCAGTAGACTTCAGCCGCAACACGATACAGAAAGGGAGCCAGACATCAAAGGTTGAACGAACATACGATGAGCTGGGCAACATACAGACGGAACGTACATTTGACAACGAGGGGACAAAACTTTCGGGTACATTATACCAGTATCGCGACAGCATGAAATATGTAACGACAACGCATGACGCCCAAGGAGCACGAACGTTGCAGATATTGTATGAGCAGAATGACAGCAACAAACTCTGCACCAAGATGAGACTGACAGATGCGATAGCCATCACGATATGCACAATACGCATACGCCATGAAGACCACTACGTGAAGACCACGGAGACATTCAACGACGGTGAAGTGGAGAACACGGAATACTTCTACAACAAGAACAACACTTTGAGTTCGATAATAAAAGACGGAGACGTTCCGACAACAATCACCTTGAACTACGGCAAGTCGGTCAGCAACATATTCAAGACAGGCAATCTGCTACCACAGAAGATGACAGTAGACAAGAACGGCCAGAAGACCGTCTACACCTATACGTATCAGACCGACGAGAATGGCGAATGGACATACCGCCAGACACTATGCGACGGCAAACCAGTAGAGATAGCCGAACGCACGATTGAGTATTGGGAATAGAGTGACTACCCTTTCTGCTCGCGGATATATTCGAGCCAAATGCGAGCTGCAGCTTCGATGATTTTAGGACAAGGACGTTTCTTGTAATATTCAGGAGTACGTTCTTCGGAAGTGCTTGAGGTGTGTGGTGTTATTCCGGCATTACGGAGCAGGGCACCACATTGGAGATTGCCGTTGGCAGACGTGAAACGCTTGGCGAGTTCCTGGACAATAGCATAGTTGGCGTTTTTTCTCTCCTTATCCTTTGGGTCGGCATAGCCATATTCGAGTCCGGCAAGTATAAACATACCACATGCAGCACCACAAGTGAGTCTCATTCGCCCGATACCACCGCCGAACGACGAAGCGACAAGAGCCATTTGTTGGACAGTCAGACCATAGCAGTCGGCCCAAGCACAAGCTACAGACTGGGAGCAGTTGTAACCCATGTGGAAAAGTTCGACAGCACGAGCTACACGAGCATCGGAGAACTTGTCGATATCACATATATTTTCTATACTTTCCATTGGCACATTTTTTACATTTTTTTTAAATAAATAATGTATTATAAAAACAAATATAGTACATTTGCAACAAACAATACAATATATAGTGAATTTTTAATTCAACGTATATGAATCCTTCATTTAATAGTATATTTCACCACGCACTATTTGTAGTAGGTCTGATCGCAATGTTTTTGACATTCTCAGGATGCTCATCAAATAAACCAACGACAAAAGTCGTAGGAAAAATATCTGCTGAAGACTTCAACAAGAGACATGAGAACGGTCTAAACATCAACGACCTTTCATCAATCACACAAAAACAGAACCAGAACAAAAACAATAGTTCCAAAAAAGGTTCATCCACATCAAGCTCCGACCTCAACAAGCTTGGCTCGAAACTAGGCCTTAAACTCACCAAGAACAATAACGCAAAACTATACTCAGAAGTATGCAGTTGGATTGGTACACCATATCGTTATGGCGGCACTTCCAAAAGCGGCGTTGACTGCTCTGGTTTTACAGGCAATATATACAAGACGGTTTACAATATAACTCTCACACGTCAGTCTTCAGGTATTCTAACTAATGACTGCCGAAAAGTATCTAAGGCGAATCTGCAAGAAGGCGATCTTGTGTTCTTCCGTACTGACGGACGTGTAACTTCAACTCCAAACCATGTAGGAATCTACCTCAAAGATGGCAAATTTGCCCACGCAAGCACGTCAAAAGGTGTTATAGTCAGCGAACTATCTTCCGACTACTACCGCAAAACATTCCTCACGGGCGGACGAGTTAGCAAGGCTTTCCTCACAAGTGGGAATTTTGGTCAAGCAAATAGTAATGTAACACGCAAGTCTATAGACAAGGCAGCCGAAGGTGAAATCATGAATATCTCGTTTAACGAGGATGGAAATGTAGAGGAATGCGAGGAAGATATCACATTCGTCCCTAAAGATTAATATCAATACGATAATGAGAGGTTTGTATAAGAGATTGACACTACTGGGTTTTGTTGCCTTATTATGTACAGCGCCAGCATGCCGATCGTCACGCTCAACCGCTCAACTACCATCAACAAAAAAGACATCCTCGAAAGGGTCTACTTCAAATAGTTCATCTAAGGACAACAAATCAAAGGAGGCATCCCAAGACACATACTCAACTGCTCATAACGCAAACTGCAAGAAACTGGGACTCACTCCGTCGTCGGGTGACAACACAAAACTATATGCCGAATGTGCCTCATGGATGGGAGTACCATATAAATATGGAGGAACATCGAAGAGCGGAACCGACTGCTCGGGCTTCACATACTCGGTATATAAAGCAGTATATGGGAAGACATTAACACGCCAGTCGGCAGGAATGCTGAGCGACAACTGCACACGCATCAAGAAAGAGCAGTTGCGAGAAGGTGACCTTGTATTCTTCCGCACCGACGGCAAAAGGACATCGACACCGAACCACGTCGGCATCTACCTCAAGAACAACAAATTCATACATGCCAGCACCTCGAAAGGCGTGGTCGTCAGCGACCTGAACCAGGACTACTACGTGAAGAACTGGATAGCAGCAGGACGAGTCAAATAGCAGACAATTAGAGCCATATTGCCATTTTATCTACTATAATGCAATAAAATCCCCACCAACCATTTCTGATATTCTTTGTTATTTTGCATCATCGAAAAATGATGGCAAATGAAAAAGAGACTATCACTTTTGGCAGCAGCTTTCGTTGGTCTATTTACGGAAGCAAACGCGACAACATACTACTCAGCTCCTGATGCGACAGGCAACGGATCGTCATACGAGACACCGGGTGCATTCTATACACTTGTCAACAAATTGCAGGCAGGTGACATCTTATATGTAAGAGGTGGAATATACAACTACAGTTCGTCGCTCAACATCAAGCCAGCAGGAACGAAAGAGAATCCGATAAAGATATTGGCATGCGAGGGTGAGACTCCGATATTTGACTTCCGCAAGATTGCTTACGGACAGCGAGGTTTCATCTTCAAGAATACGACACAGTATGTTCACCTGAAGGGAGTGACAATACGCTACACGGGCAAGAACGGACTCTTGAACGAAGGATCGCATAACACATTTGAGCAGCTGGATGGCTACGGCAATGGCGACACAGGCATACAGATGAAGGGAACAGGCGGACACAACATGATAATCAACTGCGACTCGCATGACAACTTCGACTATAAACTTGGCGATATAACAAAGGCTGACTTTGGTGGCAATGCTGATGGTTTTGCCGACAAGCAGTATACAGGTCCGGGCAATACATATATAGGTTGCCGTGCGTGGAACAACTCGGATGACGGATGGGACTTCTACCAGCGAATAACATCGGACGACGTACCGACGGTATTTGAGAACTGTGTATGCTTTGCCAACGGTCCGAAAGAGTATGACATGAGAAACCATGGTCGCTATGAGACAGACAAAGAGTGGTTTGACCAGTTTGCGTCAGGACTGACAATAACAGACGATGACGGCAAAACGATAGAGAACGTCACACTAGAACACTACGTGAACCTTGGTAATGGCAACGGATTCAAGATAGGTGGTGACTCGAAAGTGCATGACGTTGAGCTGTATAACTGCCTTGCCGTTGGCAACAAGGTAAAAGGCTTTGACCAGAACAACGACTTCGGCAGCATGACCGTGATAAACTGTACAGCATACAGCAACGGAATAGACTATGGATTCACGAACAAGAATGGCGGTTCGCTGATAATAAAGAACTGCATCAGCCTTGGTTCGAAATCAAAGAATTCCATATCAGCGAAGAGCGTGACCCAGAAAAACAACTCGTGGAACCTGACAGGCATAGCATGCAACGACCAGGACTTCCAGTCGCTCGACACGACAGTCATCACCAAGGCACGTCAGAAAGACGGTTCATTGCCACAATGGACATTGCTCCTGCTGGTTGAGAAATCGGACCTTATAGATGCAGGTGTTGACGTAGGACGTGCATACAATGACGATGCTCCAGACCTTGGATACAGGGAATATACAAAGACAACAGGCATCAAGCATATCGACGCTTCGACATTGGACCTCAAGATTGAGAACGGAATGATCACAGCATCGGACGACGTCAAGACGATAGAGATATATGACATTACAGGAAAGAGAGTGACCGTGACAAGAGCCTCCCAACTAGAGACATCGTCGCTGAAGTCGGGCATATACATCGTAGTTCTGCATACGAAAAACTCACTTGCGACACGCAAGATTCAAATAGCACACTAGTTTTTTTATACTCCACACACACGCGAAAAAGGCTTGAGACCACTAGTCCCAAGCCTTTTTCATCTTAACTCAAAAATATCGTTTAGCGTCCGACAGGCTGACCGAGTGACGAAGCCTCTTCATCATTCTCGTTGAGCATGAAACGCATGAACTGACCATTGTCCTTAGTGAAAGGTTTCCATTCGCCACCGTCCTTACCATTAGGGTCGGCATACTTGGCAAAGTTGGACCAGGCAGTCAACATCTTCTCGGAGAGATCCCAGTCGCCCTTAGTCCATGGTCGCCAGCAATGCTTGAGAGACTTGAAGACGAACCACAAATCAGACGAGTGGAAAGCGCCCTTGAGATAATCCTCGGGATGGCTACCATCATCGGGCAGAGGACGAGCGAACTGATAAGCCCAAGCCTTATTGCCCTTTTCCTCTCTGTTGAGGCAGAAGTCGACAATCTGTGGTCCCATATTACCAGCATCGTGCTGAGTGAAACCAATCATATAAGGTACATCGGCAAGCGAGCCATCGATGCAGGCATCGTCAAAAGACTTGTCGAGAACGTAACCGTCGATATAAGGAGAAATTGGTCCGGCAGTAAGGCAGCTGCGTTTGCCAGTGACACTAGTATATGTCATACCGAGAGCATAAATCATCTCGGTAGGAGCCTTGCGGAGTTGCTCGGCAGTAGTGAGGTTAGCCCAGTCGGTAACAGCCTTAATAGACTGTTCAGCCTCAGCGAGAGTGAGCTGCTTAGCCATAGGCAGAGCAGGCATTCCAGGAATAGCAGCAGGTTGCTTGTCGGGAAGCATGAGACCGCTACCGCTCATGATGACAGCCTTGTTGAACAGTCCCTTAGTGAGAGGTGATGAGCAGAGGAACTTAGTGCTACGAGCGCCGGCGCTCTGACCAAAGATCATCACATTGTCGGGGTCGCCACCAAACTGAGCGATATTCTTCTTCACCCACTTCATAGCCTCGATCTGGTCGAGAGTACCCCAGTTGCCAGTAGCATGTTCGGGATCTTCGGCCGAAAGAGCAGGATGTGCGAAGAATCCGAAAGGACCTACACGATAGTTGAAAGTAACAATGACGACATCCTTGTTGGCCCATTCCTGACCGTCAAATTCAGGTTCTGAACCCCATCCTTCACGCATACCGCCACCGAAAATCCAGATAGCGACAGGCAACTTCTTGTCAGGCTGAGCCGAAGCCTTAGTCCAGACATTGAGGTAGAGACAATCTTCGCTGTAGGCTTTTTCTTCGCCATAGCCCCATTCGGTAGTGTAGCCGCCATCGTAGTGAGCGCCCTGGAAAGCAGGATGACCGAACTGGTCGCAAACCTTCACACCCCGCCAAGGGACGACAGGCTGTGGAGCCTTCCATCTGTTTTCGCCAACTGGTGGTGCAGCAAATGGGATACCCTTGTAGACAGTAACTCCTTTGATTTCGGTGTTGACACCCTGAATCATACCTCCTTCGACAGTAAGGACGGGATTGGTGTTAACCTCCTTAGTAGCGCATGCGACCATCATCAGTGCGCACAACGCAAGCATTATTTTACTTCTCATAGATAATGAAATTAATTGTGCGCAAAGATAGGAAAAAACTAATGACTTTCGTAGTAGTGCAAAGCAGAATTTATATTAGCCTGCACAGCCTTTCCACTGAACGTTGCACCCGTAGTGGCATCGACGGAAGGTTCCTTGGAGAGAGACTTTGCCTTGCTGAGCTTCAGATTTTCGTAGAGCGGGAAGAGTCGGCGAGTCATCGGGTTGAAATATCCCTTACTCTCCTTATTATCGAGGGCGACAATCTTGACCACCTTACCTTTTCTAATATAGACCTCGAGAGGTGTAATATCCTTGTAGCCCTTGCGGTCGCATATAGTAGTAGTATTGACAATATATGTATCGCCATCCTTTCTCATCACCTCGTCATGCTCGGCAGAATCAGCGAGCAGAAGCATGAGGAGCGAAAATAAAATAGTCTTCATCATAATTCACCTGTATTATTTCATAGTCACCAGTACACGATTGTTGGATGCGAGAATCTGCTGGCAGAACTGCTGTATGTCTTGTGGAGTCAGCGAATCGACGATGTCGAGGTAGGCCGCATTGTAGTCGATATTGTCGGCAATCATGTGGTAGCAGACATACTCCCACCAGCCGTTGGAAATGACGATGCGGTTGAAATACTTATGCTCATACTCCTTGACATTTTTCAGCAGGATGTCAGTCGGTCCGTTGTCGGCGATGAGCTTGAGCTGCTGTTCGACGGCAGGTAGCAGCGACTCGTATCGTTCGGGGTCGCAACGGAAGCTAACAGTCAATGACATACCAGGATCGGGCTTGGACCAACCACGACTCGACACCTGGACACCATAGGTACCACCCAACTTCTCGCGAATAGTCTCGGTATAGACAGTACGTAGGATCTGAGCGAGAACTTCGGCCTTCATATCGTTGGCAGCGGTGTAAGGCATATCGGCGAAATAAGAAATTTGGGTCAGAGCCGACGGTGTCTCCTGCTTGTAGTCGAAGACAGTGGTATTGTTGCCACGACGCACGTTGAGATAGTTTTCACGTAGTCCTTCGGTCTTGATCTTGCTACGTCGTCCACGTCCTGGAAGTGAAGCAACATACTGGCAGATGAGATCCTCGAAATCGTCCATTCGGATATCGCCGGTGACGATGAGAGACATGCCGGTCATATCGGAAAAACGTTCCTTATATATATCCATAATGCGGTCGTGCGAGACCTTATGGAGAGTTTCAAGAGTTAGTGGTTCGGTACGTTGCGGATTGACATACAAAGCCTGTCGCAACGAATCGTTGAAGACGACCTTAGGGCTGGCAGTTCTGTTGACGAGGACATCGTGCTTACGTTCGGTAATGCTGCCGTAGACATCCTTGTCCTTGCGAGGCTGGGTAACATAGAGATAAGCTACCTCGAGCCAAGTCTTCAAGTCGGACGCAGCGCAGACACCTTCGATACCCTCCTCCTCCTGGCCGAAGAAAGGAGTGACACGCAGAGCCTTTCCGGCACGTTTCTTTTCGAGAGTGAGGAAATCGAAATCGGCAGCACCGCTACGGGCGATAACATTCTCAAGCATCTGGATTGACGGTACATCCTCGTCGGGATAGAGAGCCGCACCACCTTCGCGGAACATCTTTATCGTCAGGCGGTTAGGTTCGAGTTCGGAAGGACGGGCATAGACATTAATGCCGTTGGAAAGCACATACTTCGTATAGCCATTGCCGAAATCGGAACGGTCGACAATCTTACCCTTCTTAGGGAGCTTCTTGATGAAGCGGCGGTCGACAGGAGAGTTGACGATATCGTTGGCATATTCGCGTCGTTGAGCATCGAGAATCCACTGCTTGACATCGCTATCGGAAGGCATTGCGTATGGCTTGCCGTTATGCTGCGACGGGCCGTAGAGGAGAACGACCTGGTTTTTGCCTGTAGCATCGTCGAAGACAATATTGCGCAGAGTCTCGTTGACCTCCTCAATGGTCACATTGTCCATCAGTTCGTGTTCGAGGTCGGCTTCCTGTTCGATAGACATCAGGTGAGCATTGCTGCAGAAATGTGAGATAATCTTGCCGACATATTCGGAGTTGTGAGTTTTGTTTTTATTGTCGACACGATGTTCGAGATTGACATTAAACTGCATCTTGGCATGTTCGAACTCAGCTTCGGTGATGCCAAAACGTCGAGCCTTCATGACGACCTCCATTGCGGCATCGATGCCGGCCTTAGGATTGTCGAGACGGAGCCCGAGGTTGAGTGAGAAAGCATCCTTCTCCTCAGTCATGTAGAATATGCCGTCGCGAGCGGAAGCCGTCACGAGTAGCGGATGTTCGACATTGGTGAGCTGCTGGAGACGCTGACGGACAACAAAGAGAGCGAGACGCGACTTGTAGCCGTCGACAAACGCCTCACGTGAATCGCGTTGGTTGCGAGGCGAGGCGTCACGCTTCATGAAAAGCTGAAGATTCAACGTAGGCTGCTCGTTGTCGGCCCTGGAGAAAATGACCATCTCGTCATTGTCGGCCACAGGATAATATTCGCGAGGCGAAGCATCAGCCGGCATCGGTATGGATGAAAACATCTGTCGAATCTTCTGCTCCATCGAGTCGACATCGACATCGCCGACAACGACGACCGCCTGAAGGTCGGGACGGTACCAAGAACGGTAGAAACGTCGGAGTGCGTCGTATTGGAAATTGTCGACCACCTCCATCGAACCGATAGGCAGGCAGTCAGCATACTTAGTACCTTTATATATAATAGGCATAGCCTCTTCGATGATACGACTAACGGCCATAGTGGAACGGCGAGTTCGCCACTCCTCGTGGATGACATTGCGTTCGTTGTCAATTTCGTCGTCACGAAGGAGCAGAGCGTGGCTCCAGTCGTTGAGAATGAGCAGACAAGTGTCGGCTACTCCAGCCTTGCTGACGGGAGCGTTGGAGATGTTGAAGAGAGTGCGTTCGATGCTGGTAGAAGCATTGAGGTCGGCACCAAACTTGATGCCGTTGCGTTCGCACCAGTTGTGTATGGAACGGCTGCCGGTGTTGCCATCGGGGAAATGCTCGGAACCGTTGAAAGCCATGTGTTCGAGGAAATGAGCGAGACCACGCTGGTCATTGTCTTCGAGAACCGACCCGACACGGAGAGCCAGGTAGAAATCGGCCAAGCCCTCGACAGTGGCATTATGGCGGATGTAGTAAGTCAGTCCGTTGGAGAGCTTACCTTCCCTGATATCGGGATCCTTAAACAAAGGCTGGGCCACAGCAGAGAAACCTGCTGCAAGCCCAACCAATATATGAAACAACCTTTTAACCATACTTATTTATTGATATATTTTTTTCCACGTCTGATAACGACACCCTTGGAAGAAGGAGAGACACGCTGCCCCATGAGATTGTAGCAAGGAGCGCTATCGTCGGTGATGGAAGGAGCTATCAGTCTGTTGACAGCAGTTATTATCTGAGCAGTACGCAGACCGCCACCAAATATTGGTCCGCAATTCTCACCTGTCCCAACAATCAGACCATTATTAATATTGTCGGAAAAGTCGACATCTTCGTTGTTGCCTTTAGCGATATAACTGACGATGCCACTTACATAGTTGGAACCCGTAATATCTCCATTGTTGACATTACCACTGACGTCAGCGACATAGGCCATGCTAGCCACGATGCCGGCAATATATTTTCCCTTGGGATCATTAATATTTCCGTTATTTGTGCAATTGGTGATCACACCGCTAAAATTGCCAGCAATACCAGCAGCGCCTGTTCCATTAGTCGAAGAGCAATCGCCATAATTAACACAACGATCAACTATAACGTTCGCGTATTCTGCATCAGTTTTACCTACTAAAGCACCAGACTGACTTCCACCAATAATACCGGCTGCGTATGTAGAAGCAACAATGTCACCATAGTTAGTGCAATTTCTCACGACACCTTTTCCCTTGACGATATAAGAGCAGATGCCAGATGCTGTTGCGCCAACCGAAGTGATATCGGCATAATTGATGCAGTCTTCAACAAATCCTCCATAATTGAGACTAACAAAAGGTGCAACATATTGATATGCCTTGACAAAATTATTCATAGTAAAGGTCATATTCTTTACCACACCGCCTTCACCAAGCGAAGAGACAAGAGCATTGAATTTGCTTTCATCATTGTTGGCACAATTAGTATGATAGATGCCGCTAATCTTCTTGCCATTGCCATCGATTATACCTTGAAAACCCCAGGCAATAGTAGTGAGATTAGTGATAGCAGCTCTTGCAACCGATGGGAACTGCACAGGGTTTTCTTCAGTGCCGCCGAAATTGATGTCGGCAGTCAAAACGAAATACTCACCAGCACCAGTGTTATCTGCTGTAATCTTCTCAGCGAGAGTTGTGAAATCGGCAGCCGAAGTAATCTTGTATGGGTCGGCTTCTGTACCACTACCAGCAAAACCATAAACATTGTCGGCCATAACGTTGAGTGCCGCACCAAGAACAACAAAAAGCGTAAATAATTTCTTCATTTTTCAATCTGTTTAATATCATTTTCCTGATGCAAAGTTACCAAGAAAAGCTACTTGGATGCAATACCCAAAATTAGGTAAAAAAATCAGAACTCGCAAGCGAGACGGAGAGAAAAATCATGTCGCGACGACCCGTCGATGCAAGAATTGTCAGTTGCCTTGCACAATCCGTAAGTCATTGAGACAAATGGTCTGACATTAGCAGCACGGTTCATTTGCCACCCGAAACCGAGCGAGCAAGAGGCATTCCACTGCCGGGTAGTGAGCCATTCGTAGTGCTGGAGCTGGAAAGTGGACTGCACCTCCATGCTGTTCTTGTCGCTGTTGATGCCCGAGAGCAGTCCGTCGTCCTTGAGATCGCCGTTGCCGCTCTGCGTATTGACAGAGAGCCCGACCGAGAAGTGGCGGTAGTCGTGCATCATAAACCTGCGCTCGAGCTGAGCAAACGGACGGTAGACGCTAATCTTCTGCCTACTATATTTAGGGTAGACGTAAGCCGTCTGTTCGAGTCGGACAATCTCGGCTCCGGCACCGAAGCTCCAGAGGTAGCAACCGTCGTAGGGCTTGAGTCGTCCGGCATAGGCAAAGCGGAGCGTCGTCTGCTGCTTGTCGTTCATCTTGACCGGGGTAAAATACTTATAGTAAATCACCGAAGCATTGCGGTCGTCGTTCTCACGTATGTAGACCTCCCTGTCGGCATCGAGACTCTCGGAATGCCAAGAGAAATCGACGAGATGCAAATCGTCGTTGTGAGACCACTTGAGATGTGACCTGAGCTCAAAATCCTTTCCATTCCACCTAGAATGAGAAATAGTATACTGCGACTTCTTGCCATAACGACCGTCGTGAGTGAGCCAGACGAACTCGTTGAGCCACTCGATGTTGTCGGTCAGATGGAAGGCGAGCTGGACGGCGGCACCCTTCTTTTCAGAGAGGTGAGGCAGTCCGGTGCCCGTATCGGTGAAGCCAGTTTCGCCAAACGACTCGACAGTACCGGTAAAATTGGCGTAGTCGACGATTGACTTATATATAATATCGCTAGTGCCGTAAGTCTTGAGTACGAGTTCCTCTACCCTACGCCTATACTCGCCATAGAGTCCGGCATCGATGAGACCGCCAGCGAGACGAGGGAGGCAAAAGCCAGCCGTGAGGTCGAGACGCATGTAGGTGTTAGTATGTCGGAGGTCCTTATACTTGACATAGGTAGCCGCCCTGTAGTCGGCCTTGGCCCCGATGGCCAGATGCGAGAGAGGACGCCATCCGACAGCCCCATCGAGCGAGACCATCTCGAAATGCTTGTCGCCGGCATTGCCCAGTTCGTAGTCGACAATGTCGAATGGTCGGAGCGAGGCGTCGTCGAAGAGCATCGAGCCCTGCATGCGGTGTCCGTTGAAATTGTCGTAGGAGACACTACCATAGGTCATGACCGAAGGCGAGAGATGCAGGAACGACTGGACACGAGCCGACACATTGTTGTGTGAACTACCCTCGCTATAGTCGTGCCATTTGCCCCAAGAACGGTTCCATGCGAGCTCGGCGAGCGAAGCCGTAGAGTCGGTGCAGAGCGTCAGGGCCGCAGCATTGTCGGACAGAAGCCAGACATTGCGGTCGACGACACCCTGGAAACGCTCCTGCGCAAGAGCCGGCAGAGATATCAGACTACATAAGAGAGCACTTATCAGCCTCATAGAAATCGTTAGACGAATTGTTGGTATCGACATAAATATCATGTCCGGCAGCAGCAGAAGCGGCTTCGTCCTTCTTTCTGATGACCGAATGACCGAAACCACCCTTCATCTCGACATATCCATTGTCGATATCGGGTGTCATGCGCTTCTTGGACGAAGGGACAGCGTCGGAATTGAAAATCTCGACACCATCGAGCACCCAAGCCCTAGGCACACGGAGGCAAGCATAAGTGAGGTTGCCCTGCTTGTCGGCCGGGTAGACAAGACTATCCTCCTTGGCAACATACTGCTCGACAGAATTATTCTCACACTTGAAGATGAAGACAGCAGGCGACGTCTGGCTCATAGGCCAAGCATTGCCCTTGCCATACTTGATAGCCTTGAGGTAATGATCGGAAGGGATCACCTCGGAAGGGGAAGGATGGTAAGACGTATTGTTGTAATGTCCGCCGTCGGAACTAGCAGCCTCGGGGTCGTACATGCAGTAGTATTCGGGCTTGGCATAGTTGACCGAATTGCTATAGGAGAGCGTATGGTCGATAGCGCCATTGACAGCAACGACAAGCTCGGAGTATGGAGCTATTTCGGCAGAAGAGTTGAAATACCAGATGCCGTTGATGCCCGGAATCCAATTGTCAGACTCGTAGGTGAGCTTACCTCCGGTGAGGAACGAATGAGTGCCAGCCTCGGCATTGTAAGGCTCGACCATGCCGACAGCGACATTGGCGAGCGACACGGCAAGGGAAGAATTGTTGTAGAGGATGATGCACTTATCGTTGGTGAACTTGCCGGAGCCGTCGTCCTTCTGGCAGCCGCCGCAATAGACCTCCTTTATCACGAGTGGATTGGCAGTCTGCATCTTGGTGACAGTGGCAGTAAGCTCGACCATGTTGGCAGTCTTATCGCCCACGACGACACCCGTCTGAGAAGCATTATAGATAGTGCGGCAGTAAGCGTCGGTGACAGTTCCGTTGAGATAGACCTCGTAGATACCGGCAGGCACCGTGAAAGTAGTCACACCACTGGCATCAAGGTTGCAAGAGTTGCTATTGTTCTGCTGGTCAATTACCATCACGTAGCACGAATCGAAGACCGCCTCGACACCGTTGACAGAGATAGTCAAGTCGTAAGTCTTAATAGTCTTGTCATCGTCCTTATCGCATGAGACAAGGAATACTGCGAGCAAGAGGAAAAACAACTTTTTCATAGTTTAAGTTTTAATGAGAGTCCGTAATATAATTTAGGTACGTATTTGCTGTCAAAAAGTGACGTTTCGAGTCGAGTTTGTGACTCTTTAACACTTTTCATCGTGTTGACGAAGTTGTTGGCATAGAAAGAGAGCGATACGTGGTCGCCAATTTCCTTAGTGACGAGGAAGTTCATCGAGCAGAAAGGCGAGACCTTATTCTGGTTGAAATAGTAGGCAGTCGACGAACGCACGATGAGTTGCGAGAGCTGCTGGTAGAGCTGCCTGTTGCTGACCTTGGCATTGGCGAGAGCCTCGGCGAAGTCGATGAGCTCGTCGGGTTGTTGCCAAGTGGAATAGAACTCGGGATAGAGAATCACGTAGTGGTCCTCCTGACCGTTGAAAGGAGCGCCTTCGATGTCGCCAGCCTTGTCGATAGCGAAGCCACGCGTGTTGCCATTGGCCTGAGAGAGCTGACGGGTCTTGTTGAGGAGCGAGACCTCTGTCTTAAGAGTCATGATGAGTCGAGCCTTAGGGACACGGAGAGTGAACGAGGCATTCTGTCGGCAGTGCGACGACTCGGAGCCATTGCTAACCGCTGGTGTGCTCGGGTCGGTGGCAGATGAGGCGCCGCTACCCCGATAATATCCGACCAGAGGCTGCAGAGCCGACGAAGCGAGATAGTCGCCGACGCCCATAGGAGTGCCGGCAATAAGCGTCTCGTCGACAGCACGATAGCGGTAGAAGATACCGTCGAGACGGAACGTCAGCCACTTGCGAATCTCGACATCGACCATCCACTCGAGTCCGTAACGCCTGACGGTGCTGCCGTTGACATACTGCCTGTTCTTGAGGAAAGTGTTGCGAAGCGAAGACGGGAGAGCGACCTGCATGCCGTTGCCGGAGACAGTGACCGTGCCCGACGAAGAGTCGATGGAGTAAGAGCGGTCGGCGCTAGGGATGGTGATATCCTCGAGAGCGGCCTGAGACGTGAAAGCATACTGCAGTGGAGTGAAAGAGTTGACCATGCGATAGGCGTTGTCCGTCGTAGTGTAGAAGCCCGAGAGAGAGAGCTTGACAGCGCGGAGAGTCATCTCGACACCGACATCGGTCTGATTGGTCATCTGGAACTTGAGGTCATCGTTGTAGAGTGGCTTGCTGGCATAGGTGTAGTAGGCGTAGTAAGCCTTATTGTCGGCCGTAGTGCCAGGTGTGAACGTGAGAATGTCGAAATAGCTCTCCTGAGGATAAAGAATCTGGAACGAAGGGAGCTTGACACTCCTACCCCATCCGGCATGGAGAGCGACATCTTCGACGAGAGCGCCGTCGTTGTCATTGGTCCAGAGATAGCGAGCGGAGAAGCGAGGCGAGAGACTGCCGACCGTATTGTAGGCGGACTGTGGAATCATCGTCATATCGTCGCGTAGTCCGGCATTGAGCGTGAGCTTGTCGCTGGAGCGGAACGTGCGAGCCACCTGAGCCTCGGCATAGAACGCCAGATTGTAGAGCCAAGGGAGAGCATCGTAGCGGTATTCGCGCCAAGTGGGGGCCACGGAGAGGTCGTTGTAGTACCTGCCCCGTCCGTTGTTGCCGCTCATGGAGAAGTCGGCGCCGAGCATCAGCTTAGTAGTCAGAGCACTTCCGACACGCTTCGAGCGGTTGGCCTTCAGGACGAAATTGGCGTTGAGAGGCTTCTGTTCGTTATACTCATGCACATACCAGTAGCCAGTAGGTCCGAGGACGATATCGTCGTCGGATGAAATGCCCGCAACATGATAGCCAGTCTGCATCACGTGGATGTAGGGCTGGGCGGAAGAGCTGCTGGAGTTGTAATATCTATCCTTGAGTCGCGATGTGAGGCTCATGTTGGCCTTGAGAGAGAGGTCGGTGAGCCAGGCGCTGTTGACAAGGAGCGAGCCGTCGAGATTGAGACGTAGCAAGCGTTCGTCCTCCTTGTCGTAGGAGTCGAGATTCCTGTCGGGGTCCTGCTCGGACTTGTATCCGCCGATATTGCCCGAGACGCCGAACGTGAGATTGAGCGGCATGGACGAGCGGAAGAAGAGATTGCTATATCGGAGAGAGAGGACATTGCGCTTGTAGGAAGTGTAGGGCGAAGCGATTTCCCTGAGGGAACGGGCGTGTTCGAACGAGAGATTGACGACACCACGTCGGCCGCCCATGTCGACACCCTTGTTGAGCGAGAACTGCGACGTGCTCTGGTTGACCTTAGCCTCGACGACGTAGGGCGACTTGCCCCTGTGGAGGTTGATCTTGACGACACCGTTGCTGAGGTCGCCATACTCAACAGAAGGTATGCCGGTGACGATATCGACACTCTCGATGTCGGAGGTAGCGACGCTGCGTGTGGAAGCCGACGAGACCTCGCCCATGGTGGCATTGTTGTCCATCCTTACTCCATCGACCTCGACCGCGGTGCCGAAGCTGGCGTTGCCCATCTCGAGCTTTTCGCTGCGGAGGGCGAGTCGGCTGTCGTCCGTCAGGTTGTCATTGACCGTGCGTCCACCAGGGAGGAGCGACGAGACACTGCCCATGTTGAGAATCTGCTGGTTGTCGAGCGCCATACGGTCGATGCTGTAGGAGGTGGAGATGCTGCTCTTCTTGCGCTGTGCGACGACGACGACATCGCTGATCTTGAGGCTGCTGGCGTTGATGTTGAGGACGAGATTGTCGATATCGGCGTTGACCGTGACCTTGGTGGAGAACTTCTCGTAGCCCATGCAGTTGACCTGGAGCAGAGACTCACCAGGAGCGACGTTGCGCAGGACGAAGGAACCGCCATCGTCGGCTACAGCCCAGAGCGAGAGTTCGGGTATCATCACGTAGGCGAACCCCACTCCATCGCCCGACTCGGCATCGACGACACGACCGCTAATCCTGTAGGACTGCGACATGGCGAGGAGCGAGACCAGCATCATGAACAGTATAGTCTGAATCTTGAGCATCAACAACGTTTTACATCAGGTGCAAAATTACACATTTTCAACAACTCACGCAATAGTCATTTTTAGGTATCTCTAGCCATTACGCGACTGTTTTTCCATGGCGATCCATCGCTGCTGCTGTGCCCAGGCGGTGAAGTCTTTGAGGGCCGAGGTGACGGTGAGGGGGTCGAACGAGCCGTAGAAAGTGCCGAAGTGTCCGGCCTTGAACCTGGCGCAGAAGAGCATGAAGGCTGTGGTGCGGAGCTTAGGGTAGTTGTAGAGGATGGTGCGTGCGAGGCTGGTAAGCTGGTTGACGAGGAGTTCTTCGCCCTTCTTGGCGCTGGTGGAGAGAGCGAGTGAGGCGAGGTGTGCGTAGAGCCAGGTGATGACCTGCTGGTCGCCATAGGCTTCGGCGGCTACTTCGAGCATGGGTGAGTTGGTGGTGAGGGCACGGTCGACGTTGGCGGCGCAGTAGTTTTCGTTGTCAACCGAGTAGGATGTCAGGAACGTCGGGTAGTCCTTCGTTTCGCGGAGCTTCTTGGCTGCCAAGCATAGAGTAGTAGGTGGATAGAAGAGCGTCTTGCAGTCGTCGGTTTTGACTATCGATTTGATTGGTGTCATTGTCGGTGTGTTTTATGTTTTGCTTTTGTTTTTGTTCGATTAGGTTTTTGCGGTGCCATGTGGCGATGGCGGATTTCCATTTAGACATTTTGTTTTTGCCTATCATCCAGTTTTTCGATTCATAGAAGTTCCAGAATGCCTCGGCGTCGATGTCGGTGTATCCCTTGTCGGTGATGTATTGCTGGATTTCATCGATGGTAGGTTTTGGGGGGTGGGTGTCGACGGTTGTCGACACAACTGTAATTTCTTTTTCTTTATATATTTCTTTTTCTATTCTATTCTGTGGTGCACGTGCTGGTGCACTTGCTGGTGCATCTGCTGGTGCATCTGCTGGTGCACTTGCGATAGTTTCATCATAGGCTATCGTTATCAGTATGCCT
>JAKSLF010000014.1 GCA_024401355.1 Bacteroidales bacterium | reverse complement strand
CTGGCGGCATGACTGGCACTTCCTTAGTAGGAGTTGCCCCGCAGGAAGGTCGGCAACTGCAAGGAACACCTTATATAGGTATTTCGAATCCTTGCTGACGGACATGTCCTTCATCATCAGGCCAGACAGTTCGGCTGCCTTGGGTGACATGTCTGCGGCATATAAGGCAAACGAGAACCTCTGCTGTTGCGCTCTGTGGGCCATGGTATAAGATGCTGATGTTACACCAAAAGAAACACCTAAAGCACCCGCAGCTAGAAGCGAGGCTCCAGCCTTGCAGAAAAATAGGAAACAATCACTCCACCTCTTTCACGAGGTACTCGTCGATGCCACGTATCGCATGGCAACGCTCCATGACATGAACTGTTTATCAACACACAAAGATAATATTTTAGAATATAATTTCTAAGAATTCGTTAATTCATGACGAATATTCTAAATAAACTTCGAAGTATTTTTTTTAATTTTTTTATCCTTGATATTCAGCACGTTAATATTACATGACGTATTTTTGACGTATACAAATATGAGGCTTGACGTATTTTTGAATTAACTAATTTTTGCATTTACAACCCTATCCAGCATATATTTGCATCGTTCAAATCTCACAAAGCGCTACATGATTATAGAACAAAAACAAAAAAAGAAAATCTTATTAACGTGTAAACACATGTCTATGAAGAGCTATTGGTTAACATTAGTGTTGATGGCTATAACATTTACGACAGCATTCGCTCAGTCCAATCAGGTAAATGGTGTAGTTATCAGCTCAACAGACGGATTGCCATTGCCAGGCGTAACTGTCGTGGTCAAAGGCACAACCACAGGTACTATAACAAGTATTGATGGTAATTACTCTATTAAAGCACCTGCCGATGCAGTGCTTCAGTATTCGTTCATTGGTTTCACTTCACAGGAACAGGATGTAAACGGAAGAACTACTATCAACGTAACTCTCGATGAAGAGACTGCTATGCTTGAAGATCTCGTTGTCATCGGATATGGTGTTCAGAAGAAGAGTGTTGTAACTGCTTCTATCGCCAAGGTTAGTGCAGAAGATCTCGAAGGCAAGTCGCGCCTCCGCGCTGATGACGCTCTTAAAGGTTTGGCTGCTGGTATCAACGTCACTTCCGCATCCGGCCAACCTGGAGCTAAGTCTATGATTCGTATCCGTGGTAACGGTACTATCAACAACTCTGAACCTCTCTACATCATCGACGGTCTCCCTACCGACCAAAATGGTATGGAGCTCGTCAATCCTAACGATATCGAAAGTATGGAGGTGTTGAAGGATGCCGCATCAGGAGCTATATATGGCGCACGTGCTGCCAACGGTGTCATTCTCGTCACTACTAAGAAAGGTAAGGCTGGAAAGGCTCAAATCAACTATAACGCTTCTTGGGGATGGCAGTCTGCATGGAAACATCGCGATGTGACTAGCGCTACCGACTACGCTATCCTTCAGAACGAAAGAGCTCTTAGCACTCTTAACGCTACAACAGAACTCCCATACGCCGACCCATACAATTTGGTCGATGTCAATGGCGACAAGATTGAAGGGTTCGGAACTGACTGGCAGGAACTCCTGTTCAACGACAACGCTCCTATCATGCAGCACGATATCTCGGCTAGCGGTGCTACTGATAAGCTCAACTACTACCTCTCTGTTGGTTACTTCAACCAGGAAGGTATCGTGGGCGGTAACTACGGTCAGTCTAACTACGACCGATTCACCCTTCGTTCAAATAATATGTACACTTTGCTCGACGAGTCAGATACACGCAATTTCCTCAACAAACTCGATGTCGGTGTCAACGTTTCATACATGCGCGTACACAACACTGGCATCGATGCTAATTCTGCCTACGGCTCACCACTTGGTTCGGCTCTCTACTTGTCACCTATCATCCCTCTTACGGTAAAGGGACAGGTCGCTGAAAATATGAAGACTATGTACAGCAAGTACGACCTCTATTGTGATGAAAATGGCGATCCATACACTATCCCTGGCTACATCGGCAACTATGGCGAACAAAACAACCCTATTGCTATGATGAAGAAGAGCCCAACTAAAAACTGGGCGCAGAAGTTCATGCCTAAGTTCTCATTCGACCTCCAACTGTGGGAGAATTTGAAGTACCACTACTCATATAGCGCTGAACTCTCTTTCTGGGGCAACAGCGGAGCTACTCTCGAGAATTTCTACTTCTCAGGCAACAACCATGGCAAGGGCTACACAAGCGCTAGCATGTACAAGGGACAAAACACTACATGGCAGTCGGAAAATACTCTTACCTACGACAAGAAGATTGATAACCACACGTTCGGTATCGTATTGGGACAGTCTGCATCTAAGTTCAAGGGTGATGAGCTCGGTGGCTCACGCGACTACCTCGTAAACCCTGAAAAGCCATACATCAACTACGCAACTGGCGAAATTGAACTCAGCAAGGACGCCGACGGTAACATCACTGGTGCCACTAACCACAAGAACGTATATGGCGGCCCATATACAGAACATACTATGGCGTCACTCTTCGGACGTATCAGCTACGACTACAACGAACGATATATGGTACAGGCTACTGTTCGCCGTGATGGCTCAAGCCGTTTCGGTAGCAAGAACAAGTATGGTATATTCCCTTCTGTCTCTGTAGGATGGAACCTGACTAACGAGGCTTTCATGGATACACGTCCAGAATGGTACACTAGCACTAAGGTGCGTTTCTCTTGGGGTAAGAACGGTAACGACAATATCGAAGATTTCGGATACACTTCTCTTACTGCAATGGGCAACAACTACTGGTTCGGCAAGTACTCGGCACTCGCTTCTGGCTCTAAGGCTAAACGTCTTGCCAACGAGAAACTCAAGTGGGAGGAGTCGGAGCAGATTGACCTCGGTGTCGATTTCGCCTTCTTCAGCAATGCTTTGACTTTCACTGTCGACTACTTCCAGAAAAAGACCAACGGCATGATCATCGAAATGCCTATACCATCATACGTCGGTGAGGCACCACCACTGGGCAACGTCGGCGATATGACTAACTCGGGTGTTGAATTCGAACTCGGATTCAAGCAGAATATACGCAACGTTCACATGGCTGTTAAAGGCAACGCTTCTTACCTCCACAACGAACTCAATAACATCGGTAACGATACCGGATTCCTCAACTATGGCATCAGCCAGTTCTCTGGCGGAGGTACTCGCGCCGAAAATGGTAAGCCTTTCCCATTCTTCTACGGATACAAGACCGCCGGAGTCTTCCAAAACACCAACGAGGTAGAAGCATACAAGAATGCTAACGGCGAACTTATAATGCCTAACGCTGAACCTGGCGACCTCATCTTCGTTGATGTCAACGGAGACGGCAAGATTACTGAAGACGACCGCACTAATATCGGCAACGGAACACCTAAGTGGACTTTCGGACTCAACGCCAATGTCGACTGGAAGGGCATCGACCTGAGCATATTCATGCAGGGTGTCGGCGGAGCTGATGTGTTTGACGCTACTTACCGACGCGACCTTATGGCAGCTAACTACCCTACATGGGTTCTCGACAGATGGACGGGCGAAGGCACTAGCAACAAGGTGCCTACTCTCAAGAAGAGCGACAACTGGGTGGTTAGCGACTTGTATGTTTTCGATGGCTCATACCTGAGAGTAAAGAATGTCACTCTCGGTTATACTTTGCCTACTGCACTTACACAGAAGGTCAAGATCAACCGATTGAGAGTTTATGCTATGGCGGAAAACCTCTTTACTTTCACTAAGTATCATGGTTTCGACCCTGAAATCGGTTCTGGCAGCACTTCGCTCGGCGTCGATTATGGTGTCTACCCACAGGCTCGTACTTATACCGTAGGTCTTAAACTCTCACTTTAATTACCGAACATATCAAAAAAGTGAACTATGAAGAATAACAAGATATTTGCTGGACTCATCGCTACTGCGCTTCTGGCTCCAGCTTGTAACGAAGATTTCCTTGAGGTACAGAAGCCCGACGGCGAACCACTCGAGGAATACTATACTACCGACGAACGACTCAACGAGGCTCTCAATGCTGCTTACGACCCTTTGCAGTGGCCCGACTGGGACGGCGTGGCATACAACGCTCTCACTTGCGACGCTGAGATTATGGGCGAGGATTTCTGGGTCGGCGGTAGTAACGCTGTCGACAACGAACACTGGCATAAGCTCTTCAATTTCGAAGGCAGCGGAGTGCAGACACTACAGACTCTCTGGGGCGACTTCTACTCGGGCATCAAGCGTTGCAACGATGCTATCAAGTATGTAAGCTGGAACACTAGCGTCAGCAAGGATAAACTCGTTTCATACGAAATGCAGGCTCGCCTTCTCAGAGTTTACTACTACAATATTATGTGGCACTACTATGGCAATATCCCTTTCTATATCGACAACCTTAGCGTGCCTTATACCGCACCTCAGCAGTCGGCTGATGAAATTTATGCTCAGCTTATCGACGAACTAGAAAACAAGATCATCGCATCTAAGGCTCTCCCTATGAAGTGGGGCGCAAGCGACTGCGGACGCGTTTCACAGGCTATGGCCTACATGCTCTATGCCGAAATGGTTATGTACCAGAACGATAAGGACCGATTCGCTACTGCTCTCAACTACATGAACGAAATCATCAATAGCGGCGAGTATTCACTCAACCCTGACTACGCAAACCTCTGGGAAGAGGATGGTGAATGGTGCTCTGAGTCTATCTTCGAGATTAACTACAACGACGATAACGCTCAGCGCGACTGGGGCGACGCTGCAAAGAATTGCGGCGGTACTGTGCTCCCTACTCTCATCTCGCCTAACGGCTTCCCTGGTGGTACAGAACTTCATCCCGACCCATGGGATTCAGGTGCCGACGGATGGGGATTCCTCCCTATGCGTGTCCAGACTTACGACATGTTTGCTGAAGGCGACGTGCGCCGCGAAGCTACTTGCTGGGACCTCCGATACATGCCTTACCAGAATGGGGTCGACAAAAATGGTAACCCTGTAATTGTCGATTACAACCCTCGTTACCAGGATACCCATATCTGGCTCAACAAGTATCGTCCTAAGACTGAGAATTTCAAGGACTGCCCTACTTCCGGCAACTTGAATTATAACAATAACCTCCGCGTCTATCGCTATGCCGAGACTCTCCTCAACGCTGCCGAACTTATCGCACGCGGAGCTGGTTCCGGCGATGCTAAGGCTCTCCTCTACCAGGTGCGTAAGCGTGCCGGACTCGAAGCTGTCGACGCTACTCTTGACAATATCATCAAGGAACGCCACTACGAGTTTGTCGGTGAAGGTAAGCGCTATTTCGACCTTGTTCGACTCGTCGACGTCCCTGAGTCTAGCGTCAACGCCAAGAATACTCTTGTACCTAACGAGTATCGTACTAACACATGGACTGACAGCAAGAAGCACATTCCACTCGGACAGAGCGAACTCGACAAGGATCCTTCACTCGTACAGAACAACTATTAGTAAACACCACTTCCGAACCTCAGCTGATGAGGATGAGGTTCGGACTTAATAAGCTAATGATATGAAAGCATTATATAAATATATGTTCGGTTCGCTCGCCGTTAGCTGCTTGGTCGCTTGCCAGCCTGAAGAGTTTGATGGCGCCAATCCTAACATGATGCCTACTGTTGGCAACAATCAGATTAATGTCACTGTCGATCAGGAAACCAACACCATGACCGCATCGACTGAAGAACTCGCCAACCAGTACATAATCTGGTTCCTCGACGGAAAGATGTATTCCAACCTCCCTACTATCAACTATAGCACACTGGAGGCCGGAACACACTCTCTCGAACTCAAGGTCGGAAACCGCAACGGCATCTCCTTGGCATCAAAAACTGCCGAGTTCACTTTCAACGAGACTAAGATCGACTACAGCATCTATTTCAAGAAGCTGTGTAATGTAGAATGGCGCATCGACTACGCTACGAAGAGCCACATGGGCTGCGGCGAATCGGGCACCGACGGCTCTGGATGGTGGTCCGCAGCTGTCAACGACAAGGCCGACTGGGGTGTTTACGACGACCGCATTGTTTTTACTCACGATGATAACGACCCTGCTGCTGGTGGCAAATATTCATACAACCCTGGTGAAGGCGGTACTGTATACGTCAATACCGGATGCTCCGTTTTCGCTGACCAGAATACTAATGATGGTGCCGACTTCATGGCAAATGTTGAAAAGCAGAATTCTACTTTCACTCTCTTGCCTGGACAGTACAACGATGAAGACTGCCTCTTCATACAGTTCCCTGCTGAGACTTTGTTGCCATATATACCTAATGACGACGCATACAGCAACCCTTACTTCCGTATCGAATCACTCTCTAGCTCTACCTTGTCTCTCATCAACGACAATGGCTCTATCGCATGGCGATTGGTATTCACAAGCAAGCCTGATACAGGACTTCCTGACGAACCAGAAGCTCCAGAGGCTGTCATGGACTGGGATGTCGCTTCTGCATCTAACTTGTGGACCGTCAAGAGCGAGGACGACCTCACTAAGGCTGTCGAGTTCTGGTGGGCCGACGAAAACTGGGGACAGGTTGGCGACCCTACATACGAATACAAGGACGGCGTTCTGTCTTTGACTTCCGTTGCTTGCGGAAGCCAAAAGTGGCAGGGACAGGTCAAGATTCATACAAGCATTCCTGCTGTGTTGAGCAAGAAGTATGATTTCTACTGCGTTGTCGAAAGTTCTAACGCTCTCCCAGGTATGACTTTCAAGTTGACTGAAGACGGCAACGACGGCAACAATTTCATGGAAGATACTTACCCTGTTGCCGATGGGAAGAAGTACATCTACAAGATCGAGAACGTTCAGCTCCCTAAGGCCGACGCACCAACCCTGATGCTCGTATTCGACTTCGGAGGCACTCCTGAAGGTACACTGATCAAGGTTCACGATATCTACTTTGCTGAGCATCTCTCTATGGAGCCTGGCGACGAAGATAACATCTGGAAAGTTCAGAGCGAAGACGACCTCGCTGACAAGGTCGAATTCTGGTGGGCCGACGAAAACTGGGGACAGGTTGGCAATCCTTCATACGAATACAAGGACGGCGTTCTGTCTTTGACTTCTGTTGCCTGCGGATCACAAACTTGGCAGGGACAGGTCAAGATTCACACTAACATCCCTGCTTCTATGGCCGATGCCTACAACTTCAAGATGATCATCGAGGGCGACAACGATATGCCTAATGTCACAGTGAAACTCACTGAGGACGGCAACGACGGCAATTTCTACATGGAAGACCACATACAGGTCGCTGACGGAAAGCCTTACACTTACTTGCTCAAGGGCGCTAACCTGCCTAAGGCCGACGCCGCTAAATTGATGCTTGTACTCGACTTCGGAGGTACACCTGAAGGTACTAACATCAAGATTCATGACATCGTATTCAAAAAGGCAAACTAATTTGTAGTTTGAAACTATAAAGGAGAGGCCGGAAGCCTCGCTGGTAACGGCTTCTCCCTTTTTTTAATTGCAAAACTTGATATGAATAGCAAGATGATAATATCTACGTGGCTCATGTGTGGAGCACTCATATTCTGCGGTTGTGGTGACGACGAACCTGCGCCTGCACCAGAAACAACACTTTCTGTAACTCCATCCGAGCTTACATTTGATGGTTTTGCAGGCACTAAGGAGATTTCTGTCACATCAAGCCAGGAATGGGCTGTCATTGCCGACCAAAACTGGGTGACTGTCACTCCAAGCAATTCTACAGAGAAGAATACACAAGTTACTGTCTCGGTCCTCAAGAGCGGAGAGTTCAATCCACGCGAGGCCGTTCTGACTTTTATGTCGGGCAGCGCACGACAGACCATAACTGTCAAACAGGATGGTGGCGACGGAGTTCCCGACCCTAGCCTGATCACTTGCCCTATCGAAGGCTACAAACTCGTTTGGCACGACGAATTCGACCAACAGTCTGCTTCACTCGACGCTAGCTGCTGGCAACACGAAATCAAGAATAAGGGATGGGTCAACAACGAACTCCAAAACTACGTCAACGAAAAGACTCCTGAAGGCAAACGCGTCACTGAGGTGAAGAACGGCGTTCTGAAAATCAGATGCATCAAGGAAAACGGAGAGGTCTATTCTGGTCGCGTTTACGCTAAAAAGAATACCGGATGGCAATACGGATACATGGAAGCTTCTATAAAACTGCCTAAGGGCAAAGGCACATGGCCCGCTTTCTGGATGATGCCTGTCAATTTTACGTCATGGCCTGCCGATGGCGAAATCGACATCATGGAAGAGGTTGGATGCAATCCTAACTATGTTTCTTCCAGCCTGCACGCAACCGGTCACGTTCACTCCAACAACACTCAGGTGACTCACGAGATGAAGTGCGAAGGCGCAGAAGACGATTTCCACGTCTATGGCATTGAATGGAAGCCTGATGTCATCACGACATACGTCGACGGTAAGGTACAGCTGGTATACAACAACCCTGGCACCGGAAGAGTCGACTGGCCATACGAAGATCCTTTCTACATCATCCTCAACCTTGCCTGGGGCGGCATGTGGGGCGGCATGAACGGTGTCGACGACAATGCCCTGCCAGCAACTATGGAGGTTGAATACGTTAGAGTATTCCAAAAATAACACTATACTTTGAATATGAAGACATTTAATGTAAAACACATATCACTGTCTCTTGGCTTGATGGCCATGATAGCCTGCACACCTAAAAACGTAAGGCTGTCGTCGGCCGACGATGTCATAGAGAGCCGAGTCGAAAACCTCCTCAAGATGATGACTCTTGAAGAGAAACTTGGACAGATGAACCAAATCTCATCTTCGGGCAACATCGATGAAATGCGCGACTTGATCGCTCGTGGCGAGGTAGGCTCTATCCTCAACGAAACCGACCCCGAACGCATCAACCAACTGCAGAAAATCGCGGTCGAAGAATCACGACTGGGCATTCCTATCCTGATGTCGCGAGATGTAATACACGGATTCAAGACTATTTTCCCTATCCCACTCGGACAGGCCGCTTCTTTCGACCCCGAAATAGCACAGGAAGGCGCACGCATCGCTGCTATAGAAGCTACTTCTGTGGGTATCAAGTGGACTTTCTCACCAATGGTCGACATCGCACGCGACCCTCGCTGGGGACGGTGCGCTGAAGGATATGGCGAAGACCCTTATCTCACCTCTGTCATGGGCGCCGCTACTGTTAAAGGATACCAGGCCGATTCATTGTCCGACCCTACCGCTATGGCTGCTTGCGCTAAGCATTTCGTAGGATATGGAGCTACTGAAGGCGGGCGCGACTACAATTCTACCGGCATCTCCGAACGACAGCTTCGCAACGTTTACCTGCCACCTTTCAAGGCAGCAACTGAAGCCGGCGCGGCTACGTTCATGACTTCGTTCAACGACAACGATGGCGTTCCTTCTACGGCCAACAAGTTCATTCTCGATAATGTCCTCCGCAAAGAATGGAACTTCGACGGATTTGTCGTTACCGACTGGGAATCTGCCAAGGAAATGATCAAACACGGATTCGCTGCCGACGAACACGAAGCTGCTGTCAAGTCTGCCAATGCTGGTGTTGACATGGAAATGGTAAGCTACATGTTTGTCAAGGAACTCCCTTCTGCCATTAAGCAGGGAGAAGTCGACATCAAGAAAATTGACAATGCCGTCAGAAACATACTTAGGGTTAAGTATCGTCTTGGACTCTTCGAACATCCATACACCGACACAAATCTCAAAGATAAGGCACTCTATGCCGACGACCACCTCAAGGCCGCAAAGAAGGCCGCTGTCGAATCTGCCGTACTCCTCAAAAACAATGGCATCCTGCCTCTCGGTAGCAACATCAAGAAGGTAGCCATTGTCGGACCTATGGCCGACGCATCATACGACCAGCTCGGAACCTGGATCTTCGACGGCGAAAGCGAACACACCGTAACTCCACTTGCCGCAATACGCAAAATGGTCGGCAACAACGTGAACGTCACTTTCGAACCAGGACTGACATACAGCCGCGACAAAAACAAGGACGGCGTAAGACGCGCCGTAGCAGCAGCCAAAAACGCTGACGTAATCCTCGCATTCGTCGGCGAAGAAGCCATCCTCTCTGGCGAAGCACACTGCCTCGCCTCCCTCGAACTGCAAGGCGCACAAAGCGAACTGATCGCCGAACTCAGTAAAACCGGAAAGCCTGTTGTAACAGTAGTCATCGCCGGACGACCACTTTCTATCGGCAAAGACGCCGACAACTCCGCTGCCCTACTCTACAACTTCCACCCAGGCACTATGGGTGGCGAAGCTATAGCCGAACTCCTCTGGGGCAAAGCTGTCCCTTCCGGCAAACTACCAATGACGTTCCCTAAGTCCGTAGGCCAAATTCCTATGTACTACGCACACAACAACACAGGACGTCCTGTCGTAGGCAACGAAGTGCTTATCGACAACATTCCATTGCACGCCGGACAAACCTCCCTCGGTTGTACCTCATTCTATCTCGACGAAGGCTGGACTCCACTCTACCCATTCGGATTCGGACTGTCATACACCAAATTCGAATACTCCAACCTGACCCTCGACAAGACAACATACAACGCCAACGAAACCATAAAGGCAAACTTCACCCTTGCCAACACAGGCAACATGGAAGCAACCGAAGTCGTACAGCTCTATACACACGACATAGCTGCCTCCGTAACGCGCCCAGTAAAGGAACTCAAGAGATTCGAAAGAGTAACCCTGAAGCCAGGCGAGAAAAAAGACATAACAATAGAACTGCCCGCCCAAGAACTCGCTTTCTACAACATCGACAACCAATATGTCGTAGAACCAGGCCAGTTTGAACTCTGGGTATCTGGCGACAGCCAAAGCGGCACTCCTGTAACATTCGAAGTCAAGTAGTTGATTGTATCTTTTAGTAGGTGTTTTTGGAAGTGGCTAATATGTTATCAAAAGCATATTAGCCACTTTTTTTGAAACACGTACTCTCGACATACAAATATGCAACCCTTAAGCATACCATAAGCAACCCTTAAGCTACCCTTAACCTACCCCAAACCTACCCTCCCTATACACTTTTATGAATATAATTCCGAAAAATATCACCCAGGCATAGATGTCGTTTCCATTTTTATTGTTACATTTGCTTAAGTAAACATTCAAGACCATATATGGAAATCTGTATGAAAACCGCAAAATTAAAACTAAGTACACTCATAGCATCGTCATTCATTGCACCGACATTGTTTATAGCATGTGACCACGACCCGTATGAAGAAGACGATTCAGAAAAAGCCATTGAGATCATCACCGCATCATGCAAAGGAGGGAATCCTATAGACCAGACCTGTACCCTTGCATTCAACGGTGTGGAATTTACAATGGTAAAGGTTCCCGAAGGTGAATTCTACATGGGTTGCCAGTCGTCGGACGAAAACGCACAAAACTATGACCTGGTAGCGACCGACTATGAAGGTCCAGTACACAAAGTGAAGATGTCTACCTTCGCTATCGGCGAAACAGAAGTAACCCAAGGTCTATGGGAGGCCGTTGTTGGCCAGACACCTATCAACGGTGCCAAGCAATGGTCAAACAAACGCGGACGCGGTCCGAACCACCCTGCCTACAACGTGAGCTACTACGACGTGAACAACAAGTTCCTGCCAATGCTCAACAAGGCCAATCTACTTCCCGAAGGATATGAGTTCACCCTGCCAACAGAGGCACAATGGGAATATTCCGCACAAGGTGGTCCGCAAGACGAATACATACGCTTTTCCGGCTCCAATGCCATCGACGATGTTGCATGGTGGTATATCAATGGCAACCAGACTACTCACGATGTCAAGACCAAGAAGCCTAATGCACTCGGAATATACGACATGACAGGCAACCTTTGGGAATGGACATCCGACTACTACGACTACTACGAAGGCGAGGAACAAACTGATCCTACTGGTCCAGAAGTAGGCGTAGACCACGTGATACGCGGCGGAAGCTACGACACAGGCGACGGACGAAGTGTCATTCACGCTCGAGTATATAGCGACTATCCTGCATCGAGAAACGAATACCTTGGCTTCCGCATCGCGGTAAACAAAAAGAAATAACAGAGGCACACAAATATAGAACTGACATGCAAACAGCAAAGAAATATATGACATTGTGCCTCGCAGCACTTTTGTCTACAGGCATCATGGCACAGGAGCCGCTCACACGCGACCAGATACTGAACATGACAACCGAACAGTTGGCAGAACTTCCGCTCGAAGACCTGATGGCAGCAGTCGAAACTCTCGGTCTCAGCAGCGTCGATGAACTGTTCAACCTCATCATGAACAAGAACGTGTCATCGGCATCCAAGAAAGAGGAAGACTCATTCAAGTCACCACTCTCGACTTCTGTTATCACCAAGGAAGAAATGCACACCTTCGGTTGTACAACATTCGAAGAGGCACTTCGACTCGTCCCAGGTGTTATCGTAAGAGAAAAAACCAACGGCAGTTATGACGTCCACCTCAGAGGACTCGACAACGTGCCAGATGGTCACACTCTGATGTATACCGAGAACACCAATACCCTTGTCATGATAGACGGACGTCCTGTCTTCAACTATATCTCTGGCGCCACAATGTGGGAAAGTCTTCCTATCGGTATCGAAGATGTCGAACGCATCGAGGTAGTCCGTGGTGCAAGTGGTGCACTTTATGGTGCCAATGCTGTGACAGGCGTAATCAACCTGATAACAGGCAAGGCAAACGAAACATCTAAAAATGTCGAAGGAACATTCACTCTTGGAAGCATGAGGACTAACTCCGCAGACCTCGTATTTCGCAAAGCCATAAATAAGAATCTAGCCGTATCAATAAGCGGTAATCTTCTGACACGTAACCGTCCAACCGACAAAATATTCGTCATTCCTGCCGCTATGGAAGGCGCAAAGATAGACTACTTCGACAATGGCCAAGCACAAGGCAGAGCAGAGGAGTTCACCAACGGTAAATACGTTACTCTTGACGACTTCAAGTCTCTCCAGACAATTGATGCTGACGGCACAACACATTCACTAACCGAACCCGAAGCGCCAATAGATGCCATGTTCGAAAATCCAGAACAGGCACGCAAGAACATGGGCATCAACGCAGGCATATACTACAACGATGCAGCCAAGAGAATTGACATAGCCGTTACAGGCGGATACCAGCAGTCATTCATGCAAGGCACAGCCCTGATGAACGACGCCACACCATTCAACGACCGAAGCAGCAAGACTGCCTACGTCGACGGCCGATTCAACATCCACGGAGGTCTGCTACAGCTCAACTATATCAGCGGACCACAGAACCTATCCATCGGCACTTTCGGATTCAAGATGCGCAACCAGCAGTTCAACGGCAATCTCGAGTACGACTTCATGCCAATGGACAATCTCAGCATTCGTCCTGGCGTCAATTACCAGTACACACGCATTGGCGATAGCGAATACAACAACTATCACGCCTATCGCGACGATGTTGCCAAGACCGCATCATTCGACCCCAAAGATGGCGAAGAATGGGGCGTCGCACTCAAGAGGTATAGCTCATACCTCAACAATGACTGCGACCTGAGCCAGCTGGCTTTTAGTCTCAAACTCGATTACACGATCAACTCTCTCAGACTCATCGGTGCAGGACGTGTCGACAAACTGAAGGTACCAGACAAGGCATTCCCTTCATGGCTTTTCTCCGCAACTTGGAGCATCAACGACCGCAACGTCATTCGAGCAGTCTATTCCCGAGCCAACCGTTCTGGCATCCTCATCAACTCATCAAGCAACTATGAGTGGATACGTTCCGAACTTGGAGAACCAGACTACATGCACTTTAGCGGCAACAAGAATGCCGATGTCATGCATGCCGACAACATTGAGATAGGCTATCGTGTACGCCCTACCAAAGGTGTCAGTATCGATTTCGAAGGATTCTATACCATAAGTAGCGACTACGGCTCACTCATGTCGGTCAACTCACAGACAACGACCTCAGGAAGTGACCTCTATACAGGAATCCGCAACATGGACAACTTTATCGACAGACAGAAGACGCAAGGAGTAGATTTCAGCTCTGCAGCCAAGGCCATGAGCAACACTCAATTCAAAAGCGACTTCACCAACTTCCTTCGCGATTTCGTCAGCACACATTCCTACGTGCAGTACCAGAATCTTCCATACAAGGTAAAACAGATGGGAGCCAGCCTCAACATCGACTGGATTGTCAGCAATCACCTCGTAGCCAAAATCAACGCTACGGTGCAGAATACAAAAATCGACAAATACTTCACCTATCAGCAGAACATGGCTATCCGCGAACAGACAGAAGCATGTTACGATGGTCTGATGAACGTTATGCTCGACCTATATAGTCACGACAAGAAGTATATAGCACAGACTTTCCAGATATCCGACTTCGAAGCATGGAAAGTACAAAACACTTGGTTCACAGGCTCAGAATCTGACCTTGCACGACTTGCCGACCCTAACGATGAGCACTTCAACCCATCACTCTACTATAACATAGTCTACAAAATGAAAGAGACTATCGACGAGAAAAGTGGCGACATGCAGTTCGCTATTGGAGACGCCCAATATACACACGACGAACTCGTCAACGGACACAAACACAAGTACACACCGTCGTTCTTCGGGTCCCTCTCGCTCATTTACAAGCCTGTCAAGGCTTTGACATTTGCTCCGTCTGCCTACTTCTATGGCAAGCAGGAGGTACAGACGATGTACAATGTTTCGAGAAGTGCCGAAAAGATTGATGGTAAGATAATAGTAAATCTAAAGGTCGCATACCGACCAACGGAACAATTCGAGGTGTTCTTCAACGCCAACAACCTCTTCAATGACACCCGACGCGAATTTGTCTATGGAGACAAAATTGGAGGACGCTATTCAATAGGAGTCACTTTCGGATTCTAAAGTGACCTAGAAAGACATCATTACAACGACGATTTGCTCTACAAAAAGCAGTCGTCGTTTTTGCATATAAGAGAAAAAAGAAAAAAAATTGCATTATATTTTCGACCACGGTCTGCCTTAGTCGTATATAGGATGTAACAATTCAGAAAAGGAATCGATGAAAGAGATAGAACAAAATATTATCCAACGGTGTCGAGATGGCGAGAAGGATGCATTCCGAGTCGTCGTCCAGACGTGTCAGAGGATGGTCTTCTCGCTGGCACTAAAAATGATGGCCGACGAAGACGAAGCCAAAGACATAGTGCAGGAGACATTCATCAAGGCCTGGCAAAACATACAAAACTACGACAGCCGACATAAATTCTCCACTTGGCTCTACACCATAGCATCGCGACTTTGTCTCGACAGACTAAAAAGCAAGAAACACACGACGCCAATGCCAGAGGACGAAGATTACTTCCGAGAATATGCCGACAACATCGACAGCCAACGCCAGATGGAGAACCGACAATGGGTGGCAATAGTCAGGACACTAGTATCACAACTGAGCCCGAAGCAACAACTGGTATTCACTCTCGTCCACTTCGAGAATCTAGAATCCGACGAAGTAGAGAAAATAACAGGACTCGACGCCGCAAAAATCAAGAGCAACCTCTACGTTGCCCGACAAACTATCAGAGAACGATTAATAAAAATGGGATATGAAGAGAATTGACGACATACTAGACAACCTTAAGGAGGTAGAGACAGCCCCTTATGACGAGGACGCAATGACCGACCTCATAATGAGTCGTATCGACGAGACAGAACAGAAGCCATCCAAACCTAAGGTCATACGCATGGCTCCACGATGGCTGATCGTCCTTCGCAACGTATCCTCGGCCGCCGCGATAGCAATAATCTGCCTCACGGCATGGAATTTCACCGAAACGACAACTTCAACAAGCAATATTATTCAACGTCATAATTATATTAGCGACATCATCGAAGCAGACAATGAGGCACCCGGGATTTTATATGCCAAATACCTGCAGAGAAAGGAGTCAAGAAAAAACAGTTTCACCCAATTAATCAAGAATTATCATGAAAACAATTAGTAAACACATAGCACTTGCAGTCGTTGCCATAATGGCATCGTCATGCAACAAGACTCAAATGGTCACCGACATCAACGAAGACGGCACTTGTCACCGTGAAATCTACGTCAAAACAGACTCGCTTACCGCCACTGGACAACAGGCAATAGAAAACAATGACAACCAAGCCTTTCGACCAGACTCGACATGGAAGATTTCATGCATAGCCAACTCAACAGGCAAGAAATACGACTACCCTATCACGCCCGAGCTCTATGCCGAACTCAACAAACAGGGCGTTGCTACCGACTCTGATGGGGATGACGTGACAACTAACACCTCCGCAGTAAGCCTCGTATATAGCCACGACTTCAACTCTGTCGACGAGATGTGTAAGGCTATGCCATATTTCATCAAAGACGACCGCATAGAAGTGGAAGGTACACTCGAAAAAAGCTACAAGTGGATTATTTTCACAGACTACACTTACACCGAGACCTATCGTTCCACTCTGCCTAAATTCAGTATTGGCATCGACAAATATATGACACAAGCCGAAGCCGACATCTGGGCAACAGGTAAATCCACAACTACCGATGAAAACGGCAATGAAATCACGGTCAATATCTTCGAAGGATGCAGTGGCATGGAAATCAAGAAACAACTCGACAAAATCGAAGACAAGGTCGACAAGTGGGTGAGCGCAAACTTTTGTTTCAACGGGCTCACATATATCGAAGAACATTATGATGAGATCACAGACGCACCAATAAGCGCCAAGGAGTTTTCCGAGAAAAAAATGGAGATCGTCGACTTAGCTAGTTCTGTCACAGACAATGACGAGAAAAAATTAGTCCAGGCCTTGGCCCCTGTCATCAACATCGAGCCATACCTCAAATACATAGAAAGAATCGAGGAACACTCTTCCATTTCGTACAACATCTTTACAGACCACCCATTCAACTATCTCAACGAAATCAACATCGAAGCAACCGTCAGAATGCCTGGTAACATCAAAAGCATAACCAACGGCAATATCAAGGACAACAAGGGCCACTACCTTGTGACTGGCGAACGCATCGTTCCATCAGACTACACCATTATGGTCACATCAAGAACTATCAACTGGTGGGTGATTATCATTATCGTTCTCGTGGCTATCGCCTCGACGATTGGTGTCAGAATGGCAAAGAAAAACAATTAGCAGTCTTCCATAAACAACAACAAGAGTGTCATAGAAAACGAAAGAGTAATGCCACAACGGCGAAAACAACAAAGTGATAACACAAAAACAACAAAGAAGTAACACATAAAACAACAAAGAAATAAAACATAAAAACGGCGGCCAAAGTCATTACTGACAAGGCCGCCGTATTATTTTATCTGAGTACGAAACTCTCTCGATTAGTCAACCTTTGGCAAACGTGAAAGATACTCGTTGAGTTCCTCGTCTGTAGGCAACTGATCAGACATTGTCTTAGAATTGAACTTCTCGTATGCAACAAGGTCGAAGTAACCAGTACCAGTCAAGCCCATAACGATATTCTTAGCTTCACCAGTCTCCTTGCACTTCAAAGCCTCATCGATAGTAGCACGAATAGCATGGCTACTTTCAGGAGCAGGAAGGATACCTTCGGTACGAGCAAAGAGTGTTGCAGCCTCGAATACAGAAGTCTGCTCTACAGCACGAGCCTCGAACAATCCGTCATGATAGAGCTGAGAAAGAATTGGGCTCATACCATGGAAACGAAGACCACCAGCATGATTTGCCGAAGGAATGAACTGGCTACCCAATGTGTACATCTTAGCGAGTGGACAGATACGGCCTGTATCGCAGTAGTCATAAGCGAATTTACCACGTGTGAAGCTTGGACAAGATGCTGGCTCAACAGCGATAATCTTATAGTCAGCCTCACCACGAAGCATTTCACCAATGAATGGAGTTGCCAAACCACCGAGGTTAGATCCACCACCAGCACAACCAATAATCATATCAGCCTTAACACCCAACTTCTTGAGTGCAGCCTGAGTCTCAAGACCAATAATAGTCTGGTGAATCAGAACCTGGTTCAATACCGAACCAAGCACATAGCGATAACCATCGTTTGTCACAGCAGCCTCAACAGCCTCCGAGATAGCACAACCAAGACTTCCTGTAGTACCAGGATGCTCAGCCAAGATCTTACGGCCAACCTCAGTAGTATCACTTGGTGAAGGAGTTACACTCGCACCATAAGTACGCATAACCTCACGACGGAATGGCTTCTGTTCATAAGAGCACTTCACCATGTAAACCTTACAATCGAGACCAAGGAATGCAGTAGCCATACTGAGTGCTGTACCCCACTGACCAGCGCCAGTTTCGGTAGTCACACCCTTCAATCCCTGCTTCTTTGCACAATAGGCTTGAGCAATCGCTGAGTTAAGCTTATGGCTGCCCGAAGTATTGTTACCCTCAAACTTATAGTAGATGTGCGCAGGAGTTCCAAGAGCCTTCTCCAAGAAATAAGCACGAGTCAATGGAGATGGACGATACATCTTGTAGAAGCTAAGTACTTCTTCAGGGATGTCGAACCACTTAGTATCGTTGTCAAGCTCCATCTTATTGAGCTCCTCACAGAAAATCGGATTAAGATCCTCGAGTGTGAGAGGCTTACCTGTAGCAGGGCTAATCAGTGGAGCTGGCTTGTTCTTCATGTCAGCACGCACATTATACCACTTCGAAGGGATTTCATCCTCTGAAAGGTATGTTTTGTAAGGAATATTATTAGACATATCCAATATGTTATTTAAATTACTATAATGAATTATGCACAAAATTATACATTTTTTTGCTATACACAAACTATTTATATAGAAAAACGCCCACATTCTCTTTCATTGTGAAATAAGCAATAATATCATTGCCATATAGTGATTTTTGCAATAATATTTTGGCAGTTCATTGCAAATGATTTATTTTTGGCAACAAATTCTATAAAAAAAGAACAATGAAATCTACTTGCTTTGCATCGCTAGCCTTTATTATGGCTGCCTGCTCGGCCCCTCAGAAAGAGGTGGCTTTTCAGTCAACAGTTGCCAATTCCGATGGCACAGTCACATTTAACTACAAAAACGACAATGCAAAGAGCGTTCAGGTTGACGTGCAGTTTGCAGGACGTCATGACATGACACGCGACTCACTAACAGGTGTATGGACAGCGACGCTCGGCCCAGCTGAACCGGACATGTATCCATACAACTTTGTGGTTGACGGAGTAAGCATTATGGACCCAGAATGTGACGAATGGTTCCCTAACGAAGGATTCAAGAACTCACTTCTTGACATCAAGGGAGGCACGCCACTTATTCATTCAATCCAGAATGTGCCTCATGGCGACGTAAACTACGAGACATACTGGTCAGAGGCGGCAGGATGCTACAACCATGCACTTGTCTACACACCAGCGACATATTACGATGACGCGAACAAAGACAAGACCTATCCTGTATTCTATCTCATCAGCGGAACAACAGACACAGAAGAGGTATACTATAAGGTAGGCCGAATGAACTACATCATCGACAACCTCATTGCTCAAGGCGAAGCTAAAGAGATGATAATAGTACTTCCATACGGCAACCCAATGAAGATAATGCCAGGTACACCAGATTTCCGAACAATGGGAGACATCTTCAGCAAAGACCTCATCGGTGACCTCATGCCATACGTAGAGTCGCATTATCGAACAGCCAACGACCGCGAAAGCAGAGCTATTGGAGGTTTTTCACGTGGTGGAAACCAGGCGTTGAGCAATGGACTCATGAACCTTGACAAGTTTTCTTATCTTTGTTCATACAGCTCATTCACGACAACCATGCTTCCTGGCGTATACGACAATGCCCAAGAGACTAATGAGAAGATAAATCTCTTTTGGCTTGGTATCGGCAAAGACGATTTCCTTTACAAGACAAGCCATGACTACCTAGAGTTCCTTGACCAGAAAGGTATCAATCACGTAATGGAATTCACGGAAGGCAAGTTTGGTCACACATGGATGAACGCCAAATATTTCCTCTCACACACAATGCCAATGCTCTTCAACAAGGAAAAATCTGCTGAAATAATGAAAAACGGAATTGAAGAGATGCCAGAATTAAAAGGTGACGAACAGCCATTCACACCTGGCGTAATGGCAAGACTATTCCCTAAACCGATCATCTCGCCAGAATTTGGTGAAGATGGCAATGTAACATTCCGAATCAAAGCAGAAAACGCTCAGATCGTTAAGGTAGAGATTGAGAGCATCAAGGAAGCATTAGCAATGCAACGTGACAGCGATGGTGTGTGGAGTACAACTACTAAGATGACACCAGGTATCTATTGCTACAACTTTGATGTGGACGGCCTCAAGGTATGTGATGCAAGCAACATGTATCTGGCCCCAGAAAAGGGATTCAAACGTAGCATAGCATTCATCCCTGGCTATAGCAACAATGAGAATGATGTCAGGACTGACTACACACCAGTTGCCTACAAAACGCTCGACAATGCGCAGAAAATAGCTGTATGTACACCATCAGGAGAATGTACAAAGACAATCAAACTCGTAGCCAGCAAAAATGACACATTCGAAAGTTGGCACAAGATTGGTCAGGTCAATATCATCATGGACCAGATGGTAGCCAATGGTGAAGTCAAGCCTGCAACTCTTTACATGACAGACAACAACAACGGCATCAAAGCCGACATAACAATCAATGCCGACGACTATGCGACATGGGAAGAACGTCGCGAAGCCCTTCGCCAGGCATTGAAGAAGTAAATCCAGTTACAGAGAAAAAAAATGAGGGCGCTAACATATAGCGCCCTCTTATTTTTCATGGCCATGTCAGACTGGCATCCGACAACGGACATAGATTTAATCCATTGGGTACTTGACGCCCCAGTCTTGGCGGAGGGAGTCCATCTGGCGCATTATGGCGAGGGTTTCGGCATGAGGCATCATAGGTGATTCGAGAAGACCTCTGCTTATGCAGCGTTGGCATTCGTAGACCTGATACTCATAGCCATTGACCATGCCTTCTGGACGGCCGTACGTTTCGACCAACTTATAATTGCGGTAGACATCGATTTGTTCGGGACAATTGACATTGTCGACACGTATATAACCATCGACGCCACTGATAATTCCCTGACGATCATTGAGACAAAGACATCCAGCCTGAAGATTGGCCATGCGACCATTGGCATAAGTCAGGGATATTGACTCGTGCATATCCATGCCTGTTGGTCCGAGGATGCAGTTGGTTACGGTCTTGGCTATATCGGTACCGAAATACATTCGGGCGAAATTGAGAACATAGACGCCGAGGTCGAGAAGGGCACCTCCACAAAGTTCTGGACGGATGATGCGTTCCTTATTCTCCATCATGTAGCAGAGAGTAGCAGTCAGAACTCGTGGGTCTCCAATGATACCGCTATCCATAAGTTCCTTGACCTTAAGCGAGAGAGGCATATAACGAGTCCAGATAGCCTCAGTTATGAAAACGCCTTTGGCACGGGCTGCAGCGAGCAGTTCTTCAGCCTGACGGGCATTTGCAGTAAACGCCTTTTCGACGAGAACAGGCTTGCCGTGGTTAATGGCGAGCATAGCATGTTCGTAATGATGAGAGTGAGGAGTAGCAATATAGACGAGATCGACATCCTTATCTTGAACAAGTTTCTCGTAACTATCATACTCCTTGGTCACATTCCAATGGCGAGCAAATGAAGCAGCCTTATCGGCGCTACGAGAAGCTATGGCATAGACGCAATAGTCTGCAAGAGGTGCGAGAGCTTCGGCCATCTTGTCGGCAATCCAGCCGGCTCCTATGATTCCTATCTTAAACATCTTGTTGTAATATAGCGTTAGACCATTATCTTGCCATCTTGTAGATGTTGACCATATCTTCACGACTGAGTTTCTTGAGGCAACCGACGGTATTCTGGCCATAGTTGCTACACTTGTCAGCCATTTCGGCAATTTCAGCGTTGGTAATATCGCGTCCGATGAGTTCTTTGATGCTAGTAGGCATACCTATGCTATGATAGAAAGCCTCCATCGCCTTGATACCAGCCTCAGCAGTTTCTTCGGCAGAGTGGAAATCCTGTTCGACGCCCATAACATTGACAGCGAAACGGACAAAACGGCTAATATTTTCATTGCGTGTATATCGAGCCCAGCTACCCCAAAGAGCTGCCAAACCAGCACCATGACTAACATCGAACATACCACTGAGTTCGTGTTCAAGATTGTGAGTAGCCCAGTCGCCAGAAGTGCCACATCCTGTCAGGTCGTTGTGAGCAAGACTTCCGGCCCACATAATCTGGGCGCGGCTATTGTAGTCAGTTGGGTTGGCGAGAACCTTGATGACTTGAGACTTAGCAGTACGGAGAACAGATTCGGCAATAGAGTCGGTAACCTCCATATCGTCATCCTTAGAGAAATAGCGTTCCATGGTATGCATCATGATATCTGTAACTCCACAAGCAGTCTGCCAAGCAGGGAGCGAGTAGGTACGCTCAGGATTCATGATAGCGAACTTGCATCGGAACTCGTTGACGCAATAGTCCTTTTTGAGCCATCCTTCTTCGTTAGTGATAACGGAGCCATCGCTCATTTCGCTGCCTGCAGCAGGAATAGTAAGGATGCAACCGATAGGCATATATTTAGTAGCACGAGCCTTCTTGAGATAGAGATCCCACACATCGCCTTCGAAATAGCGGCCGGCAGAAATAGCTTTGCAGGAGTCGATAACAGATCCACCGCCAACGGCAAGGAGGAAGTCGATGCCTTCGCGCTTACAGATGTCGATACCTTCGCGAACCTTAGAGACACGAGGGTTTGGCACTACCCCACCAAGTTTGACAAAATCGACCCCAGCGGCCTTAAGATTAGCCTCGACCTCGGCAAGGAGACCAGACTTTATTGCACTTTGTCCACCAAAATGGAGCAGCACTTTTGTGCCACCATATTTCTTGACGAGTTCGCCAACCTTTGACTCTGAATTTTTACCGAAGACCACCTGTGTAGGTGCATAGAAATTAAAATCCTGCATGGTATTTTGGTTTTTAACACATGAAAAATAAAACAAGTTGTCAAGACGACACTTGAATGCAAATGTATAAAAAATAGATAAATATAAATATGACATTTATCCTATGTGTAAAAAAATATATATTTTTGGAAAACGAAAGCGGCAAAAGCATTGGCAAAAACATGAATGAATGTTCAGCAAAGAAACACATATAACAAGAAGCCAGACGGAACGAACCAACTGGATTGACTCGATGAAAGGGATTGGCATTTTACTGGTAATGGCAGCCCACATTGAACTGCCATATCTAATAGATAAGCCATGGATTTTTGCTGGATATATAGCCATGTTCTTTGTTGTATCGGGATTCACATTGCCTGCCAACGAAGGCATAACAAAAGGACTCACTAAGAAATGGAAACGACTGCTGATACCATATATTGTATATGGAACAATTGGCATACTAGAGACCTGCTTCGCCCATGGGACAGGAGGCACCTGGAAAGAAATGACTGGTCTGGCATATTCAAGATATTGCATATATCCCGTAGATATGAGCGGTAACACAAAACTACTTGGCATCAACTCTCCGATGTGGTTTCTCACAGCGATGTTCACAGCCTTCATGCTAACATACATCTACAACGACATATCAAGAAAAACAGGAAGAATAATATATGTTACAATACTGGCAATGGCAGCAACAGGACTGTATTGGAGCCCGGTACTACTACCATGGAGTCTGGACACAGCTCCACTATTTTCAATCCTAATAATAAGCGGAAGGCATCTGAAAAACTGGTGGGACGCGAACAAAGAAACAATCAGCCAAAGAAACATTGTCGTAGGAATGCTTGCTATTGCGGCACTATACCTAACACTAGTATACATCAATGGTCCGATCAACCTATCAGTCAGAATATATGGCGACTATAACATTGGTAGCATGGCGTTGACATATATAATAGGAATAACATACACAATATTATTAGGAGCGATAAGCATCGGCATAGACAAGACAATATTGGGAACAGCGGCGGCCTGGATTGGGAAGATGTCGTTGAGATTAATGTGTATACACATGATAGTATTTGATGCACTTCACTCATTGGGCATCGGAGGTGCGTACATATACATTCCAACAGCGATTGGGATTAATTGGATTATTGGTAAAACAGCAACAAAACTCAAATTGAGATGGATATAGAAGAGATTAGGATACTGGAGGCGGGCGGGAAAACGATGAAACGTCTGCAGGTGCTGGCGGAGTGTTGTTACATGCCGGCATACGCAAAGATACATACTGAAGAGCAGAACAGATATTCGTTTGAAGAGATGTATTCGGATGAGAGTCTGATGTGGCAGACCAAGGAACAGCATAGCCGATACTTTATAATATCGGAAGATGGAGAAGACATTGGTTATTCGGCTATTTATCCTATGAGTGAAAATGAATGGATGCTGGACAAGCTATATGTAAAGCCAGAGAGCAAAGGCAAAGGATTTGGAGGCAAACTGATGGAGCATGTCATGGGGGTAATAGAGGACGAGACTGGAGGCAACTACAGAGTAACCTTGAACGTCAACAGACGAAATGATGCCGTCGGGTTTTATCAAAGACATGGCTTTGAAATAACGGACAAGTGGGACAGAACAATAGCAGATGGGAGATGGGTTATGGACGGATGGACCATGGAGAAGAGACAAACCAAAGCGGCGTCAACAGGACACAAAAACTAGATACCAGTCAGAAGCAAGACTAGCGTTGGACCGAAACAAGACAAACACCAGACTGGGAGTTGACAGAGACGAGTCTACCAACTGCCGCCACCTCCACCACCACCAAAGGAGCCGCCACCAAAACCGCCGAAGCCTCCAGAACTGAACGATCCACTTCCACTACTGAAGGAACCCCATCCAGAGCCACGACTGCTATAATAACCTCCGCCACCTGAAGAAAAAGGAGACTCGGACCACAGATACCATAGAATGATGGCTATCATTATAGCGATGACCACATAGTCAATGAAATCGAGTTCGTCCTCGGGGCTGCCGCTTGCGACATATTCACCTTCACAAGCCTTCATTACAGCGACCGCTCCGGAAAAGATTCCTACTGCATAATCATCATTACGGAAGAAACGAATCATCTCGTCGCGTACGATGCTTGAGCATGTGATATCTGGGAGGACACCTTCGAGACCATAGCCGGGAGCGATGAAAGCTTGTCCACGATCGGACTCGCTAAGTTTAGGCTTGACAAGGATGACGACGCCATTGTTGTTGGCTTTTGTGCCGACGCCCCAAGTCTGGCCGACTCGATAAGCATAGTCGGCGGGATCGTATCCGTCGAGATCGTTGACCGTCAGTATGACAATCTGGTTGGAAGTGCGATTAGCATAATTGACAAGAGAATCCTCGAGGAAATTGATATCGTCAGCCGAAAGGAGATTGGCAAAATCGTTGACCAGTCGCTCGACCTGAGGTCGGGCAACAACATCGGCGTAAGAGAGCACCGACACAAGCGACAACAATATAGACGTGAAGAGAGTCTTCATAGCTACTTGCCAAAAGAGATTTGATCAGGGAGTTCGTTGACATCGTCATCGGGACGAGGGAAGAACTCAGCGAGCTTTTCTCCACACATCGTCACGCCCTTGACAAGTCCGCCGACGAAATCACCATTACGGAAACACTCTTCGAGGACAGCGCACACATCGTCCCAGTAGCCGTCGGGCACCTTATTGTTGATACCCATATCGCCGATGACAGCGAACTTGCGGTCTTCGTAAGCCACATAGAAGAGGACGCCATTGCGGAGCTTAGTCTTGTGCATACCGAGCTTGGCGAAAGTATGTGCGGCATCGTCGAGGACATTGGCTGAGCAGGTGCGGTCGATGTGGACACGCACCTCTCCGGAGCATTTGAGCTCGGCGTCAGCAATGGCCTTCTCGATGGTCGAAATCTGTTCTTCGGTCAGGAACTTTTGACTCATGGAGAATGGAATTGAGAATTAAAATCTTTAGAACTCTACCTTAGGTGCATTTTCGGCTCCTGCGGCAGCTGTAAAGTATGGCTTAGCTGTGAAGCTGAACATGCCAGCGATGATGTTGTTAGGGAACTGACGGATATAAGTATTATAGTCGCGTGCAGCATCGTTGAACTTCTGTCGCTCGACAGTTATGCGGTTTTCTGTACCTTCGAGCTGTACCATAAGATCCTTAAACTGCTCGTTGGCCTTGAGGTCAGGATAGTTTTCCTGTACGGCGAGGAGGCGTGAGAGAGCGCTTGAGAGTCCGTCCTGAGCCTGCTGGAACTGCTTGAAAGACTCTTCGTTGAGGTTGGAAGCATCGATAGTGATGCTAGTAGCCTTGGAGCGAGCTTCGATAACGCCCTTGAGAGTTTCCTCTTCGTGCTGAGCATATCCCTTGACAGTAGCGACGAGATTAGGGATGAGGTCGGCGCGGCGCTGGTAGACATTCTCGACCTGAGCCCAAGAAGCCTCGACATTCTCCTGCTTTTCGATCATAGTGTTGTAACCGCAGCTAGAAAGAGAGAAAGCTGCAACGGCTGCTACGAAGAGAGCCTTGATGGAAGTGCGAAACGATTTCATGTTTTATAATGATGTTTTTGTTATTTCTGAATTCAGGCCGGGATGACCGACCTTATATAACATAGTTAGTTTAACCTTATATAATATAGTTAGTTTAAAATGATATTGTATTAAACAAATCAAGGCGAAGGTAATTGGTTTTTATGAGAAAAGCAAGAAGAAACTGAATTAACGACAGACAATTGATAATTGTAGACGGACAAATAGTATTCGTCAGCTCCCGAGTGGCGGCTGAGCATTGAAGAATGGGACCAATGCTGAAGTGGCTTTCGGGCTGAAGACTGGCTAAGCGAAGTGGCCGAAGGGAGGTTGAGGCGGAGAGTGTGGGCAGCAGCCATGCATGATCGCTTTTTGTCATTATGGATGCTGGCGACATGGCTTTTGAGGAGCGAGACATAATGAGCTCGTGCGAGTCCGCGAGCGGTCTTGTAGAGAGACTGCTGTGAATGGAGCCGACACCACTTGTCGCGGAGTTGAGGATTAGCAAAATCGGCAGCCACACGACGATTAGCTTCGGTGAGAAGAGACCAGGACTTCTGCTGGAGGAGAGTTCTTGGCTGAACGGGACGAGGCAGGTGCTGAGTGAAGACCTTGCCATGACGGACCGAGATGGTAAGATTGTGGGAAGAGCGTCGCATCCGCTTGCGGAGAAGCGAAACGGCGTGGAGGTCGTTGGTGGCAAGAGTGAGTTTCATGGTTACAAATGATATTATAGCAAGGACAAAGGTAGGGAAAAGATTCGGTAAAGTTGTTATGAACATACGACATTTTTTATTTTGGAAGACAAAAAAAGAGTATGGGAGACAATTGGAGAGCCTCGAGTTTGGCGATGAAGGATTTTTTCTTTATATTCGCAATATAGAGCAAACGAATAGGAATATGGCGGACTACATACAGAAACAGATAGACATGCTGGGACAGATGCTCCAGATGCTGGCGAAGAAGCTGGGGCTGAATAGCGGCTATGAGCCACATTATGACATAGATACCATAATAGAGGTGGCAAATGGATGCGAGTTGAACATCAACATAAGAGAGATAATAGAGTCGGCAGACCCGACAGCATATATGGTAGAAAAGTTAGGATTTTCGGACGAGGCTTTGGAGACATTTACAGAGATAATAGTGAAATCGGAGGCGGAAGAAGAGACGAAGAAGAGAGTGCTGGACGGGACGATTGAATATCTGGAGAGCAAGGGGAAAGTGTCGTTTACACTTTATTCCCTGAAGAGCTGAAAGCAAGTTTTGCAACAAAGCGGAAGGAAGAACGTAGTACAAAAGGACAAGCATAACAAAAAAAAGGAATACGACATGAAAAAGATATATACTATAGTATTGACATTGATGGTATCGACAGCATCGTTTGGAGCTTGTGGAGAAATTGCAGGAGAAGATGATGGCAAGAGGGGAACAGAGGGAACGACAGAAGAGACGAAGGGAGACATTGTGGAGCATGACGGATGGACGAAAGAAGAATTGGCTATGGCGAACACAGCGGCGAATGCGGACATGAGCCAGACGGACAGAGATATAATATTCTATTGCAACTTGGCAAGAATGGATGGTGAGCGATTCTGGGATACGTATGCAAAAGAGTACTTGAAGGGTCAGTCGAACGGATATATCAAGTCGCTTGAAAAGGATCTGAAGGGAGTGAAAGGATTGGCGATGCTGTATCCAGAGTTGGGATTATACAAAGCATGCAAGGCACATTGTGAGGACATGAGGGACAAGAACTTCTTTGACCACAACTCATCGGACGGGACGAAGACCTTTGACAGGATAGAAAAATATTACAAGGGTTTCAGCAATGCGGAGAACATAGCGGCAGGCCACAACAAGGCGATAGACATAGTGATGATGTGGCTTGTGGATGAAGGAATCGAGTCGCTTGGGCACAGAAAGAACATCTTGAATGTGAAATCAGTATGCTGTGGAGTGTGTACGATGGAACACCCGAAATGGCGATATTGTTCGACGATGGACTTTGGAACCAGCATAATAGAAAAGATGTAAAGAGAGGAAAAAGAAGTTAAAAAAGATTATTTTTTCATTGCCAACGGGCAAAAAAGAGGAGAATATGACATTATGCTAATAATAAAAAGGTATATTTGCACCGAAAATATGAATTAAAGATTCATAATAAATAAGTCAACGAACGACGAACAAACAACAGAAGGAAAAAAATCGCTGTAAAAGGAACAGAGAATAGCATTCAACTTAATTACATTAGAAGAAAAAACAACTACATAATGAAACACACAATTACAAGCTTTATGCTACTCATAGCGGCGATGCTGATGAGTAGTGCTGCGTTGTTGGCGCAGAGTTACGACATCGTGTATGGCGAGGGCGCCGGATCGATGTACTTCAAGTTGCATCCGAGTGACGACCCGGACCAAAGATATGCTGAGATGGTTGCAGGACCTTACCAGTATTCGGGAATTGTAACGGTTCCAAACGATGTAACAAAGGATGACATTGAGTATCCTGTGACAGTTATTGCAACAAAATGTTTTGCCAACTGTAAACTTTTGAAGCAGGTTATCCTTGGTGATAATGTCAAGACAATAAAGAACCAAGCATTCTACTATAGTGGTGATGCATCAGGAAACAAAGACTACAAAGGAACAACGAGGAACGGTATCATCATCAACCTTGATGCTCCATCGTTGACAACAATTGAAGCAGGTTCTTTTTCATCTACATCAATAACCCCAGAAGATGGAGTCATGAGGATAGGCAAGAAAGTCACCTCAATGGACAACAACAGCACCTCATTGTTCAGTTGGGCCAGATTCTATGGCAACAAAATTGAAGTTGCTGAAGGGAACCAGAGCTACGTTGTAGGTACGGACGGAGTATTGTATGACAAGAACATGACGAAGCTTGTTCTTTTCCCATATTATGCAGGTGGTGTGGACTACACCACACCTGCAACGGTCAAGAGAGTATTGAGCCACTCTATGTATGATTTCTCATCATCTCTCAAATCATTCACAGACGGTGGTGGACTTGAATACGTAGGTAGCATTGGTTGGGGATGTGCGAAAATCACTTTAGGCAAAAAGTTGACAAGTTTGAGCGAACAATATCGTTTGTGTAGTGCAACAAATCTCAATCTGACAATTGATGCAGAAAACACTAAGTATAGAGTCATTACAGATGCCAATGGAAACAAAGGCTTGTACGAATTGAAAGACGGTGTTCCTTACAAGCTTCTCAAGTCGTTCCAGACAAACGGCAAAAGCGGAAGTTATGGTTCGGACACATTCATTTTGCCAACAACAGTTACACACATAGCCAGTCTTGCATTCTATCAGTGTACATCACTAAAATATGTTGACTGCCAGAACAGCGAAGTTCTTTTGGCAGAAAACATTGACAATAGCGCAGCACCAGCACCTGTCTCAATAAAATATATCAACATTTCGTTATACAAAGAGCTAGAAGGACAGGAAGGCATAGAATACACCAAAGACACGAAGAAACTTGTCAACTGGAGCAGCGAAGCGAAAGTAGTGGACTACGTCATGCCTAATGAGGTAACATCGATTGCTGGAGCTGGCATGCATGACAACCAGTATGCCAAGACATTTGACATCGGACAGAACCTAAAGATAGGCAACAATGACGGATATTTCTTCAGACTGAAGAACTTGGAGAAATTCACAGCATCGAATGGTAACAAGAATGGTCTTTTTGTATATGACGATGCATTGTATATGAAAGAATCGGGCAACAAGATATCTATGATTTCATATCCTTCGGGAAGAAAAAAGATGATATATACAGTTGCAGATGGCACACAATATCTTTCAGGAAACACAGGAACTCCTTCGGTACGATCGTTTGATAACAAATATTTGCGTGCGGTAGACTTGGGCGATGACATGGTAGAGATTCGCTACAACTCGATGAACGGCATGACAAAATTGGCAGTAGTACGTCTTGCAGCACCAGTTCCACCAGTTGCGTCAAGTGGTTCATTTGCCGGCACGGCAAGTGCGACCACCAAGAAGACACTCTGTGTACCTTTGGAATTGATGGACATATACAAGGAGAATTCAGTATTCAACACATGCTTCAAATTCTTTGCAGAGGAGAGTGAATACGAAGAAAAGATAAGAGAGATCGAAGTAGAGTATGACGTAGAGCACCTCAAGCAGAACATAGATGACGATGAGTACACATCGACCATCCAGCCAAAGGTGATTGGCAACCTCTTGTGCAGTACGAAGGCAGCGAACTATGTTTACACAGGATCGCAGATAAAAGGCTTCCACGTTGTAAAGATAGAAGACATCATACTTGAAGAAGATGGCGTCACAGCAAAGATATACTATGACAGAGACACATATAAAGTGACTTGGAAGAATGGTGACAAAGTAGTAGCCGAGGCGACAGAGCGTTACCAGAAGCCACTTGTTGCTCCGGAAGCATCTAAAGTAGTAGCTCCTGCGGGCAAGTCGTTCTTCGGATGGCACACGAATCCAGAATCGACTATGGCGCTCACATTTGATGGAGCAAAATATGAAGAGGACGTAACATACTATGCATTATTCTCTGACAATGCAACAGTAAAATATACAGTAAAGCATCTGCTTCAGAACCTGAACGACAACAACTATACAGAAGATGCGAAAGCAAGAGTTGAGAGTGAGGGCATCTGGGGAACAGAGACAAAGGCAGCAGCAAAGACATACCCAGGCTTCAAGGCACAGGCAGTGAAGCAGGTAACAATAGCAGAAGACGGTTCGACAGTTGTAGAAATCAAGTATGACCGAAACAACTACACCGTAACATGGATGAATGGCAGTTCGAAGATATCTTCGGCAACAGAACGCTATGAGACAGCGCTTACAGCCCCAGCAGCTCCAACAGCGACAGCAGGCAAGCACTTCATTGGCTGGAACACAGACAAGAATGCTCAGGCAGCCATCACGTTACCTACAAAATATGAGGCAGACGCCACATATTATGCAATCTTTGTAGACAATGAATCAGTAGCCTATACGATCAAGCACATGCAGCAGAACGTAGCTGGCAATGCATACGACCTGAAGGAATCGGAAAGCGGACGTGGCATAGCAGGTACACAGACAACGGCGAAAGCCAAGGAGTATACAGGATTCACAGCCCAGACATTTGCTCAGAAGGCAATAGCCGAGGATGGTTCGACAGTTATCGAGATAAAGTATAACCGCAATAAATACAATATAGTATGGAAGAACGGTGAGACAACAATCTCGACAAACAATCTTGTCTATGGTGCGACAATAACAGCTCCAACAGCTCCGACAGCTCCTGCAGGCAAGCACTTCGTAGGCTGGAACACAGACAAGAATGCAACAGGTGCCTTGACACTTACAGGAGCGACAGTAGAGGGTGATGCAACATACTATGCAATAATCCTTGACAATGCGACAGTAGACTACACCGTAGTTCACAAGACCCAGAAGCTGGACGGCACATACGAAGTGAAAGCGCAGTCGACAGGTAGAGGCATAGCTGGTTTGAAGACAAATGCTACAGCCAACACATACGACGGCTTCACAGCACAGGCATTTGACCAGAAGACAATAGCTGAGAACGGTTCGACAATAGTAGAAATACAATACACACGTAACAGCTATGACCTGAAGTATGAGAACTTGCAGGATGCGACAATAAGCAACAAGACAAAATACACTCAGGCAGGCAAGGTAAAATTTGAGACAGCGTTGGTAATACCAACATTGTCGAGAACAGGCTACTCATATCAGTGGAGCAGCATACCTCCGGCAACAATGCCAAGCGAGGCGCTCACATTGACAGTAGTATGGAATGCGAACTCATACAAAGACTACTGGGACTTCAACGATGGCAAGGGCGGTTCGGTAACCGGCGAGACCAAGTTTGGTGAAGTCATCAGAAAGCCAGATGCAATCCTCACCAAAGAAGGATATGACTTCGTAGGCTGGGCACGCAAGGAGACACCTTCAGTAGTCATTGAGAACGACAACTTCGGCACAATGCCAGCTAAGGACGTAAACTTCATAGCAGTATGGAAGTTGAAGAACTTCAGCTACACAGTATCGCATAAGTTTGAGGCTTTGGACGGCACATTCGTAGAGAACGAGTCGATGAGAGAGACGAAGTCGGCAGACTATGGAACTCAGACAACAGCGGCTGCGAAGAGCATTGAAGGATTCACGGCTCGTGAGATTACTCAGAAGAGTGTTGAGAGCGATGGCATTGAGATAGTGATATTGTATGACCGCAACTCATACATGCTCACATGGGTTAACGAGAAATCGGAAGCCGTAGTAACAAATGAGGCAGCATATACAAAGAGTGGTACAATAAAATATGGAGCAGCAGTAGTTGCACCAGAGTACACACTTGAGGGTTATACATACAAATGGAGCGAAGCAATTCCTTCGACAATGCCAGCGAAGGACGTCACACTAAAGGTAACATTTGAGGCAATCACCTATAATATAAAGGTAGCTGAAAATATAGAAGGATGTGACAAAGTGACTGTAGCGAAGAGTGCGAAGTATGGTGAAACAGTCGAGATAAGCAGCATCACAGCGAAGGCTGGTTACGAGTTGACAGGAGTAGCGACAGACAAGGCTCAAGTCGTGAAGAATGGAGACAAGTACAGCTTTGTAATGCCAGCGAGCGACGTAACAATCACGCCAGCATTCAAGAAGATTGCATATAGCATAACAGTAAATGCAGCAGAAGATGGTGGCACAGTGACCGCCTCAGCAGAGACAGCAACGATGGGCGAGGAAATAACCTTCAGCATCATTGCGAAGAAAGGCTGGCAGATAAAGAGCATGTCAAGCAATGCGACAATAAGCATCTCGCAGGACAAGAGTTCGGCAGTGATGACAATGCCAGCAGCCAATGTAGAAGTGACACCAGAATTTGAGAAGATCAACTACACAATAAAAGTTGGCGACGTCAAGAATGGTACACTGACAGTAGACGGAGGCAAGAAGGCAGCACAAGCAGGAGAGATGGTGAAAGTGACATACGAGCCAAAGGCAGGATATCACTTCAACACATTCCTTGTAAATGACAATGAATACGTGCTCACGGACAACGGCGAATTTGAGATGCCGGCAGAGAACGTGACACTTTCAGCGACATTCAGTGCGACAGGTTATGGCATAACCATAAAGAACATCGATGGTGGTACGATCAAGGCAGAAAAGACCAGTGACGTAAACGTGGACGAGGAAGTCAAGTTGACCATCGAGACATGGGATGGCTATGAATTTGCAGACATGGAGACCACATGTGGAACAATAAGCATAGCAGACGACAAGAAGAGTGCAGTGCTCACCATGGGTGCAGGCAATGCAACAATTACACCATCGTTTAACAAGCTTGGCTACACAATAAACTTCACAGCCAACGACGGCAACAATGTGGACGTATTGATTGGCGAGAAGAAAGAGACAGTAGCAAGCGTGGGTGACGAAGTGACCGTTGTATTCAACCCATTGAAGGGATTTGAATTCAAGTCAATAGAAGCAGACGGTGTTGAATTCACTACAACAAGCAGCAGTGCGAAATTCGACATGCCGGCCAAGAACGTATCTGGTACAGTAGTATTCAGCAGAAAGAGCTACGGCATACTGGTACACGGTGCAACATACGGAACAGTAAAAGCACCAGAGACAGCGACATTTGGCGACATAGTAAAACTTGACATCGAAGCAGAAGACGAATATGCAATAGAGACAATCGAAGTCGTAGCTGTAGAAGGTGAAGAGAGAACCGCAGTGGAATGTGCTGACGGAACATTCATCATGCCAGCAGCGAACGTAGAAATAAGTGCGACATTTGCCAAGAAGAAGTATCCTATAAAGATATATGTAACAGGTCCTGGCAAACTTGCAGCAGCAGCAGAGTCGGCAAGCATCGGAGAGCAGGTGAAGATATCAATCATGCCAGAGGAAGGCAGCAAACTTGAGTCGGACCCAGATGTTGCAGGTGCTTCATGGACATATTCGGAAGACAAGAAGAGCTTCACAATAACTGTAGAAGAGAGCAGCATCGTAGTAAGTGCGACATTCGTTGATGGCATCTATAACATTGAAGCCAAGGGCAACGGACACTGCAACATTGAAGCTCCAGCAACAGCTAAATATAAGGATGAAGTTGCAATAGAAGTAACGCCAGATGCTGGATATGAGATTGAAGCTATAACAATTGATGAGACAGAAATCGAAATCAACGAAGAAAACAAGTATAGCTTCAGCATGCCAAGCCATGACGTTGAGATAAACGTAACGACAAAGGCAATTGAGTATACGATAACAGTAGGAGACATCGAGAACGGTGAAGTAGAAGTATACAGAGGAATCGCCCATGTAGGTGACGAGATAGAAGTAGGATACGAACCTGCAGAAGGATTCCACCTTGTAAACATCTATGTCAACGGTGAAGTTAAGGCATTGACAGAAAAGAACACATTCACAATGCCAGCAGAAAACGTTGTTATCACAGCCAAGTTCAGCGAAACAGGTTATGGCATCTCGGTAATGGAAGTAGAAGGTGGAACAGTAGTTCCATCAGTATACGAGGCAAACGTTGGAGATGTAGTAGACCTCAAGATAGTTCCTGAGACTGGATATGAATTTGCATCAATGTCACTCGTTGAAGGCCAGAAAGGCAAGATAACAGACATTGACGCGAAGGCACTCACAGCCAAGTTGACCATGGCAGCAGAGAATGCGACAATAGTGCCAGTATTCAAGAAGATTGGATACTCAATAGAACTGACAACCGACAAGCCAAATGCAGTTGAATGCGTATCGACAGCAAGCTATGGCGAAAAGGTGACAGTAGCATTCAAGGCAGACAAGGGATACAAATTTGGAAAGATCAGTGCCGAAGGAATTGACTTCTCAGTATCGGCAGACATGCAGAGTGCTACATTCACAATGCCAGCAGCGGACGTGAAGGGAACTGTAGAATTTGCGAAGATAGACTACAAGATAACATACGCAGAAGCTGAAAATGGTGTAGTCAGCGGTGCTACGACAGCCAACTATGGCGATGAAGTAGAAATCACAATCGCACCAGCAGAGCACTATGAACTTTCGAACCTCACAGCAGCAAATGGAGGAAAGATAGTCATAGACGCTGAGAAGCAGAAGGCGACGCTCACCATGGAAGCTGCCAACGAAATAATAAGTGCAGTATTCGTCAAGACACTTCATTCAATCATACTGAAGGGATCGGAGAATGGAACACTTGAGGCAGACAAGAGCGAGGCAGGATATGGCGACAAAGTAACCTTGATTGCCAAGCCAAATGACAAATACGAATTGGAATACATCTCAGTCAATGGAGAATATCTGACCATACCTGAGAATGGCCCAATCACATTTGACATGCCAGGAAACGACGTTGAGATTGAAGCGACATTTGTAGAAATGACATGTGGATACTACAAGGCTGCCAAGGCAGTGGCATACTACAACTGGTTGCTGATAGTAGACAAGAACGACCTTGAGGCCAAGGGTGAGACAATTGACGACTCGATGGTCAAGTGGTATAAGGTAGTCGGTGAACTCGATGACCCATGCGACGACAACGCAATCAAGGATGACGAAGAGGTGAAGAGCGGATTGTACTTCACATCGGAGACAAACCTGAAGGGAAGCGGAGACTACTATGCAGTGATTGAGACTGCCAAGGAAAGATACCGCACAGAAGTGTTCTACTTCGCAGGCAAGAAGGCAACAGTGTCGATGGCACCGACACGAGCATACCGTGGTCAGACACTCAAAATCAAGGGACTTGCCGACGAGGCTACAATTGCAGTGTATGACATCAACGGCCGCCTGTTGAGAGTAATCAACACACAGGACACTGAGACATTCGACCTGCAGGCCGAGGACAACAACGGAATGTATATCGTCAACATCATCACAGACGGCGAGGAGCATTCTATAAAGTACATCGTTAAATAATGAGTGAAGCCAAAAGGAAAACAGAAAAATGAAAAAGACAATATACGCGGCCATACTTCTCCTGCTCAGTGCAGGGGAAGCCATGGGCCAGAGGAACGATGATTCGGCCATGAGATGGTCGCTTGGAGCAGGACTGCGAGTGGGCATGGGAACCATGAAGCAGGAGACCAGTGGAGTGAGCAGTGATGCAGGCAAGGGCATTGACGGAGCAGCGGAAGGAATCTTCACAATCTACTTCGCGAAGAAATGGCAGGGCCCGTCGCTGGGTATCAGAACTGGTGTCACTGCTGGATACAAGCAGAACTCGCTGTCGATGCCGATAGACCTTGAATATCCGGCAACAGACTCGGAGGGTAACAAGCTGACATATCACGTGACAGCAGACAAGGTGAAGGAGACAGACAGACAGTTGTCGGCAGAAGTGCCTGTGATGTGTGCGGCATACTACAAGAACTTCGTTGTGAACCTTGGTGTCAAGGTAGGATTCCCAGTCATGTCGAGATACGAGCAGAAGATGAGCAACCCTCAACTGACAGCCACATACGATGACCTTGGAGTGAGCATCTCGGGAGAGAAAGTGACCGGTGTGATTGCCACAGACGACAACCACACAAAGGCCAAGCTCGAGGCGGCAAACTTCAACCTATGTGCAGCACTCGAAGCTGGATATGAACTTCCATTCAAGGTGTTGGGAGGAAAGATACAGGTAGGTGTGTATGTAGACTACGGACTGATAGACAACTTCGACGCCAAGGGAGACAAATTCACAGAGGCCGACCCTTCGAAGATTGACGGAGACACGAACACACCGACACTGGTGGTGGTCAGGACACTGACAGACTCGTACGTCAGCAACGTCGGAATATTTGACGTCGGACTGAGAGGAGTGTACGTCTTCGAGAGGAAGAAGGCTAAAGACAACGGATCGTCAAGGAGAAAGAGCAACAACGTGAGAAACAAATGGCACTAATCAAACTGACGATTGGGAATGGATAATGAATAAATGGAAGGTGGAGACGTTTAGAAATGACGTCTCTGCTTTTCGTTTTTATACAAAAACATATAACAAGCAAAAAAGAGCGCTAGTTACAGAAGTTTTGGAACAAAAATTGTTAAAAGAGATACTATAAAACATGAATTTACTCAACAAAAAGAGGAAACATGTGTTATATACATTAATAAAATGTATATTTGCAAAATTGTGACACAAAACAAACTACAAAACATTAAAGAGACAGACGACAGAGAAGAAAATCAACAGAGAAAAATATTTACAAACGGGAAATAAAATCACTCAGAAGAAAAAAAAACAATATATGAGACACATTTACAAAGTATTTTGGGTAGTGGCGATGGCGGTAGGACTGCTGTTGCCTAGTGTGGCTTGGGGACAGAACATATCTCTGCCTGTTGCCAAGACTACATTTAGTGGCACGGGTATATATGTCACTAACGAAAATATCAATACAGCGACATCCGTAACAACAGGGACATATACGTCGGCTGTTGAATGGGAGATTGATAAGGACGGAGTTCTCACCATTACTCCTAAGACATCAAAAGAAATTACTAAGCCAGTCAAGACAGTTTGTGCAATACCTAATTGTGCGACAACAGCGATGGCTCCATGGTATAAGTATGCATCAAAGATCACAAAGATTGTAATAGGAGAAGGTATAACAAGCATTGGCCAATACGCGTTTTATTCAGAGCCGGCTGCATATACCAATTGCCAATCCGTTTCATTCCCTTCAACATTGGAATATATAGGAGATTACTCATTCTATCATCACAGACTGACAGGAACCGTAACAATTCCTGACAACGTGTGCTATATAGGCAACCGAACATTTTGCAACTACAACTCTGCATGGAATGGAGTAAAAGAATTCATATTGCCAAAGAATCTAGTTGTATTGGGAGAACGAAGTCTATATGCGAACACAGGCGTAACTAAGATAACAATACCTGACAATGTCAGATTCTTAGACAGAAGAGATAAATCAGGATCAAATGTTCTGCAATTTTATAACGCCCAAAGTTTGGCATCAATAAAATTGCCATCTAATATTCCGGTCATACCTGCTCGAGCGTTTGAAACATGTACAGCTCTCACCTCTTTTGACATACCAACATCTGTCAATAGTATCGGTATGATTAGTTCAAAAGCAGATGACTGCCAGAACCCTTTTGGTAACTGTTCAAAAATAACAAACATTACCATTGGAGGATCGGCAAATGGGCAAACAGCTGATGGTAGTTACAAAGTTGTAGATGGTGTTTTATTTTCAGGTGACGGAAAGATACTCATATCGTATCCTGCTGGAAATGCAAGAAAAGAATATACGGTACCAGCCGAAGTAACAACAATCGCTTCATACGCATTCTATGGCGCGACAAAACTTGAGAGCATTAAATTTGCGACAGCTCCGGTAAGTGAAGGATCAGAAGTCAAAGTATCATCGCTCACAAAGATTGGAACTTGCGCATTCCACAGTTGCAACAACGCCAAATTCAACAAGTTAGATCTTAGTGAGACACTGGTATCATCTGTTGGAACAGAAGCATTCCTGAATTGTTATTATTTGGGAGACGTCACCTTCCCATCAGTAATGAAGACTATAAATGGTGCAGCCTTTTCTGCGACAGGAACAAAGATTGCAGGCGGATTAAATGTGTCAATTTCTTCAGACAGTCCAAACTTTGTTGTCATAGACAACGTCATCTATCAAACAAGTATAGATGAGGTTACCAAAGAATCATATCCAAGCATCTTGTGTCTTGTCCTATCAAGTTACAACAAAGATAGTTACGTATTGCCACCGACAGTCTCTACAATCCGCAGAGATGCCTTCTATAAAAACACCTGTATCAAGACAATAGATTTGAGCCAGGGCGGAAGTGGTGCATTGAAGACCATTGAGTATCGAGCATTCAGAAACTGCGAAGGAGTAACTAAGATAGAATTCCCTGATAACATCACATCGTTGGGTGGTGATGCATGTATGAGTTGTATATCAATGACAGAAGTTAGGTTGCCAGCAAACCTGACAACCATGAACGGATATTCCTTCTATAATTGTACAAGTCTGAAAAAAGTCTTTATACCTAAAAAATTCACAACCATTGGAGGTTATTCATTCTACGGATGTAAATCATTGGAGAAAGTGGAATTCGAAAATGGTTCGGAATTAACTGAGATTGGTGCCAACACCTTCTATGGTTGTACAAAACTTGAAAGCATATCTTTCCCTAAGAAATTCAAAACGATGGGATATCAGGCATTCAAGAATTGTACGAACCTGAAATACATAAAGGTAATGAGCCAAATGAAGACATTTGGATTCCAAACATTTACAGGATGTACAAAACTGGAGACCGTTGTCGTCAACAGCAGTATTCCACCTGTTATTCAGTCGGACTCATTTGACTTCTCGCTCAAAACAAGAGATCCACGATGCAAGGTGATTGTACCATGTAAGGTAAAGGAACAATATAAGAGTGCGAACTACTACGAAGATCTATTCACAATTGAGACCGACTTCGAAGAGCAGCCTATTGGAACATTGACTGTAAAAGTTGCAGAAGAATGTGAAGGAATGGGTAACGTATACGTTGTAGATGGTCGAGAACTCAACTGTAACAACGTCGTGACAGGTGCGAACCCACAAATCAAAGCGGTTGCCAAAACAGGCTACAACTTTGTGAAGTGGGAAGATAATTTCGGAGCACAGTCAACATTTACGGAATATCAGGACGACCGTTCAGACTGGACTCAGGATGTGGTCTGGACAGCATATTTTGAACCTGTACAATACTCTATCAGCATAGATGAAGTATCTCATGGTTCTGTGGAAGTTGTCAACATGACTGGAGCAGAAAGATGCGAGGCGAACCCAGACTGTGACGAGCCGAACCATGACATTGCGCAAATGAACGACATGCTGACACTGACCATAACTCCACACATCGGCTATGAGTTGAAGACATTGTCGATAAACAAAAATGGAGGTGGAACCGTGTCGGCAACGAAAAACGCAGATGACACATATACAGTCAAGATGCCAGCAGATGACATAACCATTAATGCTGAATTCGAGAAATCTGTATATACAATATCTATAACAACATCCAAAGGTGGTACTGCTAAAGCCGTCAGATATGGAAGTTCGGAGACAATGACATCAGCGAACTATTTTGACCATATCATAATAAGGCCAACAGCAGAAGAGGATTATCAGGTATCATCAATAACAGCAAAAGACGCAGAAGACAATGATGTAGCATTGGACGGTGACTACGGATTCTTCATGCCTAATTCGAACGTGACGATAAACGTTGAGTTCTTGCCTATCAACTATCGCGTAGAAGTTGGTGGAAAGTTCGTTGTTGGTGACTTTGAATATACAGTCTTAAGCCTTGAACCAGACCAGGTATCAATTGCAGCAAAGAACTTTGCGACAGGAAACCTTGTAATACCTGAAAGCAAGAAGGTATTGTACAATAAGATAACATACGATATCGTATCGTTGACAAACAATGGTTTCAAGGGCGACAAGGGAGCTGCAACAAGTGTAACATTCCCAAGTGAGTCACCGCTTCCAACAAATGGCGGAACAATATTCGAGAAGAGTATATTGCTAAAAGTCCCATGCGGAACCAAGGCGACATACGTAGCAGCAGGATACGACAAATCGGGCAATGAATTTGAGAGTATCACAGCATACGAATATAAAGTCACAGCCACAACAGATGGTCATGGCACAGCAAGTGTGACCAAGCAACCAGATTGTGACGACCATAGTGCAGAACTGGTAGCGACACCAGCAGAAGGATACAGCTTCAAACAATGGAGCACAGGTGAGAAATCGGCGACATTAACTATCAGCAACGTAACTGAGAACAAGAGCGTAAAAGCAGAATTCTCAGCCAACACATATAAAGTAGTTGTTGAAACTCCGACAAACGGAAAGCTGAGTGCCACACCTACAAGTGGAAAGATAGGTGATGAAATAACAGTCACACCGACAGCAAACAACGGATATGTCCTGGACAAAGTCACTGTAGTAAACAGCACAACCAATGGAGAGGTTGAATACAACAGCACGACAGGCAAATTCGTAATGCCTGCATCGGACGTAAAAGTTTCAGCGACATTTACTGCCCAGCCATACGACGTAACAATTGCTAACACGACAAATGGAACGGTAACTGCAGATTGTGGCAACCAGGCAACAATTGGAACAGTTGTCAACTTGACAATTACACCAGCAGAAGGTTATGCACTAGACAAAGTAGCAGTAAAGGGAGCAGACAACACTACAATAACAGTCACAAACAACAAGACCTTTACAATGCCGGCTCAGAACGTCACTGTCACAGTGACATTCAAGAAGGAAGTATATAGCATAACAATCAACACTCCACAGCATGGTTCGGCAAAACTGAACAAAACCACTGCATCGATAGGTGATGACATAACAGTCACAACCTTGGCAGAAAGTGGTGCTGGTTCGAACTATGTACTGGAATCAATCGTTGCGACATACGACAACGGCAGCAAGAGTGTAACAGTGACAGACGGCAAATTCAAGATGCCAGCTGGTAATGTTCAGGTAACAGTAACATTCGGCAAGGCCGGAACATTTGCTATTGGCAACACATTCGTAGTAGGCAACTTCAAATACACAGTAACGAAAGTGGATCCATTTGAAGTAAGTGTAGAAGCGAAAGATGCCTTAGCAGGTGTTGAAGTAATAGAACTTGTCAACAGTGTGACATACCTTGACCAGAAATTTGACGTTGTATCAGTCAAGGCAAACGGATTTACAGGATGCAACAACTTGGCAACCGTAAAATCTATGTTCACACCACCAATCGCTGTAAATGGAACTGCATTCAAGAGTGGATTGAGACTTGAAGTGCCATGTTCTTCCGCAGCCATTTATAAGAGTGTAGGATATTCAAACTTCGCAATAGAAGAGATATACACAGGTGGACTCTTGACAGTCAAGTCGAACGACGTCAATCTCGGTACAGCGACTGTAGTACGTCAGCAAGGATGCGTTGCAAATGCCATAGCAAAAGCCGAACCTAAGGCAGGATGCCAGTTTGACAGCTGGAGCGACGGCAGCAAATCTCCAGAATATCAGATAGAGATTATTGAAGACAAGACACTCACAGCAACATTTATAAAGATTAATTATGACATCAATGTCAATATAAATAATGCTGTATATGGAACTGTAACAATAAAGGACAAGACTAATGCTACTGCAACGACTGCTCATTATATGGATGAAATGACAGTTGATTGCACTCCGTCAAACGGATATAGACTTAAATCAGTAACAGTTTCATACAAGTCGAACGAAGAGACGATAAACGTTACCTATACAGGAGGCAAATTCACAATGCCTGCAGCGAATGTAACAGTTGACGTAGAGTTTGAAGCAATACCATATACGATAACAGCAGTGCAGACAGAGGGCGGAAAGATAAACGTCGCTACAAGTGGCACTGTAGGCCAGCGTATCAGTGTATCAGCAAAGCCTGACGAAGGATATGAAATAGACCAGGCATTGAGAGTAACATACAACGGTGGCGAAGACGCTGCAATAACAAATGGTCAGTTCACCATGCCAGCAGCCAACGTAACGGTAACGGCAACATTCAAGAAAAAGACATATACGATAAGCGTTGACGAAAACATAACCAACGGCGTTGTCGCAACACCTAAGACAACCGCAGAAATGGATGAAGAAATCAACGTGACCGTAACGCCAAACGAAGGATATGAATTAGGATCGCTGACATTGAATGACGGTACAGTCATCAAGGACAACAAGTTCAAGATGCCAGCCAAGAGTGTTACAATCATGGCAACATTCAAGACCAAGAGCTACAAGATAAGTGTGGCAGAGGTTGAAGGATGCGAAAAGGTGACCGTAGCTTCGAGTGCGACATACGGATCGAAAGTTGAGATAAGCAGTATTACAGCCAAGACAGGTTACAAGCTCACAGGAGTTGCAACAGACAAGGTTAAAGTAGAAAAGGTTGACGACAAGTATAGCTTCATCATGCCAGCTAGCGATGTGGTCATCACTCCAACATTTGAGAAGATTGGCTATGAGATAGCAATCAACGAAGCCGTTGGTGGTAAGGTGACAACAGCGTCGGCGACAGCGACAATGGGCTCGACGGTAAGCTTTAACATTGAAGCATTGGAAGGCTGGCAGATCAAGAGCCTGACAAGCGACGAGGCAACAATAAGCATAGCTCAGGACAAGCTCACAGCAACAATGACAATGCCTGCAGCGAACGTTACCGTCACACCTGTCTTCGAGAAGATAAACTATAAGATTGCAATCGACAACAAGATAGCTAATGGTACGCTTGCAGTTGATGGCAACAAGACCAGTGCACAGGTCGGCGACATGGTGAAAGTCAAGTACACACCAAAAGCAGGCTACCACTTCACAGCGTTCCTTGTCAATGGAGACACTTACGTACTTACGGCTAACAATGAATTTGTAATGCCAGCCAAGGACGTGACTATCTCAGCGACATTCAGTGCTACAGGCTACGGCATAACAATAGATAACGTCGAAGGCGGTAGTGTAACAGCAGCCAAGACCAATGACGTGAATATTGACGAGGAAGTGTCACTTACAATCACTCCATCGGAAGGCTATGAATTTGTGGGAATGACAACCACAAGCGGAGCAATAAGCATAGCCGACGACAAGAAGAGTGCAGTATTGACAATGGCAGCAGACAATGCGACAATTACGCCATCGTTCAAGAAGATAGACTACACAGTAAGCTTCACAGCAAACGACGGCAACATCGTAGAAGTATTCGTTGGTGAAAGCAAGACAGACAAGGCTAACGTTGGTGACGACGTGACACTCGTATTCAAGGCATCGAAGGGATATGAGTACAAGTCTGTTTCAGCAGATGGTATTGAATTCACAATGACAAGCAATGGTGCCAAGTTCAAGATGCCAGCCAAGAACGTAGCTGGCAACGTAGAATTCGGCAAGATCAGCTATAACGTCAAAGTGTTTGACACCACACACGGAACAGTTGGTGCACCAAGTACCGCTACAGTGGGCGATATCATTGAACTTGACATGCAGCCAGAAAAGGGCTATGCAGTCAGTGAGATAGAAGTTGAAGCTGTAGAGAATGAAGACAGGACACCAGTTGCATGTGCAGGAGGCAAGTTCACAATGCCAGCAGCGAACGTGGAAGTCACAGTGACATTTGCAGCCGTAGGCTACAAGATTACATACGCTCCAGCAGAGCATGGTTCAGTAACTGGTGCGGAAGCAGCCAACTACGGACAGGCCGTCCAGATTACAGTAACACCTGACAAGGGATACAAACTGGACAATATCACGGCAAGTGCAGGAAGCATCGTTGCAGCTGAAGACGGATTGTCAGCTACACTCACAATGGCGGACGAGGCGACAACAGTGACAGCGACATTCGTGGCAATAGACTATAACATCACATATAACGAGTCGGCACACGGAAAGATATCAGGCAAGAGCACAGCCAACAACCAGGAGGCCGTCATCGTGACCGTAGAGCCTGATGAGCACTATGAAATAGACGCATTGAACACGTCGAACGGTGATGTAAAGATTTCGGAAGACAAGGCATCGGCAATCCTGACAATGGATGCAGCGGATGCGGTACTTACTGCGACATTTGCCAAGAAACAGTATCCTATACAGATATATGTAACAGGCAAGGGAACATTGACACCAAGCGTCAAGACCGCAGGCATCGATGACCAGGTAGAGATAGTGATTAATCCAGAGCCAGGATACAAACTTGACGGAGAAGTCAGCGTCTCTGGTGCATCGTGGGAGCCAAACGGACAGAACATAATACTCACAGTAGAGGAAGAAAATGTTGTTGTCAGTGCGACATTTGTTGAAAGCAGCTATGCAATCAGCATCGAGGGAGACGAGCACTGCAAAGTGAACGCTCCATCCAGTGCGAAGTACATGGAGAAAATCGACATCACGACAACACCTGATGCCGGATATGAAATTGCTGCTATAACAATTGACGGACTGGAGATGCAGTTGTCAGAGGATGGCACATACGACTACGTAATGCCAAATAACGACGTAGTAATAAGTGTACAGACCAAGGCGATAGAATATAGCATTGCAGTAGGTGCGATAGAAAACGGAGCACTCACAGCAAGCAAGGAGACAGCATTCGTAGGCGAAGAGATAGGAGTGACCTATCTGCCTGCAGAAGGATTCCATCTGGTGAACATATACGTGAACGGAGAGGTTAAAGCCCTTTCGGATAACGGAACATTCATAATGCCAGCAATGGACGTAGTGCTCACAGCCAAATTCAGCGAGACGGGTTATGGCATCTCAGTACAGGAGACTGAAGGTGGAACAGTGAAGCCATCAGTAGACGAAGCGAATGCAGGAGACGTGGTTGATCTCCAGATTATTCCTGAGACAGGATATGAATTCGAATCGATATCACTTGCTGAAGGCCAGAATGGCAAGATAACGGACATTGACGCAAATGCGCTCACAGCCAAGTTGACCATGGCTGCAGAGAATGCGACAATAGTGCCAGTATTCAAGAAGACCGGCTACACAATTGAGCTGACAACAGACAAGCCTAATGCAGTAGAATGCGTATCGACAGCGAACTATGGTGACAAGGTTACCGTAGGATTCAAGGCAGACAAGGGATACAAGTTCGACAAGATTAGTGCAGAAGGCGTTGACTTTGCGGTTGCTACAGACGCACAGAGTGCAACATTCACAATGCCTGCAGCAAACGTGAAGGGAACAGTAGAATTCGTGAAGATAGACTACACGATATTCTATGCTGAAACAGAAAACGGAACAGTCAGTGGTGCTACTACAGCTAACTATGGCGACATTGTTGACATAGAGATAAAGCCAGCAGAGCACTTTGAACTGGGAAGCCTGACAACAGCAAACGGCAGCACAATTGACATAGCAAAGGACAAGAAGAGTGCGAAACTCACAATGGAGGCTACAAACGAAATCGTTAGAGCAACATTCGTGAAGAGACTCTACCCTATCACACTGAAAGAGTCAAAGAACGGAACGATAGAGGCGGACAAGAGCGTAGCCGGATATGGAGACAAGGTGACAGTAGTTGTCAAGACTGCTGAAGGATTTGTACTTGAAGGCATTGCAATCAACGGCAAGTCTCAGGAAGGTGTAGAGAATGGCACATTGACATTTGAAATGCCTGCAGAAGCAGTTGAAGTAGAGGCTATATATGCTAACACGCAATATCCGATAATCGTTAAGGAGCCAGAGAACGGAACCCTCGAAGCAGACAAGAGTGAAGCTGGTGCAGGAGACAAAGTCACAGTGACAGCAAAGCCTGCATCGGGATACACTCTGGAAAGCATCGCAATCAATGGTAAGCCTCAGGAAGGCATAGAAGATGGAACATTCACATTTGAAATGCCTGCATCGAAGGTAGAGATAGAGGCTACATTTGCGAAGACACTCTACTCTATCACCATAAAGGGAACTGAAAACGGTACAGTTGTTACCGACAAGAGTGAAGCCGGATATGGTGACAAGGTAACAGTGATTGTGAAGCCTAACGATGGATATGCATTGGAATACATCAGCATCAACGGAGAGTATCTGACAATATCAGATGACGAACCGATTGTATTTGACATGCCAGAAAAGGATGTTGAAATAGAGGCCACATTTGCAGAGACAGCATGTGGATACTACAAGACAGCCAAGGCAGTGGCATACTACAATTGGTTGTTGATAGTAGACAAGAACGACCTTGAGGCCAAGGGTGAGACAATTGACGACTCGATGGTCAAGTGGTATAAGGTAGTCGGTGAACTCGATGACCCATGCGACGACAACGCAATCAAGGATGACGAAGAGGTGAAGAGCGGATTGTACTTCACATCGGAGACAAACCTGAAGGGAAGCGGAGACTACTATGCAGTGATTGAGACTGCCAAGGAAAGATACCGCACAGAAGTGTTCTACTTCGCAGGCAAGAAGGCAACAGTGTCGATGGCACCGACACGAGCATACCGTGGTCAGACACTCAAAATCAAGGGACTTGCCGACGAGGCTACAATTGCAGTGTATGACATCAACGGCCGCCTGTTGAGAGTAATCAACACACAGGACACTGAGACATTCGACCTGCAGGCCGAGGACAACAACGGAATGTATATCGTCAACATCATCACAGACGGCGAGGAGCATTCTATAAAGTACATCGTTAAATAATGAGTGAAGCCAAAAGGAAAACAGAAAAATGAAAAAGACAATATACGCGGCCATACTTCTCCTGCTCAGTGCAGGGGAAGCCATGGGCCAGAGGAACGATGATTCGGCCATGAGATGGTCGCTTGGAGCAGGACTGCGAGTGGGCATGGGAACCATGAAGCAGGAGACCAGTGGAGTGAGCAGTGATGCAGGCAAGGGCATTGACGGAGCAGCGGAAGGAATCTTCACAATCTACTTCGCGAAGAAATGGCAGGGCCCGTCGCTGGGTATCAGAACTGGTGTCACTGCTGGATACAAGCAGAACTCGCTGTCGATGCCGATAGACCTTGAATATCCGGCAACAGACTCGGAGGGTAACAAGCTGACATATCACGTGACAGCAGACAAGGTGAAGGAGACAGACAGACAGTTGTCGGCAGAAGTGCCTGTGATGTGTGCGGCATACTACAAGAACTTCGTTGTGAACCTTGGTGTCAAGGTAGGATTCCCAGTCATGTCGAGATACGAGCAGAAGATGAGCAACCCTCAACTGACAGCCACATACGATGACCTTGGAGTGAGCATCTCGGGAGAGAAAGTGACCGGTGTGATTGCCACAGACGACAACCACACAAAGGCCAAGCTCGAGGCGGCAAACTTCAACCTATGTGCAGCACTCGAAGCTGGATATGAACTTCCATTCAAGGTGTTGGGAGGAAAGATACAGGTAGGTGTGTATGTAGACTACGGACTGATAGACAACTTCGACGCCAAGGGAGACAAATTCACAGAGGCCGACCCTTCGAAGATTGACGGAGACACGAACACACCGACACTGGTGGTGGTCAGGACACTGACAGACTCGTACGTCAGCAACGTCGGAATATTTGACGTCGGACTGAGAGGAGTGTACGTCTTCGAGAGGAAGAAGGCGAAGGACAACGGATCGTCAAGGAGAAAGAGCAACAACGTGAGAAACAGATGGCACTAATCAAACTGACGATTGGGAATTGACAATGAACAAATGGAAGGTGGAGACGTTTAGAAATGACGTCTCTGCTTTTCGTTTTTAATAACAAATAGCAATACAAATAGGAAAAACACACTGAAAAGTTTTATATTTGTGGCTAGTTTAGAAAAACAACAATACGAAGAAGAAAAATGAAAAAAAATATAGCAATAGTATATGGCGGCTACTCATCGGAGGCCGTTGTTTCAGAGAAAAGCCTTGCTGGACTCTTGACATTTATAGACGCAGAGAAGTACAACCTCATCCCAGTATTCATCTCACGAGAAGAATGGAGTGCAGTAATTGATGGAGTGCACTACCCTATTGACAGATCTGACTTTTCATTTAGCAAAGGGGCAGAAAAGACAAAGATAGACTTTGCCTATATCACCATCCATGGAGCTCCTGGAGAGAATGGCCAGATGACAGGATATTTCGAAATGATCGGTTTGAAGCATTCAACATGTCCTGCACTGACATCGGCGATGACATACGACAAATTCGTCTGCAACTCATACCTCAGATCGTTCGGTATAAAAGTGGCAGACTCGGTAATAGTAAAGAAAGGCAAAGAATACGATGCGAAAGCAATAGCAGAAAGACTTGGCTTGCCATGCTTCGTAAAGCCTAGTGCTGCAGGTTCGAGCTTTGGAGTAAGCAAAGTGAAGAAAGTGGAGGAGATGACACCAGCCATAGAGAAAGCATTTACAGAATGTGAAGACGTTGTAATCGAATCGTTCCTTGATGGTACAGAAGTGACCTGCGGTCTATACAAGACCAAGAAGCGTACAGTAATCTTCCCATTGACTGAAGTGGTGAGCAGCAATGAATTCTTTGACTATGAAGCAAAATACACACCTGGTAAAACACAGGAGATAACTCCAGCGAGAGTACCAGACACGGAGCGAGACAAAGTTCAGAAGATAGCCTCGGAAGTATATGACATCATGAACATGAAAGGCATTGCAAGAATAGACTTCATAATAATGAAAGGCGAGCCATATCTGCTGGAAGTCAACACGACACCAGGCATGACAGCAACAAGCTTCATACCACAGCAGATAAAGGCGAGCGGAGCTAAACTTGCAGATGTATTTACAGAAGTGATAGAGGACATACTTGATTAATTGACATAGACAATCGGCAATGAAGTATCTGATAGTAGGGCTTGGCAACATAGGTGACGAATATGCCCACACAAGACATAACATAGGCTTTGACGTAGTTTCGGCATTTGCCAAAGACCAGGGGGCAGAATGGAGCGAAGAGCGCTATGGCTCAGTAGCCGAAGTAAAGATGCGTGGTCACATATTGAAACTGCTGAAGCCAAACACATACATGAACCTTAGCGGCAAAGCAGTTAACTACTGGATGCAGCAAGAGAAGATACCTCTTGAAAACCTGCTAGTGATAGTAGACGACCTTGCCATACCATTTGGCTCGCTCAGACTGAAAGGCAAAGGCAGCGATGGAGGACATAACGGACTGAAAAACATCAACGCATTGCTAAACACGCAGAACTATGCACGCATACGTTTCGGACTTGGCAATGAGTTCAGACAAGGAGGTCAAGTGGATTTTGTTATTGGCAAATGGACAGAAGAAGAGAAGCCTCTGCTAGAAGAAAGAATCAAAGTAGCAGTAGAGATGATAAAAAGTTTCGTGGCGATAGGACTTCAGCTGACCATGACACAGTACAACAATAAATAAGAGAAAAACAGGGAGAAATGGGAAAGCCAGACCAGGTCAGAATAGACAAATTCTTATGGGCAGTAAGAATCTTCAAGACACGCTCGATAGCAGCAGACGCCATCAAGAAAGGCAAAGTAATGATGAATGGAGCGCAAGTCAAAGGTTCGAGAAACGTAAAGACAGGTGAAGTGATAGACGTAAAAGTAGCACCAGCCGTCAGATCGTTTGAAATAATACAGCTGGCCCAAAACAGAATGGGAGCGAAGCTAGTGCCAGAGCATATCAAAGAGGTGACCCCACAGGATCAGCTTGAGATAATAGAGCTTCAGAAACTGGCAATGAGCATGAACAGAAGGAAAGGCCTGGGACGTCCGACAAAGAAAGAGAGACGAGAACTGGACAACTACTTTGACAGCGAGCAAGTACCAGACGACATGATATTTGAAGGAAGCTTTGACTTTGATGGTGACGAAGATGACGATGACATATCAAACATCTGGAGTGAGGAGGACGAGAAATGATAATTGCACAAGCGAAGAGACAGGAAAACATAGTGGAGTATATCCTATACATGTGGCAGGTAGAAAACCTCATTAGAGCAAATGGCCTAGACATGTCAAAGATAAACGCCACAGTCATAAGTCAATATGGCATCACTGATGAAGCGAAACAGAAAGAAGTGTATGACTGGTGGGACAATCTGACAGAGATGATGAAGCTTGAACACAAAGAGAAAAGTGGTCATCTGCAGATAATAAAATCGTTGGCCGACGACGTATACAACTATCATCTTTATCTGTTGACACAGAACTCGGAGTTGGCATATCAAAATGCATTTCAGAATGCATGGGCGGACTTGTCGGCAGTGCAGAAGAAAATGCCGGAAGGAGAGAAAATGCACCATATTGAACTGGCTCTAGCAACAATATATGACTTCTTCCTGCTGAAACTACAGAAGAAGACGATATTGGCAGACACGACCAATGCAATGATGAGGATAAGTCACTTCATGGCACTTTTGAGTCAGAAATACCTCAAAGCAGAAAAAGAGCTGGACAAAGAACTTGGCACCAATGAAGATGGCACATTGGTAGGCAAAGATTAAAAAAAACACCACATACGGCAAAGATTTTAAATTGTTTCAATATCTTTGCAAAGAATTAGGATACAACAAGTGGCAAACATATATATATATTTAACAGCAGTATTAGGAGCAGTTGGAGCCTTTCAGTTATTTTACTGGTTCTTTTTCATGTTCAGAATACGCAGACATCCGGAGCGTTCAACGAAGGGCGAGCCAATGTCGGTGATAATATGCGCAAAGAACGAAGCCAGCAATCTTAAAGAACTGATACCAATGCTATATAATCAGGATTTCAGAGAATTCCAGGTTATAGTAGTGGACGATTGCTCTACGGATGACACTCCAATGGTTTTGGCAGAACTAAAATCACGTTATCCAGACTTCTACTATACGTCAATACCAATAGACAGCATATTCAGACATGGCAAGAAACTTGCAGTAACAGTAGGTATCAAAGCCGCCAAACACGAAAGGATGGTATTCATTGATGCAGACTGCAGACCATGTTCTAACAGATGGTTGCGCGAACTATCGGACAACTATCTGGACGGGAAGGAGATGGTCATTGGATATGGCAAGTATGAGAAAGAGAAGGGATTCTTAAACTTCTTCATACGCTTCGAGACATTTTGGAATGCAGTACAGTATTTCGGATATGCAGTAGCATGGAGACCATTCATGGGAGTGGGAAGGAACATGACATATACGAAATCGCTATACAACCAAAGTTCAAAATTCAGAAGGAGCCTTCAAGTATTGTCTGGTGACGATGACATGTTTGTAAGTGAAGTCGGCACAAGAAAGAATACGGCAATATGTTATACCCCGGAATCACATACGACAAGCGAGCCACAGCACACATGGAATGACTGGGTAGCGCAGAAATCTCGTCATCTAACGACAGCGCCATACTACCCTACTCCAATAAAAATAATGCTTGGCTTGGAAGTTGTGACTCGTCAGCTTATGCTATTGGGGACAATAGGACTGCTAATATTCGGTGACATGGACGTAAAGATCATTGCAGCATCGATATGGGCAGTTAGAGAGATAGTAATGCACATATCACTTGGCCTTGCACAGAGACGCATGGGTGAGAAAGGATTGTGGCAGCATACAATGATAATGGACATACTAGTGCCATGGATACAGGCATTTGTATGGCTAAGGAGTGTAACCAGCAAACACCGAGACACGTGGAAGTAAACGATCAATATTCATCATCGCAGAATCAGGCCGACAAAGCCGACGACATGTCGCTTGGAGACATGAGATTCAGCGAGAAAGAAGAGACTACTGCCCGCATAGTAGTTCACTCGGACAAGGCGAAGTATGACCTTGACCTAGTTCATCGTGCAATTGATGGTGATCAGTTGGCATACGGAGAACTCATGGCGAGGTATAGAGATTCTATATACTTCATGCTGCTAAAAATGGTGAACAACAAGAGTGATGCAGAAGACCTCACAATAGAGGCATTCGGCAAAGCATTCAAAAACATACGCCAATATTCGCCAAACTATGCATTCAGCACATGGCTGTTCAAGATAGCCTCAAACAATGGCATTGACTTCCTAAGAAAGAAGAGGAATATTATAGTATCACTGGACGACGAATCGCCAGACAAGGAGGATTCGAAACCTCTTACAGTCATGGATGAAGGACTGGACCCTGCAGAAGCTATGATAAAGGCGCAGATAGCCCAGCTTGTAAGAAGTGTGGTTCAGAAACTCAAGCCAAGGTATAGGCAGTTGGTTGAGATGAGATACTTCCAGGAATTGTCATACGAAGAGATAAGCAAACAAATGGATCTACCGCTTGGCACAGTAAAAGCCCAGCTATTCCGCTCGAGAGAATTGTTGTTTCACATATTAAAGAACACAGAAACAGCAGAAGAGAGGAAGAAGAGCATGGACATCTCTGGCAAAGATGAAGAAGATGACATATTCACAACAGACGAAGAATGAGCTTAATCGAGAAATACTTCAAAGACCTTAGCGAAGAGAAGAAGGCAATGTTTGCACAATTGCCATCACTATATGCTGACTGGAACTCAAAAATCAATGTCATATCAAGAAAAGACATTGAGCAGATAGAGGAACGTCACATACTTCACTCGTTGGGAATAGCGAAATACACATCGTTTGTCAAGGGAACAAAAATAATAGATGTTGGTACAGGAGGAGGATTTCCGGGCATACCATTAGCAATAATGTATCCTGAAGTTGACTTCCTGCTAGTAGACTCGATAGGCAAAAAGATAAAGGTTGTAGAAGGAGTTGCCCAGTCATTAGGACTGAAAAATGTAAGAGCGATGCAAAGCCGCTCAGAGCAGATAAAAGAGAAATTTGACTTTGTAGTAAGCCGTGCAGTAACAGCCTTCCCTGACTTTGTCAAAATGACACGACACCTCGTCAGCCAAGAGGACAAAAATGCTTGTGCAAACGGCATACTATATCTGAAGGGTGGAGACTTTGACGATGAAGTTGCACCATTTGGCGACAGAGCGGTGGTATACAACCTTCAGGCATATTTCGAAGAGGAATTTTTCGAGACAAAGAAAATAATACATCTGGTCATATAACCAGACGACTATCCACATCCGCATTTTTTCAATGAGGCATCTTCTGCTATACATATTGCTACTGATGCATTCACTTGTCGTATATGGACAATACTTCTCGACAGGTGATGATCCACACAGTATGAAACTGATGCAGAAGAATAGCGATCGATACAGAATCATATACGACATACCAATGAAAGGCTGGGCCGAAAGGCTAGCAGAGCAGATGGACAGCATAGTCGAGCAAAGCACGACAATTGCCGGTCACCGTCCACCCAAGATAGACGTAATGCTACATTCGAGAGCCGCAAGAAACAACGGACTGGTAAGTTGGGCTCCACAAAGGATGGAACTATACACATACGGACAAAGTGATGGAGACTGTGTGCCATGGATGACGCATCTCATAGCACATGAATACAGACATGCGGTGCAGACATCAACAATCAACCAAGGATTCTCAAAGTTTCTATATATTCTGTTTGGCGAACAAGCAATAGGTGCAGTACTGGGAGTATACGTACCACTATGGATGCTTGAAGGAGATGCTGTTGTCAGCGAAACAGCACTCACCGAAGGAGGAAGAGGACGAATGGGCGACTTCGAGCAGGAGATGAGAGCCTTAGCAATGAGCAATAACACACCAACATACGACCAGGCATATTTGGGTTCGTACAAGCGAAGAATACCTACATACTATAACATGGGATATCTTATAACGAGCTATGCGAAACTAAAATACAACGAGCGAGTTTGGGACAATGCCTTGCAAAAAGTAGGACGTCAGAGTTTCTCTTTCACTCCATTCAACAGAAGTTTGAGGCACGACACGGGAAGCAGAAAAGTGGCACTATATAAAGAAGCGATGAGAGAATGGGAGAAGAAGTGGGAGAACCAGGACAAGACGATAAAAACTACAGAATACAAGCCACTCTCGACCTTACAATACGACTATGAAGAGTATATATCAGCACAATATGCAGGAGACAAACTAATAGCCTATCAAGAGACACCAGAGAAGACTCCGGCAATAGTAGACATTAACGGAAAGAAAATAGCATCTACGCAGATCAGACCAGACAAAAAAATAGCTGCATCAGAAAGACTGATAGTATGGTGTGAATACAGAATGGACCCACGATGGGACAATGCCAGCGAAAACCAACTAATGGCATGCGACAGCTATGGACACCACAAGAGAACCTTACTCAAAGGAGGAAGATATTCGTCGCCATCAATATCGCCCAACGGTGAAAAAATAGCAGCGATAAAAACACTAGACGACGGCAACCAGACAATCATAATATATGACCTAAGCAAAAATGGCGTTGTTGCAGAACTGCCACTGGAAGATTTGGAACAGGCGACATCGACAACATGGACAGACGACCAGACGATAGCATATATATCATTGACAGACAAGGGCAAAGCGATAGTAGCAACAGACCTTGAGGGAAGAGAGAGAAAGACAATAACCGATTATAGATATGAAAACATACGTCATCTGACATCGCACAAAGGAGCAATATATTACACCTCGGATGCAACAGGCATAGACAACATATACACAAAAAAAGAAGGCGAAGAAGCATATAGAATAACGTCGGCAAAATATGGAGCAGCATGGCCATGCGTAAACGACACCACACTTATCTATTCTGACTATTCGGAAAGCGGATACAAAATAGTGTACACATCGCTGTCGACACGTGCATCAGACGAACCTATATCACCGATGAGAGACGTGGCAAACAGACTGTCGGAACAAGCTCACAAGCAGATGGACGGTTGGAAGAAGCAACGCCAAGAAAAAATCAAGAGCGAAGAACCACACAGATACAGACGAATAGCTCATCTGTTCAACATTCACAGTTGGGGTCCAATCATAGTAGACGCAAATGCAAACACAGTAAGGACAGGCGTATCCATTGCATCACAAAACACATTAGGGACATCGTTGTTTTCGGTAGGAATGAACTGGGGGAAAGACCATGAGGACAGGTATTTTGCGAAATACACATATACAGGTCTGATGCCGAAGATAGACCTTAAAGCATCGTGGGGATACTACGACTACAAGATGGACGACATGCTGATGACAAGCGACACTACAGGAATACGATACGTGTATGACGACAGGCAGAAAAACATGAAGATGAGCGGTCGCATATACCTACCACTTGGCACCAACAGAGGCAGCTTTGTAATGGGAGTCACACCATCATTGTCATTAGAGAAATACAAATACAGTGGCATAACCATTGGAACGCAGAAGATGACAATGTGGAAGATGAAATTCCCACCAATAATGGTACCGATGTGGAGCGAAATAGAATATCACAAGGCGCTGGAGAAAAAATATAGTGCAGTCAGATATGACTTACGTACATATATTATAAAGTCACTTGCAGAGAGGGACTTGGAATATAGACTTGGGATATCATTGCAAGGAGGATTAATGTACACACCGATAGGCAACAACATGGGCAACAACAGATATGCGATGGCGACAGTATATCTTCCTGGATTCTGGAGGCATCACAGCATCAGAGTAGACCTTCAATACCAGAAAAAGAACGTGGGTGGGAACCTAAAGGCAATAGACGGATATGAATATGCAGCATTGCTTGGTGATGCAACAGACATAGCACGAGGAACGAAACGAATCAGGAATGACAAACTGGCACTCTTCAAAGCGAACTATACAATGCCACTATTCAATCCAGACTGGAGCATTGGACCGATATGCTATATAAAACGAGTAAACGCACGATTATTCTTTGACGCAGAAAGAGTAAAATACAGACCATACGCCAAAGAAGATGCGAAACTATACAAATACAGAACGACAGGAGCAGAAGTGTGGATGGAGAGCCATTGGCTGAGACTACCATACAAAGTGAACCTTGGCATGAGATACTCAAAGATAATAGGAGGAGGCTACAGGAGTGATCTGCTGATGTCGATAAACGTCAAGTAATCACCGCAACAACAAGAAACATCTTAGCACAATCTAATAAAGAAAATAAAAAAATGAAAAGACTTACAGGCATAGCAGCTGGAATAGCAATGATGATGAGCATGTGTGCACCATCGCAGAAAGAGGCGACGACAGTCAAAAGCGTCATAAACGGCGAAAGTTCACGAAGCATAGCACAAAGCATTGGCATAGGCTGGAACCTAGGAAATCAGCTGGACGCATACAAAGACGGAGTTGCGGAAGAGACAAGCTGGGGCAATGCAGCCTGCACCCAAGCCTTGATAGACAGCGTAGCGGCAGCAGGATTCAGCACCATACGCATACCGATAACATGGTTGGGACACGTAGGCGAAGCTCCAGACTACAAGATAGAGAGCAGATGGATGGAAAGAATAGCCGAAATAGTCGGTTGGGCAGAAGAAGCAGGACTAAAAGCAATAATAAACATACACCATGATGGAGCAGACAGCCAGCATTGGCTCAACATACGTGAAGCGGCGAAATCGGATTCAGCAAACCAAGCTATTGAACAGCAGATCGCAGCGATGTGGAAGCAAATAGCAGAGAGATTTGAAGGCAAAGGTGACTTCCTGATCTTCGAAGCATTCAACGAGATACACGACGGCGGCTGGGGCTGGGGTGAAAACAGGAAAGACGACGGACGCCAATATGAAGTGCTGAACCACTGGAACCAGGTATTCGTTGATGCCGTAAGGTCGAGTGGTGGAAAGAACATAGACAGATATCTGGCAGTGCCAGGCTACGTCACCAACCCATCGCTGACAATAGAACACCTCATCATGCCCCGAGACACTGCAGAGAACAAGATAATAGTAGCGATGCACTATTACGACCCATTTGACTACACGCTATCGGACAAATATAGCGAATGGGGTCATACAGCAGACAAAGAGAAAGCAGACAAATATGGCGATGAAGAAGGGATGAAAAAGACATTTGCAAAAATAAGGGAAGCATTTGTCGACAAAGGCATTGCGGTATATTTTGGTGAAGTAGGATGCGTGAGGAGAGACAACGAAAGAGCAGAATCATTCCGCAGATACTACCTTGAATATATAGCCAAAGCAGCCAAAGAGAACGGCTTGGCAATGATATACTGGGACAATGGATATAGCGGTGCAGGGCAGGAGCAGTCGGGACTGTTCGACAGATCGAATGGTCTGTTTCTGAATGACGATGCGAAGGAGGCGACTCAGGCAATGACGAGAGGATATAACGAAGAAAACGAAGCATACACATTGGAGTCGATATACGATGGAGCGCCATTGTAAAAAGTTTTTCTTCGCTGAATTTCACGAAGTTAAAACTTTTTCATAAATTTGCAAAGACAAAGAAGCCGAATGAAAAAAAGAATAGCATATAAAGAACCACGTAACAACAGAGTGACCATCACCCTGTCTGACCGAGAACTCGAGGCAATAGACGACTATTGCAAACGATACAAATCGGAATCGAGGACGTCGGTAATACGTGAAGGAGCCATAAGGTTTGTCATGGGTAGGTTTATAGAAGACTACCCTACGCTATTCCAGAAGTCGGCCCTTGACCGTCTGATAGTCACAGACGAAGAAGAAACCACCAACACCCAAGAGCAATGAACGACACCGAGCAAAACATGAATGAGGCAGAACTCAAGCCGGGAAAACTATACTATACCATAGGTGAAGTATCGAAGATGCTTGGTGTAGAGACCTCGACAGTAAGATTCTGGGAGAATGAGTTCAGCGTCATAAAGCCACATCGCAATGCCAAAGGCAATCGTATGTTTACGGCGAACGATGTAAAGAACCTGAAGACGATATATTATCTGCTGAAGGAGCGACGCATGACACTCGAAGGTGCCAAGCAGACGATGAGAGACAAGCGAGACGACACGGCGAAAGAGACAGAACTTATAGAGAGACTTAAGAAGTTGAGATATATAGTGACACAAATGCGTGACGCCTTGCCAGACAACAACCAGTAAAAGGTAACTTCGAGCACAAACTTGATGACAGAGACAATAAAAATATCCAACGTAGTAGAACTTCTGAATGAAGCGTTCCCATTGTCGACTCAAGACTCGTGGGACAATTCAGGATTGATAATAGGCAACCGGGACAGGTTGTTGAAGGGGATATTATTTACGGTTGACATCACAAGTGAGCGAGTTGAAGAAGCCGTAGAGAGAGGTTGCAACATGATAGTGTCGCACCACCCTATTCTTTTTAGAGGTACGAAACGTATCAATGGGAATACTGACGAGGAGCGGACAATAATATCAGCCATCAAGAATGACATAGCGATATGTGCCTTTCACACGCCGGCCGACAAGAGTTCCGAAGGGTTAAGCAAAGTGCTTGGTGAAAAGCTAGGACTATGCGAGATGAAGCCTTTGATACCAGAGCCGGGCGATGCAGAAATAGGATATGGTGTGATAGGCACGATGGAGAGAGCGATGGAGGCTGATGAATTTCTTGGGTTATTGGCGGAGCGACTGGGTTGTGAAACGATACGTCATAGTGAATATGGTCACAAGGTAAAACGAGTAGCCATCTGCACAGGTTCGGGAAGTGAGTTTATCACAGATGCGATAAAAGCGAAAGCGGACGCATACGTTACAGGTGACGTCAAATATCACCAGTTTCAGCAGGCAGAAGGACGCATGATGATAACCGATGTGGGGCATTATGAGAGTGAAGAAGCATGTAAAAAACTTTTTTTGGACATTCTTATGAAAAAATTTGCAGAGCGACAAATAAATTTTTCTAACTTTGCACTCTGCATATCTACAACATGTAGTAATGTAATAAAATACTATTCGCGATAAAAGAAAGTAAAAAAACGAAATATGGCAACTGAAAAGAAAACTAAGGAAGTCACTATTGAGGAGAAGCTCAAGGCGCTGTTCGATCTTCAGAAAGTCTGCACACAGATTGACAAGATTCACACAATCCGTGGCGAACTTCCTCTTGAGGTTCAGGACCTCGAAGACGAGATCGAAGGCTTACAGACACGTGCAGCAAACCTTGAGGAAGAGGTGCAGACACTGAGCAACAACATTGTAGCTCGAAAGAATGCAATAAAGGAAGCTGAGATGAAGATCAACAAGTATCAGGCTCAGCAGGAGAGTGTCCGCAACAACCGCGAATATGACGCCATCAGCAAGGAGATAGAATACGAGGACCTGGAGAAGCAGCTCTGCGAGAAGAAGATCAGAGAGCATGTTCAGGACATGGATAAGAAGCAGTCGCAGCTTGAGGAAGTGCATGAGCTCGTAAAGGACCGCAGCATAGACCTTGAGAGCAAGCGTCAGGAACTTGAGACAATCGAGGAAGAGACAAAGGGTGATGTAGAGAAACTTGAGAAGAAAGTAAGCGACATCAGCAAGAACATCGACGAGAGACTTCTTAACGCCTTCAACAGAATACGTTCTGGTGCACGCAATGGTCTTGCCGTAGTAACAGTACAGCGTGATGCATGTGGTGGTTGCTTCAACAAGATTCCACCTCAGCGCCAGCTTGACATACGTCTTCGCAAGAAGATTATCGTATGTGAGTACTGCGGACGAATCCTCGTTGATGACTGGGACAAGCCAGCAGACGAGAAGTAAAAAATTGAAGCATGTTGAAATGCATCGATAAAATAAGCAACAAAGATTGCCACATATAGAAGTGTGGCAATTTTTGTTTCACAATGTTTCGAGACCACAATCAAACAACATTCATGATTCAGATAGACGACAAAGTAATAGGCTTTGAGATATTCACTCGCAAGTATGTATGTGACATAGCGAAGTGCAAAGGCTCATGCTGCGACGAAGGAGATTCAGGAGCGCCCCTAGAAGAAGAGGAGACACGCATACTGGAGGAGATATATCCGCAAGTAGAGCCATACCTGAACGAAAAGGAGAAGGAAGAGATTGCTCGTCAAGGCAAGTGGGTAGTGGATGAAGATGGCGACAAAGTGACCCCGATCATAAATGGTCGCGAGTGTGTCTACACGACACGAGACAAAGACGGCACATGGAAATGTGCAATCGAGCAGGCATACAACGACGGCAAGATAAACTTCAAAAAGCCTATCTCGTGTCATCTGTATCCGATACGTGTCACTCACTACAAATCGTTTGACGCACTGAACTTTCACGAGTGGGACCTGTGTTGTGAACCAGCATTCGTTTTGGGTGAGAAATTAGGTGTGCCGGTATATAAATTTCTTAAGGAGCCGATCATCAGAGCCTGGGGAGAAGAGTTCTACAACGAGATGGAAAAAGCGGCTCCAGAAGTAGAGCGGTTTGCGAAGAAGAAAGGCAAATGACAAGCGAAGACGCAACTTTAAGACGTTTTTTGTTTGATATTAACTGACTTTCAATTAATTTTGCACCGCGAAGTGCGAAAAAGCACAAATACGTAACAAGAATAATAACATTAAAGATATAATCCTACAATGGGAAGAGCGTTTGAATATCGTAAGGCGCGTATCATGGCGCGTAACAGCAAGAACAGTAAGGCATTCTCTAAGTTCAGTAAGGAGATAACAATGTGCGTAAAGGCCGGTGGTCCAGATCCAGACCTTAACAGCCGTCTTCGTACAATCATTGCTTCAGCGAAGTCAGCAGGTATGCCAAAGGATACTATCGACCGTGCAATCAAGAAGGCGACAGAAAAGGATACCAGCGATTACAAGGAGGTAGTATTCGAAGGTTATGGTCCATTCGGTATTGCGATCTACGTAGAGTGTGCAACAGACAACAACACACGTACAGTAGCGAACGTACGTTCATACTTCACAAAGTTTGGTGGTAGCCTTGGTACAAGTGGTTGCTTGAGCTTCCTCTTCACACGCAAGACAGTCTTCACAGTGAAGGCAAAGGAAGGTGTAGACATGGAAGAGCTCGAGTTGGAACTCATCGACTTCGGTGTAGACGAACTCTACAAGGACGAGGAGGAGAACACAATCACAGTATATGGTGAGCCAGAGCACTATGCATCACTCCAGAAGTACTTCGAAGAGAACGGCTATGAACTCGTAAGTGCAGAGTTTGAGCGTATTCCAAACGAGACAAAGGAAGTAACAGACGAGCAGAAGGTCACTCTCGAGAAGTTGCTTGACAAGTTTGACGAGGACGAAGACGTAACAAACGTATATCACACAGTCGCTAACCTCTAATAGGGAGCCAATATAGGAACGGGCAGACGGCTTAACACCTCTGCCCGTTTTTTTTATAATGCCTGCCATGACCATTTCAGAAGCCCTAAAACAAATAAAGGAACAAGACTCGGAGACAGCATTCCGCTACATCTACGACGTTTCATACGAGCGCATATTCCGCACGGCATACTATTACGTGAAGGAGGATGAGAGTGCCCGTGAAATAGCCATAGACGTACTGGCAGCCCTCTGGAACCGAAGGAAGACAATGATCATACCAACAGACTTCATGGCCTACTGCTTCATAGCCACCAAGAACATGGCACTCAACCACCTCAGGAAAACAAAGCTCGACCAGCACGAAGAGATAGACGAAGCATCAGCAAGCCACGACAACACGCCAGAGCAGAAAATCATTGACGAAGAGCTATTTGCCCAATATGAGAGAGCATTGTATGCCCTGCCAGAGAGATGTCGCGAGATATTCACGATGGTGAAAGAAGACGGCATGACATACGCCCAGGTAGCCGAACAACTAGACATCAGCCAGAAGACAGTAGACGCCCAGATACAGAAGGCGACCAAGCAGATAAGAAGTGCCATAGAGAAATATATGGACAATGCTTCGAACGGACTGAAAACATACATGATGATGATATTATAGAAAAAAATCAGAAATTGAATAGGGAATACCACGACGACGCGTGTCTTAATAATTGAAACAACCAAAAAAGAAGATGAAAACAATACTTAAGGCATTAGCGATTCTATTTATCTCGATATCGGCAAGAGCGCAGGAGATAACACTGAACATGCGCAATGCGACGCTTGACGACTTCGTCAGGGCTACACAGAGGCAGACAGAGATGACATTTGTATATGGCCAGGACATCACATTCGAAAAGCCGATGATGATCGACATCAAAAACGCCCAACTCGAAGACGTGCTCAAGAAACTGATGACCCCCAACGGAATCAACTACCGCATCAGCGGAAAGCACATCACCCTGACCAAGAAAAAGAGTAAGAGTGAGAGTCAAAGTCAGAGCGACAGCAAGAGCACAAACAACACCACCACAACAGGCAACAGGACATACACGCTGAGCGGCTACGTGAAAGACAAGACATCGCGAGAGACACTTATCGGAGCTACAGTCTACGCCCTCGACGAGCACAAGGGAACCGTGACCAACGCCTACGGATTTTTCTCCCTCACACTTCATGAGGGAACAAGGACGCTGCACGTATCATATATAGGTTATGAGGCACAGAAACATGACATTATCGTCGGTGAGGACATGTCGATGACATTCGACCTCACGGCAGACAACAAGATAGAAGAGATAACCGTCGAAGCCGACCGTCCAGAGACTGGCGCAGCGAGCAGCCGCACAGGAGCGACGACCATACCCGTGGAGATGATAAGGAAGCAGCCGGCGCTGCTGGGTGAGCCCGACGTGCTGAAAGCAATCCAGTCGATGCCAGGAGTGCAGCGAGGCATGGCAGGGACGAGTGGAGTGCACGTCAGAGGTGGCAGTCCGGACCAGAACCTATATCTGCTGGATGGAGTGCCGATGTATAACATTGACCACGTGTTGGGATTCATGTCGGCCTTCACACCAGATGCGGTGAAGCATGTAGACTTCTACAAGGCATCATTTCCAGCACGTTATGGCGGACGCCTTTCGTCGGTCATAGACGTGAGGACCAAGGACGGTGACATGCACAACTACCATGGAATGGCACAGATAGGCACATTGTCGAGTCACCTCTCAGTAGAAGGTCCGATAAAGGAGGACAAGACATCGTTCATCGTGAGCGCCCGACGCAGCTATTTCGACCTTATTGCTGGACCGATAATGAAAGCTCAAGAGCCCGACATCAGCATGTTCAAGCTCAACTTCTATGACATCAACGCCAAAGTGAACCACATATTCAGCGACAGGGACCGCATCTATGCATCGTTCTACATGGGACGCGACGTGCTCGGAATAGGAGAGAAATCGAAAGAGAAGAACAGATTTGACGAATTTGAAACCGAGAGCAAAAGCCTGTTCGAAACAGACATGAGATGGGGCAACACACTGAGCAGCCTGAGATGGAACCACATCTTCAATCCGAAGCTGTTCAGCAACGCCACCCTGGCATTCAACAGGTTCAACTTCTCGGTGAAGCTCACTGATATGGAATCGACATCGTACACGGCACTTGGCTACCGCGACTGGGACGGCACCTTCCACAAGCACGAGCAGCCATACACGACAGCCGAGACCACCCACTTCAAATCGGACATCAACAGCGGCATCGACGACCTCACAGGCATCATGGACTTTGACTACCATCCGACCTCGCACCACCACATGAAATTTGGCGGTCAGTATATATTCCACAACTTCCGTCCGAACATAAGTGCGTCGAGCTCATACACATCGAACAACGACACGACATTCAACGACAACTTCAAGAACCATGACAACAAAGCCCAGGGCAACGAGTTTGACCTCTATGCAGACGACGACATGAGCATAGGCGAGAAGTGGCAGATGTCGGCCGGACTCCACGCTACCCTCTTTGCCGTGAAAGGGAAAGTGTATAGCAACCTGGAACCACGCCTTTCGGCAGCCTATCAGATAGCCCGTGGATGGAGGCTGAAGGGTTCATACGCCATGATGCATCAATACGTACACCTGCTGCAGTCGGCGCCAATATCGCTACCTTCAAACCTATGGGTGCCAATCGACAAGAACATAAAGCCGATGGTGTCGAACCTGGTATCGATAGGAGCGAGCAGCAACGCGCTGAGCGGATGGGAATTCACGCTGGAAGCATACTACAAGGAGATGCGTCACATATTGGAATACAAAGACGGCGAAGAATTCAGCGGCAGCAGCAGGAACTGGCAGGAACTCGTGGCCGAGGGCCGAGGTCGCTCGAGAGGCATAGAGATGTCGGCACGACGCACCGTAGGCAAGACGACAGGAGCATTGAGCTACACGATAGCGAAGACCGACAGGAAATTCGGGAGCCGCGTCAATGCCGGGAAATGGTTTCCTTATAAATATGACCGTCGCCACACAGCCAACATCGTAGTGATGCACAAGATAAACGACAAGATAGACATTGCGGCGACATGGAACATCATGTCGGGTTCGTATGAGACCGTGGCCAAGCAACGCATAATACTGATAGATCCGCAAAAGAAGCAAAGTCCGGACAATGTCGCACGTGTAAGCTACAAAGAGTATGACTACTTTGACAGCCGCAACAACTACAGGCTGAAGCCATCGCACCAGATGGACATAAGCGTCAACTTCCACAAGCAGCTGAAGCACTTTTCGCGCACGCTCAACGTCAGCATCATCAACGTATATAACCACCACAACCAAGACATGGTGCGCACCGAACGCAACGCAAAATATAAGGAAGTGGACGGCATGATTGTCGACGAGGGCTACAAGACGACCCTCTACCAGACATCAATCCTCCCGATTGTTCCGGCAATTTCATACACACTACATTTCTAACACGACATTTACCATGAGAAAAGATATTATAGCATCAGCATTGGCCAGCCTATCGATATTGCTATCAGCATGTGAGAACGAGGTTGGTGAGATAACATTTGACGAAGAGCCACTGATGGTCATCAACGCCCTCTTCGAAGCGGAGGCGGACAGCAACATAGTGGAGCTGAACCTTACGGGAGTGAGCTACGCCACCCTGCTGTGCAATGCCGAAGTGGCGATATACATCAACGGGAAGCTCGCAGAGACCGTGACCTCGGCAACGGACCGATATGTCATCAAGAGCCACTTCGAGTCAGGCGACGAAGTGACCCTAGAAGCGACAAGCGACTCACTCGGCATGAAAGCCAGCGCGACCTGCATTGTGCCAGAGCCACTGGAGATAACAGGCACATCGACAACGGCAATCACCAAAAGAGTGCAAGTGCACCAGTATGACTCAGAGTACAGCATGGAGCCATTTCGTCGCACCCTGATAAGCATCGACAATCACACGAAGGAGAAGCGCTATTACCGAATGACAGTAGATGACGAGACGATATATTATTTTGGTCAGCAGACCTATTTCGACCCCCGCCCTGTCATCAGATACAATTACAGCCCAGTATTCTACTGCAATGATGACATGGCGCTCACCGATGGACGGCCGAGTGCAGATTCGGCAGCAGACGACCTGGTAGACTGGCTGGAGCAGGCACCGAACCAATATCACATATTCCGCTCGAACTACTTTGACAACGGATGCTACACGCTAAAGATAGACACCCAGCAAGATGAGAATCACTCAGTAGACAGGCTGCGCCAGACGACATTCAAAGTGAGAAGCATCACCGAAGCCGAGTATAACTACCTCTCAGGACTGCAGAAGCTGGATCTATATTCAGGCTCGGGCATTGCGGAGAACGCGCCGATAGTCTACAGCAACATCAAGGGTGGATGTGGTATATTTGCCATATCGACCGCAGCATCGACAAGGCTTGACGAGTATAACCTGCAAAGGCTCACGAAAGAAGAGCTCGATGAGATGATGAAGGACAAGCCCAAAAACAATTACGCATTCGAACAATAACCGCAAAGAGAGAAGCCATGAAAAAGAATATCGACATCGAAGAGCTATCACGCCTCACACATACTCCCAAGGGGCGATATGGAGCCACCGACGACAACTATGCCATCCTGAAGAGCAGGCTCGACGACCAGCCACGCGAAGTGGAAGTCAAGCGCCAACGCACGCTGTGGCAGAAGATTGCGATAGCCGCAAGCGTCATAATAGTATCGAGCATCAGCTATGCAATGATCGACGCATACGTCCTCGACATGCCTCGCCACAAGACGCTGACATATCACGAGGCGCCGATAGGTCAGATTATCAGTGACATCGAAGAGGCATACGACGTCAGGATAACAGTTGATGACGCGTCAAGGCTCGACTACCGCCTGACGGCAGAATTCTCGACAGACGAGGAGCTGGAGGATATAATAGCGTCGCTCAGTGTGGCAAGCGGGTTGGCGCTGCGAGTGGAGCAGCCTCTCTTAATTGAGAATTGATAATTGAGAATTGATAATTGAGAATTATTGGTTTGGTGGAGGGTTGCGGGCCTGTCGCCAGAGAATTTCGTTGCGTTCGTTGCGTTCCCATCGCACGAATTCGTTGAGCGCAGTAGTCACGACCATGGGGTCGAAGGAGCCGTAGAAATGGTCGTAGTATCCAGCCTTGAAGCGCGAGAAGAAGACGAGTAGCGACGTAACTCGGAGCTTAGGATAGTTGGCGAGGATAGTGCGAGCCATGGAAGTGATCTGCATCGGTGTGATCTCGACGCCCTTGTTGACACCAGTGGACAACGGGAGGCTAGCGAGGTGCGAGAAGAGCCAGGTGATAGTAGGGGTCTCGCCGTAAGCCTCGCAGACGATTTCGAGAGATGGAGAATGTGCGGTGATAGCCTTGTCGACGTGTGCGGCGCAGTAGCTTTCGTTGTCAATCGAATAGCGTTTCTCGAACACTTCGAATGTCGTCGTTGCAGCAAGTGAGCTGGCCGCTTCTGAGAGCTTCGTAGGTGCTTTGAAGAGAGCTGCACAGTCGTCGGTTTTGACTATCGATTTGATTGGTGTCATTGTCGGTGTGTTTTATGTTTTGCTTTTGTTTTTGTTCGATTAGGTTTTTGCGGTGCCATGTGGCGATGGCGGATTTCCATTTAGACATTTTGTTTTTGCCTATCATCCAGTTTTTCGATTCATAGAAGTTCCAGAATGCCTCGGCGTCGATGTCGGTGTATCCCTTGTCGGTGATGTATTGCTGGATTTCATCGATGGTAGGTTTTGGGGGGTGGGTGTCGACGGTTGTCGACACAACTGTAATTTCTTTTTCTTTATATATTTCTTTTTCTATTCTATTCTGTGGTGCACGTGCTGGTGCACTTGCTGGTGTATCTGCTGGTGCATCTGCTGGTGTATCTGCTGGTGTATCTGCTGGTGTATCTGCTGGTGCACTTGCGATAGTTTCATCATAGGCTATCGTTATCAGTATGCCT